>JAFTQT010000038.1 GCA_017462615.1 Clostridia bacterium | reverse complement strand
GGACTGAGAACGGCCGTACACGATCTGCAGGAAGAGCTCGCGCATAGCGGTGTTGATGGCGTAACATACAAGGTCGGTGTTCAACGCCTCCAGAATGGTCTTGCCGGGCAGGATCTCAGCGGCCATAGCGGCGGAGTGGGTCATGCCGGAGCAACCGATGGTCTCAACGAGGGCCTCCTCGATGATGCCATTCTTCACGTTCAGGGAGAGCTTGCACGCACCCTGCTGGGGGGCACACCATCCCACACCGTGGGTGTATGCGGAAATATCGGAAATCTGCTTTGCCTGGATCCACTTGCCTTCTTCGGGCAGGGGAGCAGGACCGTGGTCGCAGCCCTTGTTGACCTTGATCTGCTCTTGCACTTCAAGGCTCATGGCGTAAGGGCACTGGCTAACTTTGCTCATGTTTTTATCTCCTTTTTTAGATTAACTTGGTGTATAAACCTACCGGGTTTGCCCGGCAAAGCTCCAAAATGGGAATCAGCCCAGCAGAGGCTTGATGGCCTCGGCATAGAGGGCGCCGATGAAGGCGGAGCCGTTTGGGTTGGGATGCACGCCGTCTGCGGAATAGAACTTCGGCTCGGGCTGAGTCTTCAGCGCCTCCTCGAATTTCTCGTCCAGCGGAACGTAAACGTCGGCAAACTCGGCGGCCAGCTTACGTACGATGGCAATGGCGCGGTTCACCTCACCTCTCCACGCTTCCTTCGCCTCGTCATCCAAAAGGAAGGGGCTGAGAAGCATGATCTTGGCGCCGGTGCGCTTACGGATCTCGGTGAGCAGGGTGCGGTAGTTCAGCTCAAACTGCTCGTCGGTGGTGGGGACGGAGGAGGGGTTATGGCGGTGCCAGATATCATTGATGCCGATGAGGATGGAGACCACGTCGGGCTGCAGATCAATGAGATCGGGGGTGCTGCGGTCGAAAAGCTGACCGGAGCGGTTGCCGCTGATGCCGAGATTGATGAATTCGGCGTCGGGATACTCTTTTTTGATCAGCTCGGCGGCATACTTGGGGTAGCCGTTGCCGAGGTTATGAAAATCACGTCTGTCGCGACCGGCATCGGTGATGCTGTCGCCCTGAAACAGAATTCTCATGGGCAGCTCCTTACACGATCTCGCCGTATACCTCACCGAAGGCGGCGGCAGCGTTACACTCGTCGGTATCGATGTGCATGGCAAGCGCGAACTTGGGAGAAACGCGCACTACTACGTCGTCAAAGATCAGAGGGCGGGCAGTGTTCAGCTTCACCTTAACGATCTGCTTGTCGGCAACGCCGAAGAGCTCTGCGTCGGCGGGGGTCATATGAATGTGACGCTTGGCAATGATGGTGCCCTCTGCCATCTCAACCTCACCGGCAGGGCCAACCAGCTTGAGACCGGGGGTGCCGGCCACGTCGCCGCTTTCCTTAACGGGCACGGCCTTCAGACCCAGGGCGCGGGCGTCGGTGAAGGAAAGCTCTACCTGATCTGCAGGACGGGTGGGGCCGAGAATGCTGACCTTCAGCTCACCCTTGGGGCCAACCAGGGTCACTTTTTCCTCGCAGGCGAACTGGCCGGGCTGGGAGAGATCCTTTTTGTTATGCAGAACTGCATCAGCGCCAAAGAGCTTGGCAAGCGTTTCGGCGGTCACGTGAATATGACGGGCCGAGGTTTCCACGATAAATTTCTTTTCCATTTTTTACCTCTTTTTGTAAAGTAAAATTCAAATGGGCTTTCGCCATCCTATATTATAACATACTTTTTTCAAAAAGTAAATGCAAAAAAGAAAGAATTTTGGGCAGAATAAGAAGAAAACGAAAAAAGGAGCGGCTATGTGTGAGGGAAACGAGAAAAACAAGGCGGAAGCGGTGACGGAGGAGATCAAGGAAAGCGGCAGCGTCACGGTGGGAGCGGGTGACGATGCCATCCGCGTGCTGACCATCATCGGACAGGTGGAGGGGCATTATATTTTGGGCGAGAATCAAAAGGCCACCAAATACGAGCATCTGATCCCGATGCTGGTTTCCATAGAGGAGGATCCGGCGGCAAGGGGCGTGCTGATCGTGCTGAATACCATGGGGGGCGACGTGGAGGCGGGGCTGGCCCTGGCGGAGCTGATCGCCTCCATGAAAAAGCCCACCGTCAGCCTGGTGCTGGGCGGTGGACATTCCATCGGCGTGCCTCTGGCCGTGGCGGCAAAGCGCTCCTTCATTGTGCCCAGCGCCACCATGACGCTGCACCCCGTTCGGGTCAACGGTGTGGTGGTGGGCGCGCCCCAGACCTATCGCTATCTGCGGGATATGCAGGACCGTATACTGGATTTTATCTGCCGGAATTCCCGCGTGGAGCGGGCCACGCTGGAGGGACTGATGATGAAGCCCGACGCCCTTGCCACCGACGTGGGTACCATTGTGGATGGCAGAGAGGCGGTAGAGATCGGCCTCATCGACGAGGTAGGTGGTCTGTCCGCCGCCCTTGCGGCGCTACGCGGGTAGGACGCAGGAGAGAACGGGAAGGAGAGGGGAGAGGGACTTTTGCAAAAGTTCCTCTCCCCTCTCCTTATGCTCGCCACCGGCGAGCATATCCTCACCCCTCACCCCAAAACCTTCAAAAAAGAAGGGGAAAAAGGTGCCGGTAAAGCAAAAAGTCCCCAAACGGGGCGAATAATTTTGATTTGTCGGTGAGGCACACTTACTACGGAAGGCTTCCCCTTGAGGGGAAGCTGTCACCGCAGGTGACTGATGAGGTGTAGCCGCCGGAGGCGGCGTAATTCCTTACTATCAATGGATGCTGCGCATCCTACACCTCATCCAGCGCCAAAGGCGTGTCCCATAAAGAACGCGCTGCGTTCTTCAGCCTTCACCCCACTAGGGAAGGCTATCTTGTGCGGTGTGTTCAAGGTGAGATAACTCCCAATTTATTTGGCGGCTATCTGCTATGAACTCTTTTGTCCTTTTTAAGGTTTTTGCGGAGGCGAGGGTGAATTTTTTGCCCGGGAGGGCAAAAAAGAGGGAGAGGAGGTGCTTTTTGCAAAAAGCACCTCCTCTCCCTCACGTCATTTCCGTTTTTTCTTTGCCGAAAAGCCGAAGCCTCCGATGCGGCGCCCCAGGGCGAAGTACTCGCCGTGGGCGTAGGCGCAGAGGCCTGCGCGGCTCATGTGCAGCTTGCCCTTTTCATCCAGCAGGGTGTCGTCCGCATACACCGCCACGATATCCGCAATGAACATATCGTGGGTACCAAGTGGCACGACGTCGGTGACGCGGCAGCAAAGGGACATGGGACATTCCGCAATGAGGGGCACGGAGACCTCCTCCACGGTGAGCTTGGTCAGCTTGCATTTGGCGAATTTATCCACCTTCGCGCCGGTGTACATGCCACAGAAATCCGCGGCACGCACCAGAGTGGAGGGAGTCAGATTCAGCACGAACTCGCCGCTTTCCTTGATGAGATGATGGGAGTGGCGACTGGGGCGCACCGAAATATAGGTCTTGGGGGGCTGGGTGTTGAGAATGCCCGTCCAGGCCACGGTGATGATATTGGCGCTGTCACCGCTGCCGCAGGTGACCATCACCGGCGGAACGGGTGCCAGCATAGCGCCGCCCTTAAATTTGACTTTTTCCATAGGCTCCCCCTTAAAATTCCACGCGCAAAACCGCGTTTGCGCGCCCCGTTACGGGGTCAATGTCAAAAATGGCGCCCTCGGCACGGATGGGACTGTCGGCCACGGTGAAGCGGCGGGGCATGTGGGTGCGCATTTTTTCGATCACGTCGGCAGGCGTGACGCCCAGGATGCTCTCCACGGGGCCGGTCATACCGAGATCGGTGAGATATCCCGACCCGTTTGGCAGGATCCTGGCATCTGCGGTGGGTACATGAGTGTGGGTGCCGAAGATGGCGGCGAAGCGCCCATCGAAGTATCTGGCCAGGGCCAGCTTTTCCGAGGTGGCCTCGGCGTGGATATCCAGTACCGCCACATCGTAGCGGCGGCGGTTCTGCTGCAGTTCCCGCTCCACGGCGCGGAAGGGATCGTTCATGGCATCCATAAAAACGGAGCCGGACACGTTCACCACCAGCACCCGCCAGCCCTCCGGGGAGGTGATGATGCGGCTGCCCTCGCCGGGGCATTCCCCGGGGTAGTTACAGGGGCGGATCACGGCGGGGCTATCCTGTAGGTAGGCGTGGATATCCCGTCGGTCAAAAATATGATTGCCGGAGGTGATGAGATCTACCCCGGCGGCAAGCAGCGCGTCGGCGGCGCGGGGGGAGAGACCGTGAATGTCACAGACGTTCTCGCCGTTGGCGATGACGAGGTCAGCCTCCAGCTCCCGGCGCTTTTGCCAGAGCGTTTTTTCCAGATACGCAAGGGCCTTTTCCCCTACGATATCTCCCAGTGCTAAAATTTTCATTATTTTTTCTCTTTCTATGGCGCGTGGCGCCGAGCTTTTTTTAGTATAACATAACGGAGGGGAAAAAGCAAGACCTGCGTTATCTTTTTCGTGCATCCCCAAAATTCAAGGCGAAATGTCCAAAATGCGCTTGACGGTGATGGAGGTTTATTTTATAATAATGGTATTGACCATCAAAGATTGCCGGCACTTGTCCGGCGTCGGAAAGGAACGATATGAAAAAAGTAGTGGCGCTTTGTCTTGCACTGATCACCTGCTTTTCCTGCCTGGTAGCCTGCCAGCCCGAGGAGAAGGGAGAGGAGCTGCTCATTATCGGTGAGAGCTGCACGGTGCTGTACGATGTGGAAATGGTGACGGAAGCTGAGGCCAAGTCCTTTGCCAACGCCATCAAGAAAAAAACCGGCGTGGAGCCGAAGCTGGTCTCCAGCAAATCCTTTATTGGCGGCGTGCGCGCCTCCGAGGGCACCATCATTCTGGGCTGCCCGGATTACCAGATCGCCAAGGATGCCATCGGCGCTTTACGCAACAGAGATTACGTTTGCGGCGTCTACGGTGGCCGCTATCTTGTGGGTGGCCCCTCGGCGGATGCCACCGCCAAGGCCATGACCCACTTTAAGAACGAGATCCTGGAGGGGGTGGGCGAGGACAAGACGCTGACGGTGAATTCCCTGAATAACTATCGCTTCAACGGTGAATACCGTCTGGATGCCCTCACCATCGGCGGCGTTTCCATCCGGGAATTTTCCATTTGCATCTCCCAAAAGCCCAGCGCCTCCGAGCAGCGCACGGCGCTGATCCTGCAGCGGCAGATCCGCACCCGCACGGGCTATACGCTGCCCATTCTGCAGGGTGAGGCCGCGACGACGGCGGGGCAGTTCCGCTTGGGTGCGTTATGCGAGACCGCCAAGGCCACCGCACCCCATAGCTATGCCCTCACCATTAAGGCTGCCGTGGTGGAAATGACGGCAGAGTCTCTTTACGGCTATGTTGCCCTGCAGGACGTGCTCACCAGCAAGCTTTTTGCCAGCAAGGAAAGCACCCTTGCCCTGAACGACGATACCGCCTACAGCGGTGACGGTGCCAAGCACGTGAAGGGCACGCTGCAGAGCGACGGCGACGTGCGGATGCTGTATCACAACATCTGGGGCAGCGCCGACGGCGATTACACCCAGCGTGCCGGCATGCTGGTGGAGCTGTACGCCGAGTATCTGCCGGATATCATCGGTCTGCAGGAGTTTTCTCCTCATATGCGTACCCTGATGGTGCCCGCGCTGCAGGCGCTGGGCTACGCCGAGGTGCCGGTGAGCAGAAACGAAACCTTCTACGGCTCGGAATCCTATACCCGCACCCCCCTCTTCTACCGTACTGAAACCGTGGAACTGCTGGAGGCCGGCTACAATTGCCTGGCGGTGATGAACTACGGCAAGTATCCGGAGCTGCTGGGCGGCTTCAGCGCCTCCGAGGTGCGCAGTGCCGCTGTGGCTGACCGCAGCAAGGCCGTGACCTGGGGCATTTTCCGCACCAAGCAGGGCGGCAAGCTGTTTTTGGCCGGCTCCACACACCTGTGGTGGATGGACGGCGCGGTACATGATATTGCCCGCACGGTGCAGATGCAGGAAATGCGTAATCTGGTCACCGAGGCTGCCGCCAGCTTCCTTTCTGCCAAGGGGCTTTCCGGCACCATGCCCATCTATATCGGCGGTGACTTCAATACCCGCACCATCCGTGACAGCTACCATTCCATGGGGCGTGAAACTCCCTTTGACGCCATTCATACCTATCTGCCCGTAAACGCCCGCCCCAAGGATTGCACCACCCACGAGTATCCCACCTACAACGCGGACACGGGGCTGTGGGAGCAGGCCGGTCAGCCCTGGGAGAGCTACAATTACGCTCTTGACTATGTTTTTGCCAACCGGGAGGCCAAGGATACCTACACCGTTTTGCGGCTGGAGATGCTGTACGAGGAGTACGCCTTTGCCGGCTCCGACCACAGCCCAATCTTTGCAGATCTCGACCTTGGAGCTGCCGTACCCGCACTCCCTGCACAATAATGCCGGGAAAATTGCCGCTTTTGCCGTGCGATTTTGCCGAAATGCAAAAAAAAATTGGCAAAAATAAAAAAAAGTCTTGACATTCGCCCTTGCTTTCGTATATAATATATGTTGTCACTGTAAAAAGCGTTCATAGGTCAAGGCCAAAATACGCTTCCGATTCCATTATTCGAAGGAGGTGCCCAACTATGCTTAGAACTTACCAACCCAAAAAGCGTCAGAGAAAGAAAGAGCACGGTTTCAGAAAAAGAATGAGAACTGCAGACGGCAGAAACGTTCTGAAGAGAAGACGCGCAAAAGGCAGAAAAAGACTGACCTACTGATTTTCAGTCCCGCCCACATAGAAAAATCGACCGATGTCTGCGGCCCCATGTCACGGACATCGGCGTTTTTCGTCTCTTATCTGTTTTCCAAAATCCATTTATCGCAACCATTTTAACGGAAGTAAAGGATCAGTGATCTATGAAGAACTACGCTATCAAGGAGCATCATCTATATAACAAGGCCTTCCGGCAGGGGCAACGCTTCGTCGGACGGCTTGTGGCAGTTTACGTGCTGCGGGATTATGCCGCAAAGCGTCTGATGCTGCAGAACCCCGAGAAGCAGTATCTCAACCGTGTGGGGCTTTCCGTCGGAAAGCGTCTGGGCGGTGCTGTGGCGCGCAATCGGGCGAAGCGCCTCCTTCGCGAGGCCTACGCCGCCGTGAAGCGTCAGCCTGGACTCCGTACCGGATATCTTGTGGTGCTGGCTGCCCGGGACGAGATCTGCGGCAAAAAGACCGGGGACGTAGAAAAGGAGCTGCGGCGCGCCTTCCGTACGCTGGGGCTGCTTTTGGAAGAAAAAAGATGAAGCATCTTTGCATTTGGCTCATTCGCTTTTACAGAAGGTATCTGTCACCCCTCAAGGGAAAACCCAGCTGTCGGTTTGTGCCGACCTGCTCTGCCTATGCGATCGAAGCATTTCAAAAACGTGGCTTTTTTGTGGGGATGATCCTCACGGTGTGGCGTATTCTGCGGTGCAATCCCTATTGCGCCGGGGGCTACGATCCCGTGCCGGAGAAGGGGCTTCGCTACAAGGGTTCAAGGGTGATACCGATGCCAACGCAAGACGATATTCAACCCCCGCGTCCCGATGAGGACGCAGCATCCGTTTCCAATGGAAAGGAGAAAAAACAATGAAAACCATGAAAACAATTCCGAAGGCGCTGCTGCGCATCATCGTGCTGCTGATGGCCACGATGATGGTGCTGACGCTGGTTGGCTGTGTGTCCCAAAGCAACAAGATCGACACCTCCTTCAAGGAGAGCGATACCGACGCCATCGTGTATTTTGCCCGTATTCTCGCCCTGGACGCCAAGGCAAAGGAAAAATTCGTGGCCGCCTCCCGTGGCTACAACATGAGCGCCGAGGGCTTTAACGACGACGATCTTCAGCTGGATGCCGAGGCCGTTGATGGCGTCAGCCTGGCAGGTGCCAAGGCCGCGCTGGAGGCGCTGAAGCCCGAGGGCACCGCCGACAAGGAAAAGTTTGTCGGCTGGCAGGAGGCTCTTACCGCCGCACAGGTGAAGGAGATCGTTATCAAGCTTGGTAACGCCGTGGAGCTGGAGGCCAAGAACGGTCCCATTGATACGATCCTGATCTGGATCGGTAAGTTTGTGAACATTCTGACCCGCATCACCGGTGGCAAGTACGTCTTTGGTCTGTTTATCTTTGCCATCATTGTGGAGATCCTGATGATCCCCTTTGGCATCAAGCAGCAGAAGACCTCCATCAAGCAGGCCAAGATGCGCCCCAAGGAAATGGCCATCCGCAAGAGGTATGCCGGTCGTAACGACCAGCAGACCCAGCAGAAGATGAACCAGGAGATCCAGAAGATGTACCAGGAGGAGGGCTTCAACCCCATGGGCGGATGCCTGCCGCTGCTGGTGCAGCTGCCCATCGTGATGGCGCTTTACCAGATCGTCATCAACCCCCTGCGCTACGTGATCGGCATGTCCTCCGAGTTCGTGACCGCCATCACCACCTACTGCACCACGGCAAGAGCTGCCGGCGGTCTCGGTATGGAGCTTGGCGCCGGCAGAGGCACCATTGAGCTGCTTTCCAGCCTGCGTGCCGAGGGTGCTCTGGAGGGCCTCAAGAGCTTTGCTTACTTCACCAACGGTGCCGACGTGGTGGCCAAGATGCCCGCCGAGTCCGCGCTGCCCGATTTCAACCTCTTTGGTATGGATACCAGCTTGATCCCCGGCTTCCACGCCCCCTGGATCCTGCTGATCGTGCCCGTGCTCACCTTCGTGGTCTACTTCTTCAGCATGAAGCTGACCCGTAAGTTCAGCTACCAGCCCCAGGTGGACGACCCCCAGATGGGCTGCTCCAACAAGATGATGGATCTGATGATGCCCGCCATGAGCGTGTATATTACCTTCATCGTGCCTGCTGCTGTGGGTATCTACTGGATTTTCAAGAGCATTATTTCCACCGCAAAGCAGTTCATCATTCACAAGGCGATGCCCATGCCCACCTTCACGGAGGAGGATTACAAGGCTGCCGAGCGTGCGCTGAAGGGCAAAAAGCCCGAAAAGAAGCCCGCCGGTGAGCGGATCACACCCAGCGGCAAGCCCGTGCGCTCTCTGCATCATATCGACGATGAGGACGAGCCCCTGCCCCCTCCCGGCCAGGTGGATTTTGACAAGCTCCGCCGTGAGGCTGCCGAAAAGAAGGCCGCCGAGGAGGCCGCCGCAGCCGCTGCTGCCGAGGAGGCAAAGAAGGCTGACGTGCCAGGCCTGAAGGAAGACCGCAAAAACGACGAGAATAAGTGAGGATAACAGATGAAAACCGAAATTACCGTATTGGGTAAAACCGTTGAGGAGGCCGTACTGAAGGCAGTAGAGGAGCTGGGTGCTCCCTCTGCCGAGGCCATTACATATACCGTGCTGGAGGAGCCGAAGAAGGGATTCCTCGGCATTGGTGCCGTGCCCGCCAAGATCACGGCCGTGTATCAGAAGAAGGGTGCTGACATTGCCCTTGACTTTATCAAAACGCTGGTGCGTGAGATGGAGCTGGACGCTACCGTGACCATGGAGGACGGCGAGGACGACAACAAGCTGATCCGCGTGGACGGCGAGAGTGCCGGCGTGCTGATCGGCCACCACGGCGATACGCTGGATTCTCTCCAGTACCTTGCCAACCTGGCTGCCAACAAGAAGGTAGCCGGTGAAAAGCGGGAGTACTGCCGCGTGACCGTTGACGTGGAGAACTACCGCGCCAAGCGCGAGGAGACGCTCCGCGCTCTTGCCCGCCGCATGGCCGACAAGGTCCTGCGCTACAAGAAGAGCGTGATGCTGGAGCCCATGAACCCCTACGAGCGCCGCATCATCCACTCTGAGGTGCAGCACATTGAGGGCGTTTCCACCAACTCCATCGGTAGCGAAAATAACCGCAAGGTCGTAATGTATCTCGACACCGAGACCAAGGCCGAGGCCGCCAAGCAGAGCCGCGACGAGTACAGCGAGTTTTAATGAAATGAAATAACAAAAAAGAGGCTGAGAGTTCAAATCTCTCAGCCTCCTTTTGTATATTTTCCGGCTTCAAATGTTGATTTGCCGGGAAGTTCGCCCCTACGGGATGGTGTAAACATCCCAATAACACCCAATTTGTAGGGGGGATACACCCTAACAAAAGGAGCTGAGCCGCATTTTAGCGGCTCAGCCCATTTTTATTGAGCATTATGAAGCACTGGCGCTTCTTTTGCGCTTGGTAACAAAATAGATTGTAGCAGGCACCGCTGCGACGACCGCGACACCGCCGCCGATGGCGGCAATAAGCCAACCGGAGGGCGTCTCCTTCGGAGTGACAACAGCCCAAAGTGGGGTAGCAAGAAACTTGACCATTATCGGCATCATCAGCTTGGCGCTCTCCTCATCCTTGATATTGCCGGCAATGGAATCCAAAGCCGCCAGCACCGCGCCCTTCGTTTTTTGCTTCAAAAGAAGGGAGAACATTGTTTCCGTCAAATTGGGGTCGGTGGGGTATTCGGTCCACTTGAGAAAATCATGCTGTGGAGAATATTCGCTACTAATGGTGATATGAATATAAGGGCCATACAGGTACAAGTTTCCTTCTCCGATTTCGAATTTTGAACCGGTATCCAGTCCCAAATCCTTTACACTTTTAACGCTGCCATCGCTATAAAGCTCATAGTATTTGATTGGATCGCTAATGCTGATTTGGAAGGAAAATCCGCGTGCATCCGTTCCGTATCCTTTTATATTCCAATCGGTATCAAACTTAGCAATAGATGTGCCTATATTTATATCTCCTATATCTCCTTCCGGTTCCGCTGCACTCACGGGCAAGAAGGCATAGGAAGACATAGTGCTTAATAGGACAATCAATAGACAGCAAATGATCAGTTTTTTCATACGCGGTTCTCCTTTCGCATTCATTTTGTCAATCGTGTGGCCGTGTGATCCTCTTGATATTGTCCGCGGTGACGGCAAAGCGTGGCTCCCTTCACAGCATTCGCTAATCAACGGACAATATTTCATTTTTATCATAGCACATTTTGCATAAAATGTCAATGATATTTTGTGAACATTTGGTTAATTTGTCCTTAACATTTCCGCCGAGACGTTAAAATCTGATTGACAAATTTCCTTTGATGTGGTAAACTTTTTATAACGTCAACCTCCCGAAAGGAGTCTTTTATGACCGTAACCGATACCATTGCCGCCATCTCCACGCCGAGAGGGAAGGGCGGCATTGCCGTGATCCGCGTGTCGGGCGCGGACGTGACGGATATTTTGCGAAAAATTTTTATCCCCGTGGGTAAAAGCCCCGCGGAGCGTCCCCGCTATGCCACGCTGGGCAGGATCTGCCGTGGAGACGGTGAGGTACTGGACGAGGGACTGGTGACCTTTTTTGCCGCGCCCCGCTCCTTTACGGGAGAGGACGTGGCGGAGATCGCCTGTCACGGCGGTCTGTTGCTGACCGAAACGGTGCTTGCCGCCGTGCTTGCTGCCGGTGCCCGCCCCGCTGAGGCGGGGGAATTTACCGCCCGTGCCATGATGAACGGCAAGATGGATCTGGCAGGTGCCGAGGCGCTGGGTGCGTTGCTGGAGGCGGATACCGCAGGGCGGCTTGCCCTTGCCCGTGGCGGTATGGAGGGGCGGCTCTCCGAGGCCACGCGCCGCTGCTATCAGAAGCTGTCCGCGCTGCTGGCGGACGCCTATGCCAAAATCGATTTTCCCGACGAGGATCTGAATACCATGAGCCGGGAGGCGCTGACCGCGGCGCTTGTTGCCTGTGCCGGAGAGGTGCGGGCTTTGGCTGACACCTGGCAAAGCGGCCGCGCCGTGGCCGAGGGCATTGAGACCGTGATCTGTGGCCCCGTCAATGCGGGCAAATCTACCTTATATAATGCGCTGGTGGGCCGAGAGGCTGCCATCGTTACCGATATTGCCGGCACCACCAGAGACGTGCTGACCGAGACGGTGGCGCTGGGACGTCTGACGCTGCGCCTGTCGGATACGGCGGGACTGCGTAACGCCACCGATGCCGTGGAGCAGATCGGCATCAGCCGCGCGGAGGCTGCGCTGGGCAGCGCGGAGCTGATCTTTGCCGTTCTCGATGGCAGCCGCGCGCCGGACGCGGATACGAACGCGCTACTGGCACGACTGCTGCCTATGGAAAAGCGGGTGATAGTGGTGCTCAATAAGCAGGATGCCGCAGCAGTCTTTTCGCCGGAGACGCTGGCGGGCTTTTCCCACGTGGTGCGGCTTTCCGCCACAAGAGGGGAGATCGCGCCCCTTGTAGCCGAGACGGAGGGAATGTTCCTCACCGAGGGGCTTGATCTCCGGTACGACGCCGTGGTGGCCAACGCCCGGCAATACGCCGCCCTTGACCGCGCCGCCGAGGCCTTGCACCTGGCGGTGGAGGCGCTGCGGATGGATATTCCGCTGGACGCCGCCTGCATTGAGGTGGAGCTTGCCATGTCCGCCCTCGGTGAGGTGGACGGCCGCGCCGTGGGGGAGGATATTGTGGCAGATATTTTCTCTCATTTTTGCGTGGGAAAATAAAACAAGAGTGAAAATTATTAAAATTCTTCTAAAAAATTTCAAAAACCCCTTGACAAGTGATGCAAAAATAGCTATACTATATTTAGAATAATTCTAAAAGGAGGTAGCTATGATTCAGAAGCGAGCCGCCGTATTACAGGTGCTGCGGGAGTCTGAGGGGCATCTGCAGGCTGATGAGATCTATCGTCGTGTCAAGGAAAAGTACCCGGGCGTCGTATTGGCCACCGTTTATAACAATCTGCACGCACTTTGTGAGGCCGGGCTGATCCGTCATATCCCCACCATGGAGGGCGCGGATTTCTACGATAAGACCGTCACCCCTCACGAGCACGCCGTCTGCTCCGTTTGCGGAAAGCTGATGGACGCAGATCTGGAGGACTTTGAAGCGGTGCTGCGTCAGCACACCAAGCTGCCCATTCTGCACTACGACCTCATTTTGCACACCGTTTGTTCGCAATGCGAAAAAGCATAAATTTATAAATAAGTAAGGAGATTTACCATGGAGCTGAAGGGAACCAAAACCGAAAAAAATCTGCAGACCGCCTTTGCCGGCGAGAGCCAGGCACGCAACAAGTACACCTATTTTGCCAGCGTAGCGAAAAAGGAGGGCTATGAGCAGATCAGCGCCCTGTTCCAGAAGACCGCTGACAACGAGAAGGAGCACGCCAAGATGTGGTTCAAGCTCCTGGGTGAACTGGGCAACACCGCCGAGAATCTGGCTGCTGCCGCTGCCGGCGAGAACTACGAGTGGACCGATATGTACGCCACCTTTGCCAAGGAGGCAGAGGAGGAGGGCTTTACCGAGATCGCTGCCAAATTCCGCGCTGTAGCCAAGATCGAGAAGTCTCACGAGGAGCGGTATCTGGCGCTGCTGCACAACGTGGAGATGCAGGCTGTCTTTGCCAAGAGCGAGGAGACTATGTGGGAGTGCCGCAACTGCGGTCACCTGGTAGTGGGCAAGAAGGCCCCCGAGGTTTGCCCCGTATGCGTACATCCCCAGAGCTATTTTGAGGTTCGCGCAGAGAACTATTGATTTGCAAAGGGGTCGCCCCCGGCCAATGGCGTGGTGTCCCTGAGCACACAACGCCAACTCTATTCGCCTGCGGTGGATTCTGTTGCTTCGCAG
>JAFTQT010000037.1 GCA_017462615.1 Clostridia bacterium | reverse complement strand
GAAACCAAATCGGAGGAATCCTTTGGTAGATTGATTCTTCGCAGCGGTGTTTGGCTTTTCATGATCATCGGCCTCATACGCGGCTCGTTTGATAACGGCTTCCGCAGTCTGACGCCCACGATGATCAAGGAATGCTACGACACCGTCACACCGGCTTTTGCTACGATCCTCAGCACCGTCGTGCTGGTGGCGGGTGCGTTTGGCACGCTTTCCGCCCACATTTTGCACGTTCACGTGTTCAAAAACGAGGCCAAGGCTTTGTTTGCGTTGCTGTGCTGCTCCTTGCCGCTGGTCGGCGTCACGCTTCTGGCAGGGCGCGTGCATTACGTGCTTCTTGTGGTGGCATTGGCACTGTTTGTGTGGATCACCGGTATGGCGGGCTTCTTCAGCGTTTCACTGATCAGCGCGAGATTCGGCAAATGGGGAAGGGGCGGCACCTTGGCAGGTATTTTCAACGCCCTGGCTGCCCTCGGTATCGTTATTGCCAATTCGATCTTTACGGCTATTGTGGAGGCAACCAGCTGGTTCACCACCTCCGTGGTATGGGTGTGCATGATGGTGGGCATCATTGCGCTGTCGGCTGTATTGATCAGAATCTGGACGAGATTTATCAAAAAAGAATTTTTCACACATCATTAAAAGAGAGGTAATGATCCATGAATGAAATCAAAATCGGCTGGGGCGAGGTGAGCCTTGTTCCCGAAGGCAAAAAGGTCAACCTGGTTGGCCAGTTCTACGAGAGAATTTCCGATGAGGTGGAGACCCCCATTTCGGTTACAGCCCTTGCCATTGAGTGTGGCGAGGATCAGGCGATCTTCTGCTCCTGTGACCTTGTTTCCGTCAGCGAGGCCGTGGTGGCCGGTGTGCGCGCGGCGCTCTCCGACGTACCGGGCTTCCCCACGGATAAGATCATCGTCAGCGCCATTCATACGCATACTTCTCTTGGCTATGCTCACCGCAGCGACAGCGTGAAGGGCTCTTCTCTGGATGTGCTGCGCGAAATGCTGCCGGATGCCAAATACGAGGAGCTGGTGAGCTATCAGGGCGACGACCTTTTGGAGGGCGAGCCCGCCTTCCTGTTTGTGGTAGAGCGCATTGCCGCCGCCGCCAAGGTTGCTTGGGAGAGCCGCACCGCGGGTGCTTACGCCACAGGCTTCGGCCGCGCGGCGGTAGGTATGTGTCGCCGCGTTTGCTATAATGACGGCTCCGCCAAGATGTGGGGCGATACCAATGAGGCCGCCTTTACCGAGCTGGAGGGGGGCAATGACAGCGGCATCGAGCTGATGTTCACCTACACCCCCGACAAGAAGCTGACCGGCGTGGTGGCCAACGTGGCTTGCCCCGCACAGGTTTTGGAGCACCGCAGCTTCATTTCCTCTGATTATTTCGGCAAGGTGAAGGGACTCCTTCGTGAAAAGTACGGCAATGACGTATACCTGCTGGGCATCGTTTCTCCCGCAGGCGACCAGTGCCCCCGCGATCTGGTGCGTTGGGTGGAGCCCGAAACCCCTATCAATGACCCCAACATCGTTCGCCCCGATGTGATCGAGCGCACCACCGACCCTTCTATGTTTGACGTAAAGGGCTGTAATCTGGCGGCGCGCCGCATTGCGACCGAGATCTTTTGGGCCTTGGAGGATGTCACCGATTACGTGACTGAAACGACGCTGGAGCACAAGAAGCTGGCCGTGGATATTCCGCTGCGCCGCGTGACGCCTGCCGAGTATCAGGCCGCTTGCCGTGCCATTGAGGAATTCAAGCGCGAGATCGGCGACGGCACCATCAACTTTGCGGATAACGCCAGAATGCACGTGCACGCCGGTACCGTTGCTCGTTATCAGGCACAGCATACCATTGATATGAACACTATTGAGGTGCACGTGCTGCGTCTCGGTGATATTGCCTTCGCTACCAATCCTTATGAACTCTTCCTTGACTACGGCAATCAAATTCGCGCGAGAAGCCGTGCCAAGCAGACCTTCCTCATTCAGCTTTGCTGTGGCTCCTGGGGCTATCTGCCTACCGAAAAGGCAGAGCGGGGTAGTCATTATTCCGCCTACGTTTCCAGTGGCACAGCGGGTCACGAGGGTGGTGACGTGCTGGTGAGAAAAACGCTGCACGAGATCAACGGCATGTTCCGCTGATTGCTGAAAATTTGAAAGAAGGTGCCAAACGGTGCGAGATTTTGAAGCTTATATGAAGGAGGCTCTGCCGGAAACGGTAGCGCTTTTGAAGGAGCTGTGCCTCATTCCCGCTCCCTCCCATCATGAGGAGCGCCGAGCCGAATTCTGCAAAAACTGGTTGGAGGCGGCAGGTGCTGAAGGGGTGTATATCGACGAGGCTTTGAACGTGATCTATCCCATGAATTGCGAGGGCAAAGACGATATCGTGGTCTTTTGTGCCCACACAGATACGGTTTTTCCCGAGGAAACGCCCCTTCTTTGGCATGAGGATGAGGAAAATTACTATTGTCCGGCTGTCGGTGACGACACCTGCTGCCTGGTGCAGATGATGATGGCTGTTAAATACATCCTTTCGAGGGGCATTCAGCCCAAAACGGGTGTGCTTTTCGTCTGCAATTCCTGCGAGGAGGGGCTCGGAAACCTGAAGGGTACCCGTCAGATCTTCAAGGATTTCGCAGGGCGCATCAAATGCTTTTACACCTTTGACGGTGGCTACAGAAAGGTGACGAACCGCTGCGTCGGCTCTCACCGCTATCGTGTGGAGTGCCGCACGGAGGGCGGCCATTCCTTCGGTGCCTTTGGTAACCGCAACGCCATCACCGCACTGGCGGCCTTGATCGCCGATCTCACCACCGTGGAGGTTCCCCAAAAGGAGGGCTGCAAAACCACCTATAACGTGGGCACGATCTCCGGCGGCACCTCCGTCAATACCATTGCCCAGTATGCGGAAATGCTGTGTGAATACCGTTCCGATGATGCAGCGTGTCTTGCCGATATGAAGCGGCAGTTTGAGGAGCGCTTTGCTACGGCGATTGCCGCCGGCAAGGGCGATTTCACCGTTACCTTGGTGGGTGAGCGCCCCTGCGGCGGCGAAATTGACCGCGCGCTGCACGCCCAAATGACGGCCAGGGTGCAGGAGCTCTCGCAAAAGCACAGCGGTCTGCCTTGCCATGCCAACTCCGGCTCTACGGATTGCAACATTCCCATGTCCTTGGGCGTTCCCGCCGTTTGCGTGGGCACCCATCTTGGAGGTGGAGCGCACACCCGCGAGGAGCGCGTGCAGAAGGATAGCGTGCTTCCGGGTCTCTTGATCGTGACGGAGCTGATCCTGGATTATTTCGATTAAAATAAAAACCGCTGTGTGATTTCGCTGTTGTTCTTGACGGAGAAATGACGGGCACAAAAACTTCGGCAGGGGATTGTTTCCTCTGCCGATTTGTGGTATAATGGGGTTAGCAAAAAAGCCTTCCTCCGGGAGGAAGGTGGCACGCGAAGCGTGACGGAAGGAGCCCGCGTAACTTTGAAGTTTTGATATGCTTTAGTGTCACGCATTCTCCCTCACCCGACTTCGTCGGGAGCTCCCTCCCGGAGGGAGCCTATGGTTGAGTGCAACCTTAGGGGTATGAGCTTTGCCCGATGTCTATGTAATACAAAGGCGAAACTTGCGATAAAATGACGGGAGGATATTTATGAAAGAGGACATCAAACATCAGCTGTTGATACCTATTTTATTTTTTGCTGTTTCCTTGATATTCATATTCTTATTTATTATAAGCTTAAATTACCATAATGCTTCTCAAACTACCTATGATGATTTAATGT
>JAFTQT010000005.1 GCA_017462615.1 Clostridia bacterium | reverse complement strand
ATTGCCGCGTCGCAGAACGCGAGCAAAACGCGATTTGCGATGCGTGATGCGAAAACGGCAACAGGAAAGAGGAGGCGGTTTTTGTCAAAAAGAGCCTCCTCTCCCTCAATCAGGGCGCTTTTGCAAAAGTGCCCTCCTCCTGCTCCCGCTTTTTTCCACCGATAAATCAAAATTTGAAATTCTTTGATACAGTGACGAGGAGGGCTATACTGTATTTTTCAACGAATCAGTCCCTTTTTATCTCTGGGCGCTTGGCGAGCGGCCGGTGTATTTTTTAATAAGGCGGCTGAAGTAGTTCACATCCTCAATGCCTACAGCCGCCGCCACCTCTGCCACCGAAAGACCGGTGCCGGCAAGGAGCTGACAGGCGGCGTCCACCTTGATCCGCATCATATACTGCTTGGGAGAAAGTCCCGTGCTTTCCTTGAAGGCGTGGGTAAACCGTCCCTCGCTGAGGTGACACATCCGGGCGTAATCCCCGACGCTGCGGTTTTCTGCCGCCTCCCGGTGCATGGCGCGACAAACGTCGTCCATGCGATGCCGAAGCGCCGGAGCTACCCCCGCCGCAAGATCGCGGGAAAGCCGTCCGGCAAGGGCGAGAAAGCGCAGCAGCAGCGCGGCGCACGCATCCTCCCAAAAGGGCTTTTTTAGCTGATATTCACTGGCCATTTCACGAAAAACGCGCTCCGCCTCCCCGCTCTCTCCTACGGCGATCACACGCCCCGAAAGCCCCAGGCGCCCAAGGATCTCCGGCACCTCGGTGCCGCTGAAATGGATATACCCGGAAACCGTATCGTCTACCGCCCGAAAGGCGTATTCCTGCCGCTCACCGGGCAAATATAGCACCAGGTTTCCCTCCGGCACGGCGATTTCGCCCTCCGCCTCGGTCAGATAGCAGGTGCCCTTCATAATATAGAGAACATGATAATCCACCCGCCCATCCCGGCGAAGCATCGTCCGATCCCGATCACCAAGCTGCTGGATGCCGCAGCTGTTCATCTCCAAAGGCTTCACGGAAACACGCTCGCTTGAAAAATACATATCAATCACCTCTTTTCTTTATTCTACACGGATTTTTTCTATTTGTCAATAGCAGATTTATGCTAAAACACGACAGGTTGTGATATTCCCTGCGAAACGCACTTGTGTTATACTGCAAATGGACGCATTGCGTACTACTGATTAAAATCAAGAGGAAATTTTATGTTGAAATTTGGCGTGATCGGTTATGGCGGCCGCATTGGCGGCATTGTAGACCGTTTGATCAAAAGTGGTGAGGCCGCTCTTGTGGCTGTGGCCGATATTGATATCCCCGGCGCAAAGTCGCGGGCCGACGCTAAAAATTATACCGACGTGCGTTTTTACGAGGATGCGGAGGAAATGCTGAAGACGGAGCAGCTTGACGGCGTGCTGATTGGCACCCGCTGCTCCACACACACGAAATACGCCCTTCTGGTGGCCAAATACGATCTGCCCCTGTTCCTTGAAAAGCCCGTTTGCATCGTGGAAGAAGATCTTGCCCGTCTCGAGTCCATTGTGCCCACTATGGACACCAAAACCGTGGTATCCTTCCCCCTGCGCACCACTCCCCTGCTGCTACGGGTTAAGGAGATCGTGGACAGTGGCAAGCTGGGCACAGTAGAGCATATTCAGGCCTACAACAACGTCCCCTACGCCCGCGGCTACTACCACAAGTGGTACCGGGACGAGAAGGAGACCGGCGGTCTTTTCCTGCAAAAGGCCACCCATGACCTTGACTACATCAACTTCCTGCTGGGCGACAACCGCCCCGTGCGCATCGCCGCCACCAAGTCCAAGCAGATCTTCAAGGGCAACGAGCCCGCCGGCAAGCTCTGCGCCGACTGTGAAAAGCAGAAGACCTGCCCCGAAAGCCCCCGAAACGTGCTGAAAAACGGCGACGGCTACGCCATCGGCCCCTACTGCTGCTTTGCGGTGGATACGGGCAACGAGGATAGCGGCTCTGCCCTTGTGGAGTACGAAAGCGGTATGCACGTGGTCTACTCCCAGAACTTTATCGCCCGTAACGGTGCGGGAAAACGCGGCGCGCGGCTCTTTGGCTTCAAGGCTACGCTGGAGTTTGACTGGGTCACCTCCACCATCCGCATCTTCCACCATCAGGAGAACACCAGCGAGGAGATCAAGATGACGGTTCCCGCCCACGGTCACGGCGGCGGCGACGAAATGCTGGTTGCCAACTTCCTGGAGGTAATGAAGGGTGAAAAGCCCTCCATCGCTCCCCTCACTGAGGGCATTCTCAGTGCCAAAATGTGCCTGGCAGCACGCCGCTCCTCTGAGGAGCACGTGTTCGTGGAGCTGTAACTTGACAAGCCTCCCTTCGTATGCTATACTGTAGATAGCACTGCGAAGGGAGGCTTTCTTATGAAATGGACCATTCATTCCAAGGAATCACCGATGGAATGCTACCTGCGGCTGTCGGCCATCACCGATCCGGCCAACGCGCCGTTTTTGTACACAGAAAGCCACTTTTGCGGTACCGTTTATCGGGATTCCTTTGAAATTCGCTTCTGTGATCGTCCCACCTCGTTTCAAATGCGCATCTATCCCTTCAAAATCAAGGGGCGCTTTGTGGAAACAGAGAGCGGCACAGACGTAGTGCTTCGCTTTGGACCCCATTTCCTCCCCAAGCAACTCTGGTGGCTTCTGCCCAGCGCGGTTTTTGTACTGCTTGTTTTCTTTATTGCGCTGTATGAAAGCTTCGAGCGGCTGGGGAGGATCTTGGCCATTGTATTGGCGCTCCTCTGCTTAATCGCCT
>JAFTQT010000004.1 GCA_017462615.1 Clostridia bacterium | reverse complement strand
GTCGTTGAGTGTAAGACCTATTTTGCGAGGACAGTCAAGCACGGCAAAGATTTCCCTTTGAGCCTCGAGAGGCAGGTCGCCGTATCCCACACTGAAGCGAGGACGGACCTTCAAGCCCAGCTTAGCCTTCTCTTCGGAAATCTGACGGCAAAATTCGTCGCAAAGGCTCTCTATTCTTTCCGCGCCGATAGCTTGAAGCAAAAGTGCTTTGGTGCAGGACACGGCGGAATACCTTGCTATAAGTCTGTCGATTTCCATACCGACGGTTGCGGCGAAGAGCAGAATGCTCTCACAGCCGGAAAGGTTTCTTTTCAGCGCCTGTGACTCGGTTCTGGTAAAGCCCAGGTCAAGCGATGAGCCGTCAGAGCTTATATCAAACTCCCGATAGCAGACATTATATACAAGCTTCCCCTTTACTTCATCTATACATTCCTGCAAGAGAGGGCGAAGCTCTGAAGCATCGCCTCTGACCCCCGCATAGCGCAAAATCTCTTTTTCGTTAAAGTCAGGCGCAGGAAAGCTACGCGCAAAAACCCCGCTCACCATTCTTTACCCAGAATATCCGACAGATTTCTCTGAATGGCAGCCGCCACATCGGGCTTGTTCATTGAATAAACATGAACATTTGTAATTCCGTTTGCAAACAGATCTATGATCTGATCGGTGGCATAGGCAATTCCCGCCTGCTTCATTGCCTCGGGCGAGGCGCCGAACTTGTCCACCAGCGCCTTGAAGCGCTGGGGCATCAAGGAGCCTGACAGCTTGATGGCACGCTCCACCTGGTTGCCGTTGGTGATGGGCATGATACCCGGCATCACGGGTACGGTCAGCCCCGCCTCGCGGATCTTATAGAGAAAATTGTAGAACAAATTGTTATCGAAAAACATCTGCGTGGTGAGAAAATCACATCCCGCGTCCACCTTTTCCTTCAGATGGCGGATGTCCTCCTTCTGGTTGGCGCTTTCGGGATGCACCTCCGGATAGCAGGCGCCACCAATGCAAAGATCCGCCCCGCTCTCCTTCAGCTCCCGCACCAGCTCGATGGCGTGGGTATACGCCCAGGTGCTGCGGTCGGCATCCTGTAGCTCCGCCGGGATATCACCTCGCAGCGCCATGACGTTCTGGATCCCTGCGGCCTTGATCTCCGCGATCTTTTGCCGCACCGTTTCCTTGGTGGAGGAGACGCACGTCAGATGCGCCAGCGTGGGCACACCGTAGCGCTCCTTGATATTTTTGGCGATCTCCAGCGTATAGCGGCTGGTGCCGCCGCCGGCGCCGTAAGTCACGCTCATAAAGGCAGGGCGAAGTGCCGCGATCTCCTCGGTGGCGTGCCTCACGCTATCAAAATTCATATCGGTTTTGGGAGGAAAGACCTCAAAGGAAAGGGAAAGCGTTTCTCTTTTCAATAACTCGTTCAGCTTCATTTGTTTTGCTCCTTTATTCGAAAAACGTGGGGTATCGCTTATTCCACGTAGAATTCCTCCTCGGTATCCAGGCAAATGCACCCGAGAGGCTTGCCGAACACGGCACCGCAATCAATGGCAATATGGCCGTTGGCGCGGAAGATACGCCCGCTGGAGGCGGGATCGATGAGGCCTGTGGGCGTGTGGCCACTGACTGTCAGCTTGTCCTCAAAAAGCGGCTTGCTGTAATCCATCCGGCCGCTGATCATGTCCGGCGCCTCATAGGCAAACAGCGATTTGCCCGGCACGAAGGGATCGATACCGGCGTGGGAGAGAAAATAGACCCGCTCCCCCAGCGTCACCTCGTCAAACAGAGAAAATCCGTTGATATAATCAAGGATCGCGCTTTGCTCCTTCGCAGAAAGCTTGCGCCAGGCCTCAAAGGTAGGCGCGCCGCCATCATCCAGCCAAAAGCGGAAAATGGCCTGCAGGGAGGCGATCTTCTCCGCCGGAAGCTTCTGCCCCAGACTACCAAGCACCGCCGTCATGGTATATTCGTGATTACCCAGGAAGCCACACACGTTTTCCGTTCCATCATATCCCGAAGAATGGCAATGCCGCCCTCTCCGCGGTCAATGACATCGCCAAGCACCAGCAGCTCGTCGCTATCGGAAAACTGAATTTTTTGCAGCATGCGGCAGTATTTCTCATAGCAGCCGTGCAGATCGGACATGACGTAGATCACGGTATGCGCCCCCTTTTTTGAATTTCATATACAGTTTAGCATATTTTTTCGCTTTTTGCAAGTAACTGATGCGGCTTATTCCTACAAATCTGAAAAAATCGCAAAAAAGCGCAGCGCCCACGAATTTTTTCGTGGGCGCCTCTTCAGATTCAGTCCGCGAGGAAGTAGCGGCCGTAGGCGTCGGCTGCCTTGATGGCGGCAGCGACCTTCTCGGGCGTGACCTCAAAGGGCAGGTTATGCAGCGTATCGCCGGGAGCGCAGGCTGCGGTGGCCACAGCCATCAGCTTTTCGTCAGTGACCTCGGAAACGCCAAGCTCCGCCAAGGTAACGGGCAATCCCAGCTCGATGCACCAGGTGATGATGGACTCCAGCTCCTCGGCGGGCACGTTCTCCAGCACCAGCTGGGTCAGCACACCGAAGGCGACCTTCTCACCGTGATACATATGGTGGCACTCAGGCAGAACAGTAAGGCCGTTGTGGATGGCGTGGGCGCCGGCAAGACCGCCGCTCTCAAAGCCAATACCGCTGAGGAGAGTGTTTGCCTCAATGACCTTTTCCACGGCCTCGGTGCAGGCACCGGCCTCCAGAGCCAGCTTGGCCTTTACGCCCTCCTCCATGAGGGTATCAAAGCAGAGCTTTGCCAGCGCCATAGCGGCTCCCGTCACCTTGCCACCGGCACAAGTGCCGGCATCCTTGGCGGCAACGGCTCTGGCCTCAAAATAGGTAGCCAGCGCATCGCCCATGCCGGAAACCGTGAGACGCGCGGGGGATTTGGTAATGATATCGGTATCCATCAGTACCACGTTGGGGTTGGCGGGCAGGAAGAAATATTCCTCAAATACGCCGTCGTCGGTATAGATCACCGACAGCGCGCTGCAGGGAGCGTCGGTGGAGGCAATGGTGGGGCAGATCAGCACGGGGTTGGCCGTGAGATGCGCCACCGCCTTGGCGGTATCAAGGATCTTGCCGCCACCGATGCCGATCACCAGCTGGCAGCCCTTGGCCTTGACGATCTCTACCAGACGGTTGATCTCGTTTTTGGAGCATTCGCCGTTGAAGTAATCGAACACCAGCTCAAAGTCCTGACCCTTGAAGCTGCTTTCCACCGCCTCGCCTACACGCTTGTAGCCGGATGCGGTGATCAACACCAACGCCTTTTTGCCATAGCCCTTCGCGTACTCGTAGAGTTTTTTCATTTCACCTGCGCCCTGTACGTATTTGCCGGGACTGATTAAAATTTTTGCCATTTTTATAATCTCCTTATTTTGTAATAGGGGTAATATCTTCTACTCTTTTTATTATACAGTATTTCTCCACTTTGTCAAGAAGATGACAAAGCTTTTTTACATAAAATGCAGCCCGGCGCGAAATGCTAAAGAAAAAAGGAGATATCAATATGGCAAAATACGTGTGCGAGGTCTGCGGCTGGGAGTACGACGAGGCGGCGGGAGACGCTTCCCTCAATATCGCCCCCGGCACCCCCTTTGAAAAGCTGCCCGATACCTTTCTCTGCCCCCTTTGCGGCGTGGGGAAGGAGCAATTTTCGCCCGTGGAGTGAAAAAGACGGAAGCAGGAGAAGGCGCTTTTGAAATGGTTGTGAGGGAGGAGCCCCCTTTTGCAAAAGGGCGGCTCCTCCCTCTGCCTTTTCACCTCCGTGAAAAGGCATTCACCCACCTCACCGAAAACCTTCAAAAAAGAGGTAGTTGTTCATAGTGGACGGCGCCGAGCTTCAAATTTTGATTTATCGTGGGAAAGCGGGAGCAGGAGGCGGGCACTTTTGCAAAAGCGCCCGTTGGAGGGAGAGGAGGCGCTTTTTGCAACAAGCGCCTCCTCTTTCCGGTTGCCGTTTTCGCATCACGCATCGCAAATCGCGTTTTGCTCGCGTTCTGCGACGCGGCAATGTTTGCCACAGGCAAACTTGCAGTCTCGGCGCAGCCGAGGACAGGACACAT
>JAFTQT010000036.1 GCA_017462615.1 Clostridia bacterium | reverse complement strand
TTGGCGTCGTCCAGGCATTGCTGGGTCTGCAGGGTAGAGCCGTCAAAGCCGGCGGCGTAGACCGTGGCCAGCATGGCCTGCATTTCCTTGCCCGAGGTGAAAAAGCGGGTATGGGGAAAGCAATCGCTCTCAAAATAATAGGTAAAATCCTCGGTAATGTGCTGTTTGGTATAAATAGGATGGAAGAGCTGCTTGGGGATCTCCTGCACGCGCACGCCGTTGTACATGGCACCGTAGAGGCGAGAGTGGGGTGTGTGTCGGTCGCCTGCCAGCGCCTTTGCCACGGCGTAGGCGCAGTTGCCGTCCATGTCGGAATTGCTGGATTCCATGGCACCGATGGGGATGGCGGGATCCACCGCATCCACCGCGCGGCGGATATCCGTGGCCAGCAGCAGGAGAGATTCCTTCATCAGCTCCCGCCATTGGCGCAGCAGCGCAAGGGACTCATCGGTCTTTTGGTCGAAGATGGCCACCAGCTCCTCACGGCTGTATTCTCGCCCCGTTTGGCGGGTAAATGCCTCCAGATGATGCCGGCAGAAGCATCCGTAAACGCCGGCAGAGGCATGCATGGAGAAATCATCCTCCAGGAAAAGGAAGTCGGGGCGGGCGATTTTTACAAAGGTCACCACGTAGTCGTAGATCCGCCGCCGGAAGGCAGCATCCAGCGGGCAGGTGGAGTAAAAGACCTCCTCGCCGTTCTTGTTCACCACCCGGGTGAAGCCCTCGCCGTGCCCCAGCTTGATAGTGCCGCAGAACCACCAGCCGCATTGGATGCCAAGGGGCGCCACCCGCTCCCGCACTTCCCTAAAATTGCGCGCGTATTGCTCCACGTATGCCATAGTGGGGAAATCCACCGAACGGTAGCCCTTGCTGGGAAAGGCCAGCATAAAGCGGTTGATGCCGAATTGGCTCTGCTGCTCCAACAGCTCCGCCACGATCTCGTCGGGTGTGTGCCAGTCCCAGTCAAGGACGGCGGGAACCACAATGCTCAGCGGGGGAATGGGTTTCTTTTCGTTTGGCATATTTTTGCTCCTTTTGTCTTCGTTTGGGGGATGTCGCGTTTTCATTCATCATTATAGCATTGGGCAAAATCCTCTGTCAAGTGCTTCGTGAGCGAAACATTTTCGAAATGCCGCGGCGGCGTTGACTTTTGCCCACCTCTGTGTTATAATGCAACTGAAAAAAGCTGCTTTGTAGGCAGAAAAAACAAAAAGCCCCCGGACGGTATGCGTTTTTTGCACTTTTTGGGGGGTGAGGGGGAAGCATATGAGAAAATTTTGCGCCCACAGAGGCCTGTCGGCTCTGATGCCCGAAAACACGCTCCCGGCCTTTGCCGCAGCGCTGGCTTTTGGTGCCGATGAGATCGAATTTGACGTGCGGCTTACGAGAGATCAGCGGATGATCATTTCCCACGACGGCAATTTGGAGCGGATCTCCGACGGCAAGGGAGAATTGAAGGACTTTACGCTGCGGGAGCTGCAGGAACTGAACGTAGGCGGCTCGCGAGGCTGGACGGTGCCCTTTTGCACCGCCGAGGAGGTCTTTGCGCTGCTGGCGGGCAAGATCACCTTCAATATGCACCTGAAGGAGCACGGCGAGGAGGGGTATCTGATCCGGGAGCTGACGCGGCTCACCGACCGCTACAACGCCCACGGCAGCGCCTATTTTGCGGGCTCCCCCGAGGAGCTTGCCTGGATGGAGCGCGTCGCGCCCGAAATGCCCCGCGTAGCCATTCAGCTGCGGCGGGAGGAAATGCACATTCTGGATATGGCGCGGGAATACCACTGCGCGGGGGTGCAGTTCTGGCTGGGGATGTTTGATCGGGCGCTGATCGATACCCTTCACGGCGAGGGACGCTTCTGCAATCTCTTCTACGCCGACGACGCCGAGGGCTATCGGACCTATTTTGATATGGGCATCGATACCATCCTCACCAACCGGATGGACCTGGCCGCTCGGTACAGAAGACATGCCCGGGATTGATATACGGCGCGATTTCTGAAAAAAAGAACAGCAAACCGAGGTTTGCTGTTCTTTTTTATTTGGTTGAATTTATCCCCCGAAGCTGGTGGAGCCGAAGACGGAGGCGATGAATTTGGCGATGTCGGTATTATCCACGGCATCCTTGCTGTTGACAAACTCCTCTGCGCCGCTGCCCAGCGCAAAGAGGGGCACGTTCACGTTGGAGTGGTCGTATGTACCGTTACCGTAGGGACGGTACAGGAAAACGCCCTTGCTTTCATCGAAGTACAGCTGGCCGCACTCATGGTCGGCGGTGATGATCAGCGCCGTTTCGGGGTGCATCATCACGAAGCCGATGACGTAGGCGATCACGTCGTTGTAGTACTGTACCGCCAGACGTGCCTTGGCCAGGGTGTTGTTGTGGCTGTGCTTGTCGATGTGGGCCTCCTCGATCATGGCAAAAAAGCTGCCGTTGCCCTCGGAGATGGCCCGCAGCGCCTCGCGGGTATAGTCGGTGAGCTTATTCTCAGCAAAGCCGCCGGCGGTGTAGGTCACGTCGCCGTTCTTGATGAGCTTGTCGATCTGGCTCTGCAGCGCGGCGGTGCTGGAGCGGCTGCTCTCGTGGCAGAGGAATCCGGCGGGGGTGGCACCGGTGATGACGTCGGTGGTCACCACGGCGGTCTTGGCGCCCTTCTTGTGGGCAAGCTCGCGCACGTTCTGACGGCTGGTCTTGTTCTGATCCACGCCGATGTAGCCGTTGATGGTCTTGTAGCCGGTGGCAAGGGCGGTGGCTGCGGCAGCGCTATCGGTAAAGTCTGCCGTGCCGTTCAGCACGGAGGCGGAGGCCGTCACGCAGGAGCCCTGTCCGGGCAGGATCTGTGCGATAAAGTCGGTGAGCCCTGCTTTTTCGGCGGCCTCAATGTGGTTGAAGCCCATGCCGTCGCCGATCATCAGGATGGCGGAGGTGGCCTTTTTGAA
>JAFTQT010000035.1 GCA_017462615.1 Clostridia bacterium | reverse complement strand
GCGCGCGAAGTCGAACTGCGTAGCAGTGCCGAGCGTAGCGATGGCAGGATCTCGGGCGGACTCCGCTCAGGATGACACGGGCGGACGAAGTCGAAACCCGCAGGGCGCCCGCTTAGCGGGCGGATCTCGCGCATGGTCTGAAAATAAAACTTTTAGATGTTACAATGTACTACCGTGCGTTAGGCAAGCTTCCTTATGAGAAATTGGGCAAAATCGCGTTTTTTTCATTTTTCCGGTCGGCAAATCCTCAAAGGCAACGCCCGCTTGACTTTTGTCGCACTTTGCGGTATAATAAAACATATCAAACACACAGGAGTACCCTATGAAAGCAAAATTCGTCAGCACCCTTTCTCTGACTCTGCTATTGCTTCTTTTTATTTTCACCCTCACCGCCTGCGGGCACGAGCACGTGGCCTCCGGCTGGATCATGGATCCCCCCGCCACCTGCACCTCTGTTGGATATCGCTATCAGAAGTGCATCAGCTGCGGCGAGATCCTGCAAAAGGAGACCTATAACACCAATCACAGCTACGAGGAGGGCTTTTGCATCTACTGCAAGCGCCCCCAATACAACGAGGAGCATTTGAAATACGAGCGTGTAACCCTCAACGGCGAGGAGGGCTACACCGTGGCCGGCATCGGCAACTGCTATTCCGTCGATCTCCGCATTCCGGAAAAGCACAATTCCCTCCCCGTTTTGGCCATTTCCGACAACGCCTTTTTGAACGCGGTGCGCATTGAAAGCGTCGTTATTCCCAAAACCGTGCAGCGCATCGGCAGCCGCGCCTTTTACAAATGCGAGCCGCTGAAAACGGTACAATTTGCCGACGGCAGCAGCTGCGTCAGCATTGGCGACTTCGCCTTTGCGGAATGTCCGAAGCTTCGCACCGTGGAGATCCCCTCCGGCGTCACCGTCCTTGGCAACAGCCTGTTTTCCGGTTGCCTCAAGCTGAAAAATCTTACCCTGCACGACGGCATCAAGGAGGTGGGTGAGGATGCCTTTGGCGGCTGCACGGAGCTTTTGACCAATGAGGAAAACGGCCTCGTTTATCTTGGCACCGCCACCAATCCCTATCTCATTCTGATGGACGTGACCGACCGTGGCATCACCGCCATAACGCCCAACGAAAGCACGCGCATCATTGCTCCCGGTGCGCTGGCAGGCTGCGTGGCACTCACGCAGCTGACTCTGCCGGAGGGCCTGCTTGCCATCAGTCCCTACGCGTTTTCCGGCTGCATCGCGCTGAACGCGCTGACCATTCCTGCGGGGGTCACCGTTCTTGGAAATTACGCCCTGCAGGACTGCACCGCGCTTACCGCCATCTCGCTGCCCACAGGGCTTCTGCGCATCGGCGTCGGCGCCTTTTCGAATTGCGCTTCCCTTACCACGCTGACGCTGCCAGAGAGCCTCACCCACGTTGGCGCCACCGCCTTTTTCGGCTGTGGCAAGCTGCAATTCAACACCCACGGCACGGGCAAGTATCTGGGAACAGCCACCAATCCCTATTTTCTGCTTTGCGGCCATAGTGCCCCCTCTGCTACCGATGCCCCCCACGCCGACAATCGCCTGGTGGCCGACCACGCCGAAAGCACCATCATTCCCTGACGTTACCAAAATAGGAGCTGAGCCAACAAACGTGGCTCAGCTCCTTCTTTTTTGCACATTTATAATGGTCAAAAATTGGGGGAGAGTGTATATCACATAGCAGCACCTTGGTTTCGACTAAAGCTTTACAGCTTCATAGCACCTCATCCGCCTCACGTTCGTTGGGCACCTTCCTCGCTGGGGAAGACTAAAATAGTACGCTTTGCTATAGATAAAATGGGTTAAAGGGTCATCCTACAGCGGATAGGTAAATGATTTCATACCTTAGCGCAAACAATTCCAAAGCCTTCCCCAGTGGGGGAAGGTGGCGGCGTATGCCGCCGGATGAGGTGTCAGGTTTTAGCATTAACAATTTATTGCCGGGTTTGATATTATCGCCGCATCGCCACATCAACCTCCCCGATGAATCAAAATTCGGAATCCCTTGATACAGCAAGACGAGGGACTATGCGGAATTTTAATGCATCAGCTCCTATTTTCTATCCTCCTGCGAGAAATCGTTTAATTGTCCGGCGGGGCGGGGGCGGCGGAAGCATCTCCATCACTGCCCGCACTCACTTCTCCGGTGGGGACACCCGCCATGGCAGGCGCAAGCGCGCCGCGTTTTTTGCGCATGACGAGAAAGGTGATCAACCATGCACCAACACCGGCCACCACCGCGCCGCCGATGGCGGAAAGGCAAATGGTCAAGGGCTGTTCCCGATGTTCATGATAGAGCCCCGCGAAACGTGCCTTGATTTCCGTTGCGGCTTTGCCGGACTTTTCTCTTGAAACCAATCTTCCCATCCAACTATCAGCATCCACTTCAAAAAAATCCGAAACGATCCAACAATAGCTCCCATTGTAATAAACAACGATAGCACTTAACGCTCCTCTACTGTCATACCAATACCGAAGCTCGCCGGTATCAATATATATTTTATCTCCTAATTCGATTTCGTATCCGGTACGTCCTACCAGTTCTTCAAGATCAAGTTCAAGCATGCTGTCTTCATCCTTCAAATCTACAATATGCTGCGCTCGAAAATTTTCCGTCCCGATATAAATAACATCACTCATAGGAGCATGGTTAAAATACAAATAAATTTTTTGACCATTTTCCGCAACAATGGTGTAGCTGTACCCCCTCTGATAATCCGTGTTTGTTGAAAAATTTTCCATCTTGCCCAAAAAAGCCACACGGTCATAAGGCACAAAATCCTCCGGCGGTGGATTGTTTTTAATGATTTCCAGATACTCCGCATCATCCACTCGATAGTGATCGTAAGCGGGGAAGGATGCAAAGCAAGGCAGCGTCAGGCACAGAACCAGCAAGCATAAAAGCACAGACAATACAAGCTTTTTCATTGTGAGACCTCCTTAAAAGATATTTACATATCACGATCGGTCAAAGTCATCCGTTTTTGTATCCTCCTCCGGCGGGGTGGGGCTTTCCGGCGCGGCGGGGGCTGCGCCAACTGTGGCGGTGGAAGCATCCACATCACTGCCCGCAAGCACCTCCCCGGCGGGGGCACCAGCCATGGCGGGCGCGGGCGCAAGCGTGCCGCGCCTTTTGCGCATGACAAAGAAAGTAACCAGTATGGCTATCGATACACCAACAACGGCAGCCACTCCAACAAGCACCGGCTCCTCCCACGGCTCTTCATAAGTCCCGGCAAGCCGCATTTTCATCTCAATCGCCGCTTCCCGAGCCGTTTCGGGGTCGCTCAATAATCTTCCCACCCAACTATCCGGTGCGCATTGG
>JAFTQT010000003.1 GCA_017462615.1 Clostridia bacterium | reverse complement strand
GTCCGTATTTTTGCTATACTTGACCGAAGAGTTGGGAAAAGGCGTTTGATAAACATGTATTGCACGATAAATCCGCAAGAGGAAGTTTTCAATTTATTTTACTCAATTCGCATAAACGCAGAAGGTATTGTATTGAAATAACAGTTAACCCCGACAGACTCTGTCGGGGTTAACTATTTGTTTTCTGCGGAGCGATTATGTCTTTTTGGACCGTCGAGGACGCCGGTCCCTACAAGGAGAAATCAAACTTTCTTCTGAGAACCTGCCTTCCGGCAGTCATTTTTTATAGCGGCACCAGCGCCCAGAGGCGGAGGAGCAGCTGATACAACACGAAGAAGATGGCGCTATACGCGATGCGATGGTGCAGCGCGCGGCGGAAAAAGGAGCGCAGGAAGGCTACCACATACGCGATGGACGCGGCAGTGCCAAAGAGCAGCGCCACCACGGCCAGGGTGCTGTAAAAGGGGGCAAAAACCGTCGTGCCAAAGTAACCGCCGACGCACACGGGAAGGAGAACGGCCAAAGCCTGCACCGCTGTAAAGGCATGGGGCAAAATATACTGCACGCTGCGACGCTTACCGTTCGGCTCCCGATGATGGCGCCAATGCACCAAAACGCCAATGCCATAAACCAGAAGCCAAAGCGTGCAAAGCAGTACCGCCGCCAAGGACAGCGTTGCCACGCTGTAGGAAAGATAAAAGGGCACGGGCACAAAGGAGCGGCCATCGGCAGCGGTGACCGCTATCACCTCACCCGCCTCGTCGAAGAAGAACTGCACCCTTACGGTAGCATCGTCCCCCTCTGCCAACGCAAACGCGCCGGGGGCAATCTGCTTCAGCCTCATACCCAAAAACTGCAGCGTGCCGTCGGCATTGAGTTCGACCTCGTAATTGCTGTTGGCGAGCTGAAAACGCCCCACAAAGGTGCGATTTTCGCCCGTGGCGGGTGCATACACACCCTTGAAGTCCGCAAGCTCATGCAGCCCCTCCGTCGTACCCACCACGCGGGTCGTGGTGCCAGGGCAAAGACGCTCCGGCAAAGAGAGAAGCGCGTTTTCTGCCGTATTGGTCAACACCAAAACGGCGGTTTTCTCCCTCCGGCAAAGAGACAATGCCGCACCGTGAAAAAGTGTTTTTCCCACACGCCCCTCTACGCCGCCCTGGGAGGCAAAGGCCAAGGTAGAGCCCCCAACGGTACCGTTCTCTACCACCCGCAGCAGCTCCTCCGGAGCGGCATCGGACAAAAGGAAAGAGAGAAATTTGAGCAAATCGGCAGCGGTGGAAACGGCGCCCGTGGCCGGATAAAGGCCGGAGTAGCTGTTACCGCGCCCCCGTCCCTCCTTGAAGCGCTGATCGTCAAGCGCCGTATATCCCGCGGCAAGCTCCTCTACCTCCGTACCGGCCAAGCGATAGACGGTAGCGGTCATCTGCAGAGGAGAAAACACGTATTGCTGCGCCAAGGATTCAAAAGGAGCTTCGGTCACCACAGACAGGACGTGCGCCGCCAGTGCTACGCCAAAGGCGGAATAAACCGTGCAAGTATCAGGTGGCAGGATCTGATCCGGCACGTCGGCCAGAAGCGCCTCCTCCAGATTTTTGAAGCATTGACGGCCGCTTTCGAAATACAGGTCGTGGATTCTTCCGCCAAGACCCGCACGCCCCAAAAGAAGCTGCCGCAGGGTGACGGCGTAGGTCAAGTCCAATTTTTTAACGAAGGCGGCGGGCAGATAAGCGGCAATATCGGCATCCAGCTCTACCCTGCCCTCCTCTGCCAGCGCCAAGGCGACCACAGCCACAAAGGCGGAGGAGATCTCGCCCAGCTCAAAGGGGGTATCGGCGGTGACAGGCGTATTGGATGCAAGATCCGCATAGCCAAAGCCCTCTATCATAACGGGAATACCGTTTTGGACGATCAGCACCGCGGCGCCCGGTGTCTCGGTGCCGAGAGAGGCATCCAGCGCTTGCTGCGTCGCTGAAATCATAGGATCCGGCAGCGTTGCGGCGGCTGTGGGAAGCATCATCCCCGTAAGCAGCAGCGCGGCCAGCAAAAAAAGACAGATACGTTTCATATTTCACTACCTCCAAGCGGAAGGGACAACACATCAGAAAGACAAGCTTTTCTTTAGTATAACACATTTTTGGGCATTTGGCAAGTATCAAGGCCGGCGAACGGCAGACTTTTATCCGCAAGATCCGTGCCAAACGATGCTTTTTCGCAGCAAATGCCAAAATGCTTTTGTAAAAGCGCATAATAAAAAAGGACGGGAGTTCGCACTTCTCCCGCCCCGAGGGGTAAAAAATGAATTGCACGTTTCACACACGCGCGGCACATCCGCGCATTGCTTTCCTTTTTGCTTGTGTCCATTTTACCACAATTTATTCGATTTGTCAACTATCAGCGCTCATTTTTGTGTAATCTGCACATAACTTGGCAGTTTTAGGTAAAATTCAAAGCCCCGACGACCCATTCGAGCCGTCGGGGGAAGTTGAAAACTGCACACCGTTATGGCACATTTTGCCACGGGAGCGTGCAAAACCGGTTTTCGTGCAAAATTGCCTTTTCAAAAGTAAAAACCGTTGTAAAACGCAAATTTTTCGTTTCTTTTTCGAAAAGCCGAAAATTTCTCAGCGCTCTGCCTGCAGCAGAGCCTCCAGGATCATGGCCTCTGCCCTCTCGGCATCGTCAGCGGTAAGCGTGGCACCGGCAGCACGGGTGTGCCCACCGCCGCCAAAGCGGGCGGCTACGGCAGCCACGTCAAAATCTACGTTGGCACGCATGGACACGCGATATACGCCCGGTGTGGCGGTTTCGCGGATGGCTGCGGCAATCTCTACGCCATACACGCAGCGTGCCACGTCCACCAATGTCCCCAGGTGTTCGTCCTTCAATCCCAGCTGCTGCTGCAGCGCATAAGGAAACGTGAGAATGGCAATGCGGCCGCTTTCGTAAAAATGCAGTCGCTCAAAGCCGGCCTTTTCCGCTGTCAGAAGCGACAGGGATTTGGCCTCGTAAAGCTGACGGTTGATCTCGGCGGTGTCAATGCCGCGCTCCACCAAAAAGGCAGCGGCCAAATGCGTCGCCGTGGTAGTATTGGAGTAACGGAAGCATCCGGTATCCGCGCTGATAGCCGCATACAGCAGCGTGGCCATTCGCGGCGTTACGGCAACGTCGGAGGCGCGGATCAGCGCCAGCACGATCTCGCCGGAGGCGGCAGCACTCGGCAAAATATAATGATCGGCAAAGGGTGTGCCGGTGCCGTGATGGTCGATCATTAAGGATACTCTTGCCTCCAGCTCCGGGACAAGCTCGCCCGCCTGGGCGGGAGACGCGGTATCCACCGCAATGATCCGCGCCCCCTCAAAGCCCGCGGGAACGGCGGTTATCAGCAAACTTTCCTGCAGTCCCGCTCCCAAAAAAGCAAGATGCTCGGGCATTTCATCAGCGCAAATGCAGCAAGCGGGGCTGCCCATGGCCTCCAGCCAAAGGCGCAGCGCCAGCGCGGAGCCAACGGCATCCGCATCGGGCCGCTTGTGGAGCAGGATCAGCGTTGGGGCCGATTGGCGGAGGGCCTCTATCACCTCAACGGCCGTCATGGCGCGAAAATCAGCCATTGTCCTCCTCCTCGTCGTCGGGATCGGAGATGGTAATGGAGTTGAGAAGCTTGGAAATGTGCGCACCGTGGGCAATGGACTCATCCTCGATGAAGGTAAACTCCGGAGTCATACGCAGATCCATGCGCTGTGCCACCTGCCGACGGATATAGCCCGCCGAGGATTTGAGCCCCAGATAGACCTCCTTTTTATCGCCGCGCAGGGCGGAATAATAGACCTTAGCGAATTTGAGATCGGGGGTAACGTCCACACCGGTCACGCTGACCCACGCCTCGCTGACGCGGGGATCCTTGACGTTGCGCAGAATCTCGGCCAGCTCCTTTTGCATCTCGTCATTGATGCGGCCTCTTCTGTAATTTGCCATACGATTCTCTCCTCTCGGTAAAAGGGGGCTGCCGCGAATTGCAGCAGCCCCGAAGATTTTTTCTTACTGTGCAGCTTCTACGATGGCCGCAAATGCGCCGGACTTGAGCGAAGCACCGCCAATGAGACCGCCGTCCACGTTGGTCTTGGACAGAAGCTCTGCAGCGTTCTTATCGTTCATAGATCCGCCGTACTGTACGGTTACGGTTTCAGCTACGTCAGCGCCGAACATCTCGGCAATAGCGGCACGGACGAAGCCGTTGCCCTCGTCAGCCTGGTCGGCGGTGGCGGTCACACCGGTGCCGATGGCCCACACGGGCTCGTAGGCAACGATCACATTCTTCAGCTGCTCCTCGGTCACGTTGGTCAGCGCCATCTTGGTCTGGAACTTCAGGAGGGTCTCGGTGTAGCCGAGCTCTCTCTGCTCCAGGGTCTCACCCACGCATACGATAGCCTTCAGGCCTGCGTTCAGGGCAGCGAGGGTGCGCAGGTTCACGGTCTGGTCGGTCTCAGCGAAGTACTGACGGCGCTCGGAGTGGCCGATCACCACGTACTCAACGCCTGCCTCGGTCAGCATCTCGGCAGAGATCTCGCCGGTGTAAGCACCGGAGGCCTTGAAGTGCACGTTCTCGGCACCGATCTTGATGTTGGAGCCCTTAGCAGCCTCAATGGCAGCGGGGATATCGATGGCGGGCACGCACAGCACCACGTCGCAAGCATCCTTGCCTGCAACCAGGGGCTTCATCTCGTTGATGAGCGCAGTGGCGGAGGCGGGGGTCATATTCATCTTCCAGTTACCGGCAATAACCGTTCTTCTCTTTGCGGGATTCATGCTTATTCTTCCTCTTTTCGTCGAAATAATACAGATAATTACTTGTCAAGCAGGCAAGCGATACCGGGCAGGGTCTTGCCCTCGAGGAACTCGAGAGAAGCGCCGCCACCGGTGGAAACGTGGGTCATCTTGTCGGCAAAGCCCAGCTTTTCAACGGCTGCGGCAGAGTCGCCGCCGCCAATGATGGAGATCGCACCGGACTCAGCTACTGCCTTGGCAACGGTCTCGGTGCCGGCAGCAAAGTTCTTCCACTCAGAAACACCCATGGGGCCGTTCCAGATGACGGTGCCTGCACCCTCCAGAGCCTTGGAGAAGAGAGCCTGAGACTTCTTACCGATGTCAAGACCCATCCAGCCGTCGGGGATATCGTCGGAATCCACCTCGCGGGGAGTGGTGTTCTCGTCGTAAGCCTCACCGATCACGTTGTCAACGGGAAGCATGAAGTTGACGCCCTTGGCCTTAGCCTTGTCCATCAGCTCCTGAGCCATATCCAGCTTATCCATCTCGCAGATGGAGGTGCCGATCTCGTGGCCCTGTGCCTTGAAGAAGGTGTAGGCCATGCCGCCGCCGATGATGAGGGTGTCAACCTTCTCGATGAGGTTGTTGATCACACCGATCTTATCGGAAACCTTTGCGCCGCCGAGGATGGCAACGAAGGGACGCTTGGGATCGGCAAGAGCGCCGCCCATAATAGAGATCTCCTTCTGAATGAGGTAACCGCAAACGGCAGGCAGATAGTCGGCAAGGCCGGCGGTGCTGGCGTGTGCGCGGTGAGCGGTGCCGAAGGCGTCGTTCACGTAGATATCAGCCATAGAAGCCATTTCCTTGGCGAAGGCGGGATCGTTCTTGGTCTCTTCCTTGTGGAAGCGAACGTTCTCCAGCATCAGGATCTCACCGGCCTTGAGGGCGGCAGCCTTAGCCTTGGCGTCGGGACCGATCACGTCCTTTGCCATCTGCACCTCGATGCCCAGCAGCTCGGAAAGCTTGGCAGCAACGGGAGCGAGGGAAAACTTCTTATCATCGTTCTTTGCTTTTTCCAGCAGCTCTGCGGTAGCGGCAGCCTGCTCGGACTCGGGCAGAGCCTCGACCTTCTTCTTTTCCTTCTTGTCGAGCTCCAGCTTGGCGTTAAATACGTTATGGGGACGACCAAAGTGAGAGCAAAGGATCACGGCAGCACCGTTCTCTACCAGGTACTTGATGGTGGGCAGGGCGCCGACGATACGCTTGGGGTCGGTGATGACGCCGTCCTTCATGGGAACGTTGAAATCGCAGCGGGCAATTACCTTTTTGCCTCTTACGTCAATGTCTTCAATGGTTCTCTTGTTGTAGGTCATTGGTTTATCCACCTTTCTTTATTTCCGAGCGGCAGCACGCGACCGCTCAATTTTTTCTAACCAATCTATTTTATCACAAGATTGGAATTTTATCAATAGTGAATCGTTAAATTTTTTTCGTTTTTACAAATTATTTTTTTAACAATATATCCAACAGGCTCCGCTTTTTTTGTGGCGTAGCGGATTGACGCTTGGCGTGACCCACGATCACAGAGGCGCGGGACGCGGGCTTTTTTTCCGCTGTGGAAGGCTCTGACGGCTGCACGCGGATCAGACGGGGCGCTCGGGGCACGGGCGTCGGCTCAGCCGGGGCGGCCGGGGACTCGACAAGGCTTTCTGCAAAGGGTGGCTCCTCCGGCAGCTCCTCCAACGCTTCCGGCAGATCTTCCGGCAAAGATACGTCCGAAGCCGGCGCTGCGGATGCCGCGGAGGTGGGGGCTGCTGTCTCCGTTCGTTTTGCTCTCGGCTTGCGCTGGGGTGTTTCCTCGCCCGGCAGCTTCACCGCTATCGGCGCGCGGTTATTCCCTTGCTCCAGCACCACCTCATGCTCCCGCACGGCCTCCCGCAGCATGGAAATGGCACGCAGGCAGGCTTTTTTGGTGGCGTAAGGATTGGAGGTGACCACGGCCTTGCCGTTGGCGGATTTGAGC
>JAFTQT010000034.1 GCA_017462615.1 Clostridia bacterium | reverse complement strand
GTTTTTGTGGTATAATTGTTCACGATAATAACCTCCGTTAGAGCCTTAATGGAGGATCGTCGCCCCGAGAAGGAAACCCGTCTTGCTAATAGTTTGCTAATAGGACGGTACGAACCACCTATAAAAAGGCGTGTTTTTGCGGTATTTACGGCATTTTGTTCATAAACATAATGACACATGCTCGTATGAAGTGTAACGAAAAGTTATTACTTGAATATCGTACGAAACGGTACGCCATACTCCTAAGGGTTAGTTGTGAGTTCGATTCTCGCTGCGGGTGCCACAACAGAAATCGCCCCCTGGGGGGCGTTTTCTGTTGCCCGCGGCGGGGTATGAGAACTCGCTTCAAGCCGCCTCGATAAAAAGCTCGCTTCTCGCCACGCGGCTTGACATTTCGCGCAAAGCGCGAAATATAGTTCAGATTCTCGCTGCGGGTGCCACAACAGAAAACGCCCCCCTGGGGGCGTTTTCTGTTGCCCGCGGCGGGGGCTTTGTTGCCTACGGCAGTAAATTTTGCCGATATTCAGAAATTATGACATCATTTTTCATCGTTATCAAACAATTTACAAATTCCCCCTTGACATTCCTCCCGCTTGGTGCTATAATTGTGCGGTGCGCGTTTGGCGCTGCCCCTTATAATAATATGTAGCGACTGTGGAGGATCTTATGGAAATCTTACTTGCCCTTGCCATCGCCCTGTTTGTGGGTCTAATGCTTTCCCGTTTGGCCAAGCTGGCGCAGCTGCCCGCTGTAACGGCTTACCTTATCACCGGTATTCTCATCGGCCCCTACGTGCTGGGTCAGCTGGGCGTGCCCGGTCTCGGCTTCACCTCAATGGAGAACGTGCATTCCTTTGCCATTATCTCCGACGTGGCGTTGGGCTTCATCGCCTTCTCCATCGGCAACGAGTTCCGTATGACGGAGCTGCGCCAGATCGGCAAGCAGGCCACCATCATCGGCATTTTTCAGGCTGTGTTCACCACCCTGCTTGTGGATGCCGGCCTCATCGGTCTGCACTTTCTGATGCCCAAAATTCTCCCCCTTCCCGCTGCTATCGTGTTGGGTGCCGTGGCCTCCGCCACCGCTCCCGCCGCTACTCTGATGGTAGTGCGTCAGTACAAGGCCAAGGGCCCCGTGACCAAGATTCTGCTGCCCATCGTGGCACTGGATGACGCCGTTGGCTTAGTGCTCTTCGCCATCTCCTTCGGTGTAGCCAAGGCCCTCATTTCCGGCCGCGTGGACGTGCTCTCTGTGATCGTGGAGCCCATCCTTGAGGTGGTGTTGTCCCTGCTCCTGGGCTTCGTAATGGGTCTCCTGTTTACCTACTGTGAGCGCTTCTTCTTCTCTCGCTCCAAGCGCCTTTCCATGTCCGTTGCCTTCGTGCTGGTCACGGTGGCCATTTCTATGATGAAATTTGAGATCGCCGGCATTCACATCGGCTTCTCCTCCCTCCTCTCCTGCATGATGCTGGGTACCGTGTTCTGCAACATCTGTGACTTCTCCGAGGGTCTGATGGACCGTCTCGACCGCTGGACCGGCCCCATGTTCATTCTCTTTTTCGTCATCAGCGGCGCCGAGCTGGAGCTTTCCGTATTCACCAACTGGGCCATTGTGGTGATCGGCGTGCTGTACATTCTGTTCCGCTCTCTCGGCAAATACTTCGGCGCCACCATCAGCGCCAAGGCCACCAAGTGTGACCCCAACATCACCAAGTATCTGGGCATTACCCTGCTGCCCCAGGCTGGTGTGGCGCTGGGTATGGCGCTGAAGGCCAAGACCCTTGGCGACCTGGTTCCTCTGGAGCTGCTGGCTACCGACCCCGAAAAATACAAGATCCTGCTGACCTGCGGCACGGTGGTTTCCAACATCACCCTGTTTGCCGTGCTGGTCTACGAGCTGGTAGGCCCGCTGCTGACCAAGATCGCCCTGCAGAAGGCCGGCGAGATCCAGCCCGAGGGCGCCACCAACGCACGCGTGGAGGACAAAAACAAAAAAGCCGCGCAGTAAGCGCAGCTGCAAAAGCACCGCCCGTGGGCTCCCACGGGCGGTGCTTTTTGGCTTTGTATTATCAGCGGATACCGTAATGCTCGATCACGTAGTCCATATCCTTGTCGCCGCGGCCGGAAAGGTTGATCAGCGCCGAGCCGGTGCCCATTTCCTTGGCCAGCTTGATGCCGTAGGCTACGGCGTGGGCGCTCTCGATGGCGGGAATAATACCCTCCATGCGGGAAAGCTCGAAGAAGGCGTCAATGGCCTCGTCGTCGCCGATCACGTCGTATTTCACGCGGCCGAGGTCGTGCAGGAAGGCGTGCTCCGGACCGGAGGAGGGGTAATCGAGGCCGCTGGCCACCGAGTAAACGGGAGCGGGCTCTCCGTTCTCAACCTTCAGCATAATGCTGTTGAAGCCGTGCATCACGCCCTCGCTGCCATACTTCAGACTGGCGGCGTGGTCGCCCAGCTTGGCGCCGCGGCCAAGGGGCTCTATGCCGTAGATATCCACGGGATCATTGAGGAAACCGGAGAAGAAGCCGGCTGCGTTGGAGCCGCCGCCCACGCAGGCCACAATAGCATCCGGCAGATGACCCGTCATCTCCACAAATTGCTCTCTGGCCTCCTCGCCCACCACGTGCTGGAAATCGCGCACCATCATGGGGAAGGGGTGGGGGCCGAGGACGGAGCCGATGCAGTAAATGGCATCCTTATATTCCTTAGCGTAGGCCTCAAAGGCAGCGTCAACGGCCTCCTTGAGGGTAGCAAGACCGTGGGTGACCTCTACCACGTTGGCACCGAGGATCTTCATACGCGCCACGTTGGGGGCCTGCTTTTTGATATCCACGCTGCCCATGTAAATGTCGCACTCAAGGCCGAAATAAGCAGCGGCGGTGGCCAGCGCCACGCCGTGCTGACCGGCACCGGTCTCGGCAATGACCTTCTTTTTGCCCATATATTTGGCAAGCAGCGCCTCGCCCATGCAATGGTTGAGCTTGTGGGCACCGGTGTGGTTCAGATCCTCGCGCTTGGCGTACAGCTGTACGCCACCGATCTTGGTGGAAAGGCGCTCCAAATGAGAAACGGGGGTGGGGCGGCCCTGGAACTCGCGGCGGATGCGACGCAGCTCGGAAATGAACTTGCGGGACTGGCAGATGGTGAAATAGGCGTAGGTGATCTCCTTCATGGCTGCCTGCAGCTCGGGGGCAATGTAGGCGCCGCCGTACTTGCCGAAGTAGCCATTTGCATCCGGATAATGCTTAAAATACGTATCAAAATCAATACCGTTAAATTTCATTTTTTCAATTCTCCCTTATAATGGTGTGAGTTTTTTAGCAATTTGTGTTTTGAGACGGGGGTCGCCATCGTTTGGTTTTCAATTTCATTTCAGCCTCCTGAACAAAAAAATCCTTGAGGACAGAGTACGCCTCTGCTTCAAGGACGAATTGCTTCGCGGTGCCACCTTGATTCACGGTTCCCCGTGCGCTTTGCGGGATACGGACATACCCCCGGCAGCTAACGCGTGCCCTGCGTTGCGATATACTGGGCAAAGCCTTTCCCTCGCACCCTCCGCGGTCCATTTGCCGTACAGCTTCCAACCCGGCTCACAGCTCCCCGGGCTCTCTGTGTGGTCTTTTACGACGTTATCTCCGCATCAACGGTTTGTTTGCATTGAGTATAGCACACCCTGCGGCATTTGTCAAGGTCTTTGCAAAAATTTTCAAAAAAAAGCGCCCGTACGGGCGCTTTTTGATATTTACCCCATAAACGGGGGATGTTTTACAGCAATTGGGCACGCAGCTCGGCACCGCTTTTGGGAGAAAGATAGGCGGGGGGATATCCAGCACGGTCTTACAGCCGGAGGCACCCTCGCAATGGAGCCGATAAGCGGCACGGGCATAGGCCACCAGTACGGAGGAGGTGAACTCCGGATTGGAATCCAGCTTCAGTCTATACTCAATAACGTGGCTATGCTCCCGATCGAAGCCGGTCCTGCCGCTGCGGATCACAAAGCCGCCATGAGGAATGCCGCTGTGATCGCGCTGCAGCTCCTCCTTGGTAATAAAATGCACCGTGGTGTCGTAATCGGCAAAATAATTGGGCATGGATTTGATCTCAGCCTCAATGGCGGCCTTGTCGGCCCCCTCCTCGGCTACCACAAAGCACTCGCGAATATGCTTTTCGCGGGTGGTGAGCTGCGGCGCCTTACCGGCACGCACGGCCTCCAACGCAGCCTCCACGGGGATGGTATATTGCTTGCCGTCCAGAACGCCCGGCACCCTGCGAATGGCGTCGGAATGGCCCTGGCTGACGCCCTTGCCCCAGAAGGTATAGTCCTCGCCCTCCGGCAGAATGGCACCGCCGTAGAGTCGGTTGAGCGAGAAAAGGCCGGGATCCCAGCCCGAGGAGATCACCGCCACGCGGCCGGAGGCCTTGGCCACCTCATCCACGCTTGCAAAATGCTCCGGAATACGGGCGTGGGTATCGAAGCTATCCACCACGTTGAAATGCGCCGCCAGCGCGGGGGTCTGGGTGGGCAGATCGGTGGCACTGCCGCCACAGAGGATCATCACGTCGATCTCGTCCTTCATGGAAGGCGCCTTGTCGGCGTGATATACCGGCACGCCGGGGGTGCGCAGCTGCACGGTGGCAGGATCGCGGCGGGTAAAGACCGCTACCAGAGTAAGATCACTGTTCTGACGGATGGCCGCCTCCACGCCACGGCCCAGATTGCCGTAGCCATAAATACCAATACGAATGCTCATGTCATCTTCCTTTCAGCCGCGCCTGCGGCACTTAGGCAAGAGGGGGATATCCGAACTCGGTTTTGAGAGGCAAATACCCGCATTCGCTTCGGGAAATTTTCTTGCAATATCGCATATTACTGCAAAAATTCCCCTTGCGCCTGCAAAATATTTGCTCTCTCAAAACTCGAAAGACCCTCAAGCCTTGATTTTTGAGTGATTTTGGCACTTGGCGCTCGTAGCCAAGTGTGGACTTTGCAAGAGTGACAAGTGCCGAAGGCGCCAGAAAGCAAGGCTTTAGGGCGCCTTCGGATATCTCCCTCTTGCCTAACGTATGTATTGTAGCACAAACGCGCCCTGCTGTCAATCCAAAATTTTTGGTTTTGGGGAGCAAATGCGGCAAAAAGCCCCGCGATCCGTCGGCATCGACGGATCGCGGGGGCGATACGTTACCGCTTTTCAGCCACAAGTTCCTCAAAGTTGCGGCAAAGCTGCTCCAGCGTGTCAAAAAAGGCAGCAAGCTCCTCGGGGGAGAGGTTCTTCTGCACGGCGTCCTGGATCTTACCAAGCTCGTTTGCCACGTCTGCGGCAACGGCGCTTCCCTCCTCCGTAAGGCAATACTTTTGCTTGTAGCGTCTGCCCTCCTGATCGTTGCGGTAAACAAAGCCCCGGGCAGTCAGCTCCGCCATGCAGCGCGACACCTGCGCTTTATCAATTTCTCCAAGGCGAGAAAGCTCCGCGGCGCTGAGCCCCTCCTCACTCTCCAAAAGCTGGCACAAGCAAAGTGCGTTGGTGCCCTTCAAATCATACTGTGCCATTTTTTGTGCCTTCATTTGCTGTACGGCACGAATCAACTGGATCATCGACGTAGAAAAAATTTCAAAACGGTTGCTGCGCATCTTGGATTTTCCTTTCTTATTGCATAACGGATGTGCTTTGCATCACCCAACAGTTAAAATACGATTTATACACCATTATACATATTTTGCGGCAATTCGTCAACAGATGTCACAATTATTTAACAACCACTTTGCAAATCGTTCTTAAATGGCTCCAAATGGTTGATTTTTAGATCTTTGTCGCAACAATTTCTTTGCGTTTTTTTCTCTTTGTCAACATAAAATAATGCATTTTGTTACAATTTTATAAATTTTTATACAGCCAAAGCAAAGAAAAAGAGCGGCATACGTATGCCGCTCTCTTTCTGACTCCAAAAGGATCCTCAGCGCAGATTACTGTGCGTTCTTTCTTGCCTCGAAGCAAGCGCTGCAGTATACGGGTCTGTCGCTGGAGGGCTGGAAGGTAACCTTCGCCTCACCGCCGCACTCTGCGCAGGTGGTGATGAAGTACTCTCTCTGAGTCTTGCCGGCGTTCTTCTTGGCGTCGCGGCAAGCCTTGCAGCTCTTGGGCTTGTTCAGGAAGCCCTTCTCTTTGTAAAACTTCTGCTCGCCTGCAGTGAATACGAACTCATTGCCGCACTCCTTGCACACCAGAGTTTCGTCCTCAAAGACTTCGTCGGTTGCGCCAACCATGGTTACTTCTTCGTTCATTGCTGTGTACCTCGCTTTGTAAATAGAGATGGTTTTTGCCCTCAGACGGATTTTGACCGACACCTTTGATAGAAAAACTTCAACGCTCTGTGTTAAGCTACAGGGGCATATAGAATGACGTCAGCCGCGATCACCCAGCGCCTTTCGGAGCTTTTGGCGGATGCGGTAAACGGCATTTTCAACGGAATGAGGCTCCTTGTGGAGCAATCGGGCGATCTCGCCGGAGCGAAGCCCGGTGGTGTAGAGGCTCCAAACGCGGTTTTCATAGGGAGAAAGCACCCCACGGATCCGGGCGTGCAACAGCGCGGCTGCCTCCTCCTCCATGATACGGCTGGCAGGATCCTCACCGCCATCCACGAAGTATTCCGCGGGCAGCGAGATCTCCGCCGTGCGGCGGCGCACCAGGCGCAGCTGAGAGGAAAGGGCGTTGCCGATGCAGATCTTGGCGTAAAGGCCAAATTCCACCTCGGTCTGCGAAAGATCGTATCCCATAGCGGCCCGATAAAGAGCCAGCAACGCCACCTGGCGCAGATCCTCTACGTCCGCGGGGGAAACGCCGGCGGCAGCTCTGGCCACCTCGGCGCCCACCAAGGGCTCGTACGCGGTAAGCAGCTCACCAAAGGCTTGCTGCTCGCCCTCACGCACGCGGCGAATGAGATTTTCTTGCTTTGCACGATTTTCGTTTGCGTTCATAGCACCTCACGGTCATCACCCAAAGTGATCACCTTATATCCATTATAACATAATTTAACACTTTGTCAACATTTTTTCGTATATTTTTTTCGATTTTTTTCGCAAGAATTGACAGAATTCATCATTTTGCACAAATTGTGAACAAAATTTTAAGCAAATTGTTTTGTTAAGCAGAACACTCAATCCAGCAGGAAATTCATGTTTCCGGCAAGCAGCGCATGGGCGCCGCGATAAATGACCTCCGGCCGATCCCGGAAATTTTCCGCCATGCGCTTGGCGCGGTCGGCAGAATCCACCACCAGCGTGGTTTCAAAAATAACGCTTCCCTGCTCCACCAGAGCGCAGTACACGTCAAAGCGACCGTCCTCCCGGCGGGTGTGGCGACAGCGCACCTCAATGCCCCGACGCTTGAAATCCAGATAGCGCAGCGCGGCGGTGAGGCTTTTATCCAAAATGGAGGAAAGGATATCACTGTGGAGAGATTCCGCCACGGTGCGTCCCTTTTCGGTGATGCCGTACAGCACGTCCTCCCCGTCCTTGCCCTCCTCTGCGATGAGACCGTCGTCCAGCATTTTGTGGAAGGCCTCGGCAAAATCCAGGTACATGACGAAATCGGTTTGCATGACGATATCGTTGAGCGTCACGAAATCCAGCGGCCGACCCACGTTTTCCATCAGATACAGCACGAAAATTTTTACGTTTTGCATACCGCCTACGGCAGAGCCCATTGCAATCACTCCTTTTTTGGCTTCTTTTCTTATTCTACCACATTTTTTCATTTTTTTCAAGAGATTTGATTGCAAAGTGTGAAAAAGTGTGCTATAATAAACCCAATTATGCGCCGCACCCGCTATTCGCGGGCACCTCGGCGCGAGTTAAGGAAGGGTTTATTGATCATAATTCTACCGATTTTATGTTGACGGTGCGGCTATTCGCCTTCCGTCAACGGGCGGTAAGAATTATGATATAATAAATTATTGTTCGATATTGATATCGCAAAATCACTACCGAAAGGATGTTTGATCATGATAAACGTAGCAATTCTCGGCTTTGGCGTAGTCGGCAGCGGTGCTGCCGAGGTGCTTTCTGACAACGCCGCCATCATTGAAAAAAATCTGGGCTGTGCCGTTACCGTCAAGCGGATCCTTGACCTGCGGGAGTTCCCGGATAGCCCCTTCGGGCATCTGGTGACCCATGATTTTCAGGATATTCTAAGCGACAAGGATATTTCTGTGGTTGCAGAAATGATGGGCGGCAGTCATCCCGCCTACGACTTTACCAAGGCCTGCCTTGAGGCCGGCAAGCACGTGGTCACCTCCAACAAGGAGGTGGTGGCCCGCTTTGGCGCGGAGCTGCTGGAGCTGGCCGCCAAAAACGGCGTGCGCTATCTCTTTGAGGCCAGCGTGGGCGGCGGTATTCCCGTCATCCGCCCCATGGTCAACGACCTCGCCTCCAACAAGATCGAGCGGGTGGACGGTATTCTCAACGGCACCACCAACTACATTCTCACTCGCATGATCCACGCGGGTGCCACCTTTGAGGAGGCGCTTCTCGAGGCACAGCAGAAGGGCTACGCCGAGCGCAATCCCGCCGCCGACGTGGAGGGTCTGGACGCCGCACGCAAGATCGTCATTCTCGCTGCCCTTTCCTTTGGCACGCTGCTTTCTCCGGATGAAATTCATTGTGAGGGCATCACCAAGCTGACTCTGGCCGACGTGGCCGTGGCCAAGCGCCTTTCCTGCTCCGTCAAGCTCATTGGCCACACGGAGCTGGTGGACGGCCGGGTCCTCGCTATGGTCAGCCCACGTCTGGTTCCCCTCAGCCACCCCCTCTCCGGCATTTCCGACGTCTTCAACGGCGTGCTGGTGGATGCCAACATGGTGGGCGAGGTGATGTTCTACGGCCAGGGCGCCGGCAAGCTGCCCACCGCCAGCGCCGTGGTTGCCGACATCATTGATATCGTAGCGCATATGCACAGCGACAACGTGCGCACGCCCAAGTTCACCGTGGCAACTGCCGCCGATTACGCGGATTTCAGCGCCTACGCCTGCCGCTCCTGCGTGTCCTTTGTAAACGAGGAGGGTGCCGCCGAGAAGATCGCCGCCGCCTTTGGCGCGGTGGAGACCGTGGTGGAGGGTGACCGCATCGCCTTTATCTCCGCCGAGATGACCGAAAAAGCAGCCGAAGCCGCCATCGCGGCCACCGGCCTTACCCTTGCCTCCCGCATCCGTATGCTGGGATGATGTAGAGGTTATAAGAAAGAGGAGAGCGCCTTTTGAAAAGGTGCTCTCCTCTTGTTTGTTATCATTTTTTGATCCAGACGTATCCGACGTCGTTTTTGTCCGCCACGACGAAATCCGTCACGTACAGGGCGTTTTTCCAAGGGTCGGCAGTGTCAAAATCGGTCAAGGTGCTGCCAAGATAATATCTGTACTGCCATCCGTTGGGATCAAGAAAAGTTATGCCGGAAACAGCTCTGCATCCCCGGAAGGCGCAGCGCCCAATGCTGCGGAGGCTGACAGGAAACGTAATAGTGGTAAGAGAGGTACATCCGTAGAAGGCGCTATCGCCAATGTCCACAAGCCCCTCATGAAGCTGAATTTCCTTCAATGCGATGCATTTTTCAAAGATTCGGGGCGGCAGACTCCGCAGCCCCGACGGAAGCGTGACCTCCGCAAGGTTCTCACAATGCGCAAAGGCTCCCTCTCCAATGGCATTGACGCTTTCCGGGAGGTTCGCGGCGCGCAACGCGGTATTTTCGAAGGCCTTAGCCCCAACCGTGACCAACGCGGTGGGCCAGTTTATTTTCTCTAGGCTCTCACAATTCGAAAAGGCATAGCTTCCAATATGCACGATTCCCTCCGGAAGCTGTATACTTTTTAGCATGGCACAACCGAAAAAGACGCTGCCCTCCAACCGTGTAATGCCGGCGGGAAGCGTAACGGACGACAACACTCCACAGAGGCTGAAGGCACCGGAGGAAATCGCGCTGACGCTCTCCGGAAGGTGCGCGGTGCGCAAGGCAGTCCGGCTGAAGGCGTCGTCGCCGATCGTCACCAGCGTTTCCGGCCAATGCACCGTATGCAATGCCCCACATCCGAAAAAGGCACGATTGGAAACGGTATGCAGCCCCACGGGCAAAGACACAGTAGCGAGACGCTCACATTGCCGGAACAGCTCGGGGGCCAGGCACGTCACGCCTGCGGGCACGGTAATCTCCACCAGACCGTCGCATCCGGCGAACATCCCTTCTTCCTGCTCGTAGAAGCGATGGGGCATATCAAAGGCAGAAAGAGAGCGGCATCCGGCAAATACCTCCTTCCCCAATGAGGTAACACTTTCCGGGATGCAAATATAAGCAAGGGAGACACAGTTGGCAAAGGCGCCGTCGCCAATCGTCGTCACACCCTCCGGTAAGGTTACGGAGGCAAGCGCGGAACAGCCCTTAAAGGCGCTGCTGCCGATCGTCGTCACGCTCTCCGGTAAGGTTACGGAGATAAGTGCGGTACAATTGGCAAAGGCGTTGCTGCTGATGGCTTTAAGGCTTTCCGGAAGGATCACGGAGACGAGCGCACTACACTTGGCAAGGCATAACGTTGTCACGCTCTCCGGCACAGTCAAGGCTTTGAGGGCGGTACATTCATTCAGCCAAAGCGTTCTGATGCAGCTGCCCTCGGCAAAGGTGATCTCTTCCAGCGCCGTACAGCCCCAGAAGGGATGATTGGCCGAGCCGAGATTCACCACACAGCCAACGCGTCCCTCATGCCATAGATCCTGTTCAATACAGCTGACTCCGGCGGGAATTTCAACGGCTTTAAGCGCGACGCAATCTCCGAAAGCCTCACCGCCGATGTGATCCAAGCGTGCATCCGGTGCAAAGCTGATCTGCGCGAGCTTTTCGAAGCCTGAAAAGGCGAAGCGCTCAATGCGCGTGATCGTGTGTGGGATCACCAGCTCCTCTACTACGCTTTTTCTTATACTTTCCGAAAACCGCGACTTCACGCGCACCACCTCATAGCCCTGGTAGTGACTGGCGATCCGCAGCACGGAGGAGGAAAAATCGTCCTCCAGACCCGTTGCATAGGCTATTCGACGGAACGTATCCACCTCGTACTTGACACCGGGAGTGCCCCTCTGATACCGGCAGACGGTGCACAGCTCTCGTTCATCCAGCCGATGCGCCTCCTCCGTTGCTTCGGGCGACTCGCAGCCGCAAGGATAGTGAAGCGTGTGTCCCGTGTCGGTACAAGCATAGACAAGCGCGTGCGGCACGAGGGCAAGCTCAATATTCTCATTGATATACTCCATCGAGGTTTCTGAAAGCGAGCACGCGCCGCAGCGACTACATTCCCAGTACTCCATGCGACCGGTCTCGGTGCAGGTCGCAGCCCGGTAGGGATGGTGCAAAAGCGGATAAGAGTGCCCCTTCTCGCAACCTATCGGCTCCTCCTGCTCGGGAGCAGACGGCGTAACTGGCACCTCCTGCTCGGGAGCGGGCGGTGTCGGCGGCGCCTCCGGCTCACGGCAAGCACTGAGGGAAAAGATCAGCGCGGCCGCAAGGCTCAGTAACAGTAGCGTTGAAACAAAAAATTTCTTTTTCATAGTGCTTCTCCTTTCAGGAAACGGTAGATCAGTCAGAGGATCAAAGCTTTTTGTTCAGATAATACTCCACGTATCGATCAGTAAGATAGGCAGCGTTCTGGGCGCCATCGGAAACGTCCAGGTCAATGCCACCGGCGGTGCTGATGACAGTAAATTGCCATCCGTTGGTATTCGAAAAGTGAACGGTCGAAAGGGTGTCGCAGCCGGCAAAGGCATAGAGGCCG
>JAFTQT010000033.1 GCA_017462615.1 Clostridia bacterium | reverse complement strand
TCCACGTCGGTGATGACGTAGTTGATGGTCACCTCGGCAGCGGTGCCGGCGGTGGTGGGAACGGCGATGGTGGGCACGCAGGGCTTCTTGGTGGGGGCAACGCCCTCCAGGCTCCGTACGTCCTCAAACTCGGGATTGGTGATGATGATGCCGATGGCCTTAGCAGTATCCATAGAGGAACCGCCGCCGATGGAAACGATGCAGTCAGCGCCTGCAGCCTTGAAGGCAGCAACGCCGGTCTGAACGTTTTCAATAGTGGGGTTGGGCTTGATGTTGGAGTAGATCTCGTAGGCAATGCTCTCACGGTCAAGCAGAGCGGTCACCTTGCCGGTCACGCCAAACTTGATGAGGTCGGGGTCAGAGCAGACGAAGGCCTTCTTGAGGCCTCTTGCCTTGATCTCGGCGGGGATGTTCTCAATGGCACCCTTACCGTGGTAAGAGGTTTCGTTGAGCATAAAACGGTTTGCCATAGTGGTGTTCTCCTTTTATTAAAAAATTTTATTTTACCATACCAAACTTGTGGAAGATGTAGATGGGCGTAGCCGTCCACGCGTGGCACAGGCTCCCCGCGTTCAGAAAATCCTCCCGTCCCTTGATGGTCTCCCACGTGGAGGTGGCGCCGTTTGCCAGCATCATGCCGTAATCGGCGCGGATATCCGCAAGAATGAAGTCGCGGTAGCGTGCCTCGTCCGCCTTGCAAAGAGCCTCGTATTTATAGAGCTTCATAGCCAGCGCGCAGGAGGGCAGCTTGTTCTCCTGCAGCGCTGCGGCGATATGAACGCGCTCCTCGGCGGTGGCAACATCCGAGAGGATTGCCAGAATGTTCACGACCTCGGTGCAGACATTACCGCCCTTGGACATGGAGAAGCATCCCTCCTCCTTGCAATAGAAGGCGTCGTGAGCGGCACGGCGGATGCGTTCCGCACGACCCGTAAAGGGGAAGGGCTTGCCGATCTTTTCGCAGATGCTTTCGAAGGCGTCCAGCGCCAGAACCGTCAGCGCGTTTAGTACGCCGTCGGGGGCGCCGGGATTGGTTCTTGCGTAGTGACCGTCGCTGTGGGGCGACCAGTCGTAGAAATTCCAATGCTCCTTCGCCTCAAAGGCACAGATGAGCCCGTCCTTTTCCTGAGCAAGGAATGCGCCGAGAATAGCGGAGAGCTTATCGTAGGTTTCGAGAGGCAGGGTGACGTCGCCGGTGTGGCGGAGGTACTCCTCGGTCTGCAGCACGTGGTGCAGCGAGAAGGAAGGGATGGTCATATTTACACCGCAGGGAGAGCAGATGGAAAGGAGAGCGTCCTGGCGGCGATCCTTGCTCATCAGCAGAATGTTGGCGCGGACATACTCTGCATTGCCGTTTTCAAGACCGTAGTAGCCAAACAGCATCTGATTGCGGGAGTCGAGGGCGTAAAGACATTGCTCACGCCAGGGACAATCCACATAGCGATCCATGATGCAGAGGTGAAGCGTGCGCAGACACAGGTCGTAAATGCGCTGATCCTCCGCGCTTTGCAGCTTCGCGGGCTTGTCGCCCACGGGGTAGACCTGGGGAATGATGCTGGCGCGGTGCAGCTCGATGGGTTCCTCACAGTCGATCTCCAGATAGCGGCAGCCGAGACGGAGGAGGTAATTGGTAAAGCTGTTTTCGCCCGCCTTGGCATGGTAGTCAAAGCTGAAATCACGCGCACCGATGATGCGGCTGACGTGGCCGTCGGTGAGATGCTCGCCCCAGGAAACGAGCAGGCTCTGTGCTACGGGAGAAGAGAAGGAGAGGGTGCAGGGACCCACCACCTCACGGCCCATATCGATCACGAAATGCTTGTTGTCCACGTTGCTGACGACGGCTTCGGTCACGGCGGGCAAGAATACCGGCAGCTTGATGGGGCGAGGTACGAAATCGCAGTGCTTTTCCACCAAAGCAGCAGGGGCAAAGCCCTCGGCGTCTGCGGTGATCCAGTCGTCGCCCTTGGTGGCGTCATAGGCGAAGGTGCGACCCAACTGCGGGGAGATCTTTCGGATCTCGCCCTTGGCAAAGGTGCGGCTTTCTCTTGCCAGCGTGCACTTGCCGGAGGCGGCAAGGAGCTTACCCTCTGCCTCTACCTCGAAAATGAGGCCGGCGGGAGCCAGATAGTAGCGCTGCAGGTGCTCACCGTAATGCCAGACCAGCACGGCCAGACGGTTTTCGCCCTTTTTCAGATAGGGAGTGAGATCCAGCTCGTCGTAGCTTTTGTAGTATTCAAAATCACCGTATTGGTTGGCGGAAACGAACTGACCGTTCAGGTACAGCACGTAGTCGCTGTCCGCAGAAATGCGGCAAACGGCGTGGGAGCCGTCACAGGTGAAGTTCTGTGTAAATTCGCAGTAGGCGTTCAGTCCTGCGGGGGCGGCAGTATGCCAGACCCAAGCGGCATTTGAAAAAATATTCATGGCAGCCTCCTTTGGTGAAAGGTATATTTGTATTGTATCATAGGAAAATGGTGGTTGTAAATACCTTGCGAAAAAACGGCGCTTTTTTGGTGAAAAAAGCGCCGTTTTTGAGCTTTTCTTCAGCTTTATAAATTTATAAGAGATTATACACCTGCTGCCATACGGTTCAACGTGTCGCGGAGCTTCAGCAGATAGTCGTTGCTACGCGGATAATGGCTGAAATCGATCTTTCCCTCGGCCTCCACGGCGGCCAGCACCGCCTCTCGGCCACAAACGGCCTCGGCAGCCTCCATAGCGCGCAGGTCAAAGAGCGCCTGCACGAATATCGCGTGATGGAGCGCAAGCAGTGGCTTGCCATCCGCGTCGGGATAGACGGCGAAGGGATCACCCGCGGGCCAGGAGCCAAGCCCGTCGGCTGTGAGGTAAGGATTGATGGTTACCTCGGAGCGGCGGCCGTAGTAGAAGTTGTAGCCCCACTGCAAAAAGCCGGCGATCTCCGCCTTGTAAAGCTGTGCACCCAGCACGCGGGTGCGGTAGCCGGGCATGGCGATAAAGCGGTTGCTGACCTTGTTGCCCTGGACGCAGCAATAGTAGGTCCAGAGATCCGGCACCTTGGCGGCAAGGAAGGGGGCAATGTGATCGTTGGAGGGAATGGGATGCGTAACCAGTCCGGATTCGTAATACTCAAAGTCGGAGAGAGCATCGCGCACGGGATGATCCTCAATGAGATCAATAACGGCGTTGCGCGCCTTGGTGTAGCTTTCCAGGTGCTTGGCGTTGGGCTCGTCGGAGATGTGGAAGAAGTAGTGATCCTTGTAGCCGAACGCATCCAGCTTCTCCTTCAGAATAGGCAGCAGCGTGCGCAGGAAGGTCACGTATTCCTCGCCCGCAGCCTCGGTCTCCCAGCCGAAAATGCGGCGGTATTCGCCGTTATCGGTAGCCATGACCTTGGGGGCGTGCTCGGCGCCCCATTGGGTAAAGAGATGGTTGATCTCCAGCTCCTTCACGCCCACGCGTTGGCACATCTCGCACCAGCGGCGGAGCTTGTCGAAGCCGAAGGTGTACTTACCGTTCTCGCGGGTGACGTCCACCAGCTGCACCGTGGGGCGCTCGCCACCCACCACGGTATCCAGGGGAGGGGTCAAAATGGGGGTCAGCAGAGCGTTGATGCCCGTATCCACGGCCACCCGGGCGAAATTCTCAATGATCTCCCAATGGCGCTCGGAGAAAACTTCCACATTATAATAGGTGGCGAGGCAGTCGCAATGGAACCACTCGGTGCAGATCAGCTTTTGCGGGGGCAACACGGCGTTGAGGATCTCCACCGTCAGCGTAGCCTCGCCCATCGGCTCGTCCTTTTCGTTGATCAAGGAAACGGTGATGGGATAGCTGCCGGGAGCGACGTCCTCCGGCACGCGCAGCTCGAAATACAGCTGATGGAGCTGATTGGCGTAGAGGAAAACCTTCTTGGTGGGGCGCAGCACGTTGGGGAAAAGGCCGGGCTTGTGATCGAGATAATCGTCATCCAATCTTGCGTCGGTGTAGGAGGGCAGCAGCACCGGCACGTGCTCTACGTCATAGGTGGTGATCCGCTCCGCGAGAGGGGAATCGACCTTCACCACGGTGCGCATACTGCCGTGAACGCCAAAGGGCACGTAGGCAAGCAGAGAGAAAAACAGACGGTCACCGCGGAGCGCGGTGGCGTTTTCATAGGGCGCAAAGGTGGTGATCGTGTCATCCACACGCGCCTTGACAAGCCCCGAAACGAGGCGGATATGCAATGCGTTTTCCATCAGAGAAAACCTCCTTTTGAGATTGGCTTCATTGTAGCATCATTCCGCCGAAAAGTAAAGCCCTTTGCGGGAAAAATATAAGAAAAAGCCGAGTACGGGTAAAAACAGAAGAAGCGTCGCGTCGGGAAAGCGTGGGAATAGTCGTTGCCGTGCCGCAATCGAGCCAAAGCCAATAAAAAGAAGGCCGCTTCGCCATCTAAATGGCGAAGCGGCCTTGATATCGTTGCTTACAGAACAGTCTTCAGATACGGCCAGGCAAGCTCGGGGTAGTACTGATGCCCCTTGTCGCCCACCAGCAGACGGCAGGCGTCGGGGGCGCCCGCAGCGGCATACAGCTGCCGGCAAACGGCGTAGCATTCCTCCACGCCGTGAATGGGGAAGATCTTATCCTCTACGCCCGACATGATCATCAGGGGGCGGGGGGCAATCAGACCGCACAGATCACCCATGTCAAAATCAAGGGCAATACCGGGGATGAAATTGCACACACAGTGCTTCATGGCCGCGATGGAATCCTTGTAGGTGCAGAAGGCGCAGGAGGGCATGGAAACGGCGATGCGCTCGTCCATGCAGGAGGCGTAGAAGGTAGCGGTGCCGCCGCCGGAGTTGCCGGTGCACACGATCCTGTCGGTATCGACGCGGTCTGCAAACTCGGTGCAAAGCAGATCGATCAGCCGGGAAATATCCCACACGCGCTCGCCGATGGCGGTTCTGCCAAACAGCAGCGCGGACATGGCGCCTTCGTGGCAGTCGGGGCCCTTTTCGGTGCCGCCGCATTCACCGAAGCTGCGCTGCTCCATTGCGATGGCAACGTACCCCTCCTTCACGGCCTGCACGGCAAAATCTCTGCCGCCGGCAATGGTCTGGGCGTCCCCCGGGTATATCTCCCGGCCAAGGGAAATGTGCATTCCCTTGGAATGTCCCTGCAGACAAATGACGGCAGGGCGCTTTTCGGTAGTTTTCGGAAGAAGGAGATGCGCCGGCAGTCGGTAGCCCTTCTCTGGTGAGAAGGTGATACGCACCTCGGTGCCGTAATCCTGCTCCTTTTTCCATTCCACCGTCATTTGCGGATCGCATTTTTCAAACTTGTCCATGCCAAGTCGCAGGGCAAGCTGTGCCTTTGCTCTCGCCTGCCAGGCGGCAAAATCCTCCTTGCCGTCGTAGCGGTAGGCGGGGGTGAGAGCGGCCACCCTTTGGTGGTTGTAGATCTTTGCAATTTGCGTCGTGCCTTCCATTGCGCTTCTTCCTTTCCTCACGTCCTTATTTTCCGGCCGCCATGCGGTTGACTGTCTCACGAAGCGTGAGCAGGTAATCCTCGCATCTCGGATACTGCTTGAAGTTCACCTCGCCCTCGGCGTCGATGGCGGCGATCACAGCCTCGCGGCCGACCTTTTCTGCAGCGGCCTCCATGGCGCGCATATCAAGCAAGGCCTGCTCAAAGAGCAGCTCGTGCAAGGAGTGGAGAGGCTTGCCATCCTTGCCGGGATAAACCATCAGATTGTCGCCGGCGGGGGTGAAGAGGTCACCCTCGATATTGAGGAAGGGATTGACCTCGTCCATAGAATACTGATTGTAGTAGAAATTATAGCCCCACTGCAGGAAGCCGGTCAGCGCAAACTTGAAGAGCTGCGTGCCAAGCACACGGGTGCGGTAGCCGGGCATAGCAACGTGGCAATTGCTGACCTCCTTGCTCTGGCTGCAGCAGTAGTAGGTCCAGAGATCGGGCACCTGTGCCTCCAGGAACGGTTCCAGATGATTGTTGCCGGGAATGGGATTGGAAATGACGCCGTTTTCATAGAAGGCGAAGCTGGAAAGCGCGTCGCGCACGGGACGGTCGCCAATGAGATCCAGAATGGCGTTCTTGACCTTGGAGTAGCGCTCCAGATGCTGCTCGCGCGGCTCGTCGGAAATATGGAAGTAATAGTGATCCTTGTAGCCAAGCGCGTCCAGCTGCTCCCGCACGGCGGGGATCAGCGCACGCAGGAAGCCGATGTACTCGTCGCTGTCAGATTCGGTCTCCCAGCCAAAGATCTGGCGGTAAACGCCGTCGTCGGTGGCCATGATCTTGGGCGCGTGCTCCGCACCCCATTGCGTGAAGAAATGGGCGATCTCCAGCTCCTTGATGCCGTAGCGCCGGCACATTTCGCAAAATCGCTTCAGCTTGTCAAATCCGAAGGTGTATTTGCCATTTTCTCTCGTCACGTCCACCAACTGTACCGTGGGGCGCTCACCACCCACCTTGGTGTCCAGGGGAGGCGTGAAGATGGGAGTCAGCAGGGAATTATTGCCGCGGTCAACGTAGGCGGCGAGGAAATTTTCGATCAGCGTCCAATGTGCCTCGGAAAAGATCTCCACGCCGTAATAATCGGCCAGGCAATCGTAATGGAACCAATGGGCGACCGTGAGCTGCTGTGTCGGCAGTTGCGCGTCCAGAACCTCCAGCTCGTAGGAGACCTCACCTACAGCCTCGCCGGTGCTGTCCTGCGTAAAGCGGATACAAACGGGATAGCGGCCGGGCGCGGCATCCTCCGGCACGCGCACCTCAAAATAAAGCTGCGAGAGAAAGGCAGAGGTGGCATAAACCGCCGTAGCGGGACGGAGCAGATCGGGGAAAAGGCCGGGCTTTGTGTCCAGATAGTCGCTGTCAAAGCGATCCGGATAGCAGGGCTGACGCACGGGGATCTGATCCACCACGTAAGAGGTGATGTACTCCTTGAGGGGAGAATCGATCTCCATGTTCAGGCGCAATCCGTTGTGTATGGAAACGCCCTTGATCAGCACGGAGAAAAAGTGCTTGTCCCCCCGCAGAGCGGTGGCGCCGGTCTGCGGTGTAAAGGCGTTGATGTTGTCGTCAAGTCTTGCCTTTGTCAAGGCGGACGTGGTTACGAAATGGTATTTGAAATTCATTACATGGCCCCCCTTTTTGCCGCCTGAGGCGGCGATTTGCTCCATTTTATCACAAAAAAATGTAAAAGTAAAGGGAGAAATTTGAATTTATTGAGATAAGTAAGAAATACCGTAGCTTTTCGCATATTCTTCAGCATACGAGCCTTTTCTGCACACAAGAGATACGCCGGGACAGCCATCAAAAACAGCGTGCCCGATTTCTTTCACGCTATCCGGGATCGATACGTCCACCAGCGACGCGCAGCCGTAAAAAGCGAACCATTCGATGGTGGCAAGCCCCTCCGGCAGCACCACGGCGGCAAGGCTTTTGTTTTCAAATGCCCGCTCACCGATCACTCGCACGGGATACCCGTCCAGCGTTGCCGGAATGGTCACGAAGGGGTGGTTCCCCTCGTAGCCCGTAATGACTGCTCCGCCGTCACGCACCAGATAGTGAAAGACAAGCTCGCTGCTCTCACCGCTTTCCGGGGCGCCACCGCTGGTGGAGATCTCTTCCAGCGCCGCCTCCAGCTCGCGAATGCGCTTTTCGTATTGGCTCTCGCTGATGTAGCGCTCCTCACGCTCGGCCTGCAGCGTGCTTTCCAGCTCTGTAATATGTAAAAGATAGCTTTCAGCCAGCGCCACAGCCGCCGCCTTTTCTTCTTCCAGAAGGGCGGTGTCGGCAGAGGGCATCACGTTGCAGCCGCCGAGCAGCAGGGCAAGTAAAAGGGAAATGAGCATGCATAATTTTGGGTGTTTCATATTTCAAACCTCCTTTGATTTGGCCTTATTATACCAAAGCAAGGGCAAGAAATACGGCGAAAGCGGGCGGCGCTCTATGGGATTAGTGCGCCAGTTTTTTACAAGAGGAACCGAAATCGGCAATATATTGCTATCTTTTTTGCAAAGGGAGCGGTATAATTGAGTTGTATAGAAACGAAAGGTGGTGCCTTTATGCATCAATTTATCGGAAAGTGGATCACCAACGAGGAATTTTATCAGCTTGCGCCGAGAAACGTATTTCATAAGCAGCTGCAGCCCGTGGAGCTGCCTTGTACCGATCATCTTGACCGACACATCCTTTTTCGCCGTCGCTTCCATGTGACGGAGCGCGTCAAGACGGCACGGGTCTACATTTCTGCGGATGATTATTATAAATTGTATATCAATGGCCGCTTTGTGGCTCAGGGGCCTGCACCCTCCTATCATTTTCAATATAATTATAACGTCATCGACGTGACGGATTTTCTGCGGGAGGGGGAAAATACCGTTGCTGTGCACAGCCTCTATCAGGGGCTGATCAACCGTGTCTGGCAAAGCGGCGATCTGCGCCACGGTATGATCCTTGATCTGGAGCTGAACGGCGCCGTGATCCTTGCGAGCGATGAAAGCTGTAAGACCGCCCCCCACACGGCCTACCGTGCCGAGGGGACGGTAGGCTACAAAACGCAGTTTATGGAGTCCTACGATGCCGCAGCGCCGGAGGTAGGCTTTGAGGCACCGGATTTTGACGACGCGGATTGGTCGTATGCCAAGCTGCATCAATGCGACGATCACATCCTCGCTCCCCAGCAGAGCGCTATGCTCACCTTTGAGGAAATTTTGCCGCAGAAAACCGAGTGGCAGGAAAACCGCCTCACCGTGGATTTTGGCTCCAATTACGTCGGCTACCTTTGTCTTTCCGTAAAAGGCAGAGCAGGGGATATCGTCACGATCCGCTGCGGGCAGGAGCTGGAGGAGGACGGCCGCGTGCGCTATCAGCTGCGCGCCAACTGCTGCTACGAGGAGCCCTTTATCCTTCGTGAGGGTGAAAGCGTCCTCGATCAGTTTGATTATAAGTCCTTCCGTTACGCGGAGCTCATCCTTCCCGAGGGCTGCGAGGTCACAGGTCTCTCTCTGATGGCGCGGCATTATCCCTTTCGCCTCAAGGCAAAAATGAAGCCGACATATGAGGGCAACGAATCGCTTCGTCGCATCTTCGACCTTTGCACTCATACCCAGGAGTACGGTGTGCAGGAGGTCATTCAGGATTGCATGGAGCGCGAAAAGGGCTTTTATGTGGGCGACGGCTGCTACACAGCGCTGACGCACCTTATCCTCACCGGCGACGACGGCATGGTGCGCAAGCTCATCGACGATGCCTTCGCCTCCGCCTTTGTGACTGACGGTCTCGTCACCTGTCTTGACTGCTCCTTCATGCAGGAGATCGCGGAATACCCGCTGATGCTGGTCTATCTGGTGGAATGGCACTATCGTTTGGTAGGTGACCGCGCCTATCTCGCCCGGCAGTATCCCCGCATCGTCCGTGTGCTGAATAGCTACCGACGGGATTACGAGCGGGAGGGGCTGCTGTGGGATCTCGATAAGTGGTGCGTGGTGGAATGGCCGAAAAACTTTCAGGACGATTACGGCGTCGATGTGAAGGAGGGTAAGATCTGTCACGAGCCTCACGTTTCTCTGAACGCCTACTACGTGGAGTCCGTTCGTGCTGCTAACCGCATTGCCGCCGTACTGGGAGAAGCGCCTTATCGGGAGGAGGCGCCGCTCGTCAAGAGCTTCCTTGAAGCTTTCTATGTAAAGGAAAAAGGGGTTTTCAAGGACGGTTATGTTTCGGATCACGTCAGTTATATCGGCAACGTCACCGCCTTTGGTCTCGGCCTTTGCCCCGACGACGATTGCCTCGCCAATATAATAAATATGATAGAAGCCCGCGGCATCCACGAGGTTTCGCTCTTTGGTGCATTTTTGATGCTGGAGGGCTTCGTCCGATACGGCAGGGAGGAGCTGATTCCCGTGCAGATGCAGGATGTCGGCGCGTGGCTGCGGATGCTCCGCGAGGACGCCACCACCACCTTTGAGGGCTGGGGCAAGGATACCAAATGGAATACCTCGCTCTTCCACCTCACCATGTCCTACGGTGCCGTCTTTCTTTCCAATACCGACCTTCCCGCCCTCTTTGGCAGAGCAAAGATATAACCACTAAAGCTTCCGCCAAAGCAAACGGCGCGAGAACCTTCTTGCTACATAGCAATACGATCTATTTAAGGCTCCCTCTGACGAGGGAGCTGTCACCGCAGGTGACTGAGGGTGAGAAAAAAGGAGACCGTCAAGGCGCTCGCTTCCGAGGCTGCGCCTCGGGGGAAGGTTGTCCTTCAGCAGTTTTCCTCTTTCAACGTCGCTTTTC
>JAFTQT010000032.1 GCA_017462615.1 Clostridia bacterium | reverse complement strand
TCCCATCACCGATATGGGCTTCTCCCGCTTTGATGCGGTGGTGGAGCACTCTCTCAACAAGGGTGTGCGCGTGGCCTTCGAGAACCTGCGCAACGTAGGCAATCTTGCCGCTATTCTGGAGCGCTATGCCCGCATTCCCGAGGTGGGCTTCTGCTACGACTGTGGCCACGAGCATTGCTACACCGTAGATGTGCCCTTCCTGGAGCTTTTTGGCAAGCGCACCATGTGCACCCACCTGCATGACAACTGGGGTCTTGACAAGGAGGATCCCTTGAAGGATGCCGACTATCATCTCATTCCCTTCGACGGTGATTTCGACTACCACACCATGATTGAGAGAATGGATAAGTATAATTATCAGGGATCTCTGATGCTGGAGTGCGGACAGAACCCCAAGTATCAGGATATGGGCCCGGAGGAGTTCTCCGCCCTCATCTTCGAGCGCGCCAAGCGCATCCGCGAGTCTTGAAGTAAACAAAAAAGCAAGAGGCGTTGCCCCGTGGGGCAACGCCTCTGTTTTTATTGCTTTGAAAATTGCAACATGCGTATGAGACTTTATGAGAGAGACGGAAGGTCTTCTGACCGTTTTTTTATACCGTTTGCCCCCTTATTGAGCTTCAAAGGCCGCAAGAGCCTTTTTGAGGCTGAAGTCGTTTGCCTCCAGCAGCGCCTCGGCTTCGGCATAGGGCAGGGCGGTGATCTCGACGAGAATGCGGATCATACGGTCGCGCAGCTTCACGTTGGAGGGGCGCAGGTTGATCATCATATTTTCATATACGTGCCCCTGCTTCACCATGACGGCGGTGGAGATCATATTGAGGATCATTTTGTGGGCAGAGCCCGCCTTCATACGGGTGGAGCCGGTGATGACCTCGGCGCCCGTATCGGGGTGACTGGCAATATCTGCGATCTTCTCAATGGGACAGCCTGCGTTGCAGGAAAGTGCTACCGTCAGGGCACCTTTTTCCTTGGCAAGCTCCAAGGAGCCCAGCACGTATTGTGCGCCGCCCGCCACGGAAATGCCCACAAGGCTGTCGTTTTCGTTGATCTCAAAGGCCGAAAGCTCGCGGCGTCCCGCTTCGCGGCTATCCTCCGCGCCCTCTACCGCGCGGCGGATGGCACCGTCGCCGCCGGCCATAATGCCCACCACAATGCCGTGGTCGATGCCGTAGGTGGGGGGGCATTCCGAGGCATCCACCACGCCGAGGCGCCCGGAGGTGCCGCAGCCCGTGTAAAAGAGTCGCCCCCCCTTTTTCATGCGCTCGGAAATGGCGTCGATGGCGGCACCGATGGCGGGCAGCTCGGGGGCGACCGCCTCGGTGGCCTTTTGGTATTCGGACTGCATCACCGCCAGCATTTCGGCGGTGGACATTTTATCAATATGGGTGGTCAGGGGATTTCTTTTTTCGGTATTCAGCATGTTTCTCCATCCTTTCTTGGCATTCCGGCCAGGTACAGCGCACCCTCGGCCATGGTGCTTTTGCATACCGTGAGACGGCATTTTGACGGCGCATCTGCCAGATACGCTTCCAGCAGCGGCAGGATCACGTCCCGGTGTGCCGTAGCAAGGCCGCCGCAAATTACCACGGAAACGGTATCGGTTTTCAGCCTTTTGGCACCGCCCACGATCAGCTTGGCGATCTCACGCATCTGTCGCTCTACGATCTCTCTTGCCACGGCGTCACCGTGGCGAGCCGCCTCAAGCAGCAGCGGCGCGTATCCGGCAATATAGGTCTTGCCGCCCCGGTAGAATTCACCGAGGGCGGGCAGCACCTGCTCGCCGCCGCATTTGCTGAGCACAAGCCCGTGGAGCACGGTGCGCTCACCGCTGCCGTCCTCCATCTGCAGCGCGGCGAGGATGGCGTCACGTCCCAGGGCATAGCCGCTGCCGGCGTCTCCCAAAAGATATCCGTAACCGCCGACGCGGTGCAGCGTGCCGCTTTGCTGTGCAAAGGCAACCGAGCCGGTGCCCATGATGACGGCCACGCCGTCTTTTGTGCCAAGACCGGCCGAAATGGCGTTTTGGGCATCAGAGCCGTTTTTCACCTCTGCAAAGCCGAAGCGGGAGAGAAAATCGTGAATCTTTTTCGCCACGTCCGAGGTGGTGCCGCCGGCGATGCCGGCAAACACCGAAATGCTCTCGGGCTCGTATTCGCTGGAAACCTCCAGGATGCCCTGTCGCAGTACCTCTTGCATGGTGGGGAGCCCCACGTCGTTGGGATTGGAGGCACCCAGCACCGTGCGGCGAAGCGTTTTGCCCTCGCCATCGGCCAAAACGAATTCGGTCTTGGTGCCGCCGCCGTCAATGCCGAGATACAGCCGGGCATTGGTTTCGGCGGTGAGCAGAGCCGTGGACGTGGTCTTCAACACCGTGGCAAGGCGAGGCAAAATGGCCGTGGGGGGCAGACCCTTACCGCTTTCCCATTTGCTGATGGCCTTTTCTGAGTAACCGAGTGCCTCGGCCAGCTCTGCCTGGGTCATGGACAGGGCTTTTCTTCGCCGCCGCAAATTGGCAGCAATGATACTTGAAAGCTCTTGCATAGCAAGCCTCCTTTCCGATTCTGCATCCATTATACCGCAAATAATTCTGATTTTCAACCTACAATTTGGAGAAAGGTGGGTAAAACTCTACCAATAGTAGAGCTTTGCTGCGCAAAACTTGCCCCGGAGGGTTCTCGCACCCTCCGCACCATAAAGAAAAGGCACCCGATGGGTGCCTTTTCTTTATGGTGCGGAGGATGCGAGAACCCTCCTTTTGCCGCAGGCAAAAGAAGGGAAGAATGCCGTTCGCTTGCGATGGCGGCGTTCAGCCGACAAGGCATTCTGTTTATTTCGGGCACTTGTGCCCGAAATGGACGAGCACCCCCCGTCTCCACCAACAAAAAGAGAACATTTGTCGGTAGACAAATGTTCTCTTTTTGTTTATCCAAGCCGCAGGCTTGGCATATCATCACGACGCAGTCGTGGATATCATCAAGGGCGGCGAGCCGCCCTTGTATCTCATCACGCGCCAGCGTGTATCCTCCTGCGGCTTGATGATATGCAGCCCTGCGGGCTGATGATATGCAACGACTCCGTCGTTGATGATATACACGCCTTCGGCGTGATTG
>JAFTQT010000031.1 GCA_017462615.1 Clostridia bacterium | reverse complement strand
GGAGGCGCTTTTTGCAAAAAGCGCCTCCTCTCCCTCTTTATTGCCCCCTGGGGCAAAAAATTCACCCACACCTCCGCAAAAACCTTCAAAAAGAAGGAAGAAAGGCGCGAACAAAGTGAAAAACCTCAAACGGTGGATTTATTTTGATTTATCGTGGGAGTTTGATGTAACAGCGCGGCGATCTTTAGCCTTCCCCAGCGGGGGAAGGTGGCAGCCGAAGGCTGACGGATGAGGTGTAGTCCGCGACGCACAATGCGGCTGCCATCTATGCCCTATAAGCGACCGACATCCTTGTCTTGCGGCGAGCGCGCATGCCTTCTCCAGCGGAGTCTGCCCTCGCTGGGGAAGGCTATCTTGTGCGGTGCGTTCAAAGTGCCCGGCAAACTCCACTTTGAAGGTCACAAATGCACCCAAAGAAGGGGCTGAGTCACTTTTTTAGTGACTCAGCCCCTTCTTTATTGCAAGTTCGAAGGGATCAGGCCCAGCTCATGGTGGTGGGCTTTTCCTCGGTGATGATAACACCGTTCAGGAAGCTGACTGCTTTGCGCAAGCCCTCGTCGATGGTCATCACACTATCCTCGTGCTCGATGGAAAGCACGCGATCGTAGCCGCACAGACGCAGATTGCTGACCAGATCTCTCCAGTAGGTCTCGCCGTTACCGTATCCAACGGTGCGGAAGATCCAGGCACGATGCAGCTCATCGCTGTAATGCTTGGTATCCAGCACGCCATTGACGGCGGTGTTGTAGGAGTCGATTTTGGTATCCTTGGCGTGAACGTGATAAATGGCACCGGCCAGGGCGCGAATAGCAGCCACGGGATCGATGCCCTGCCAGATGAGGTGAGAGGGATCGAAATTGGCGCCGATCACATCACCAACGGCGGCACGCAGACGCAGCAGCGTCTCGGGATTGTAAACGCAGAAGCCGGGATGCATCTCAAAAGCAATGTGAGACACATGATGTGCCACAGCAAAAGCACCGGCCTCCTTCCAATACGGAATCAGCTTCTCGTTCCACTGCCAATCCAGGATCTTCAAAAAGTCCTCGGGCCAGGGGCAGGTTACCCAGTTGGGATACTTGGAGCCCTCGCTATCGCCGGGGCAGCCGGAGAAGGTAATAACAGTATCCACGCCCAGCTTTTCAGCCAGCAGCACCGCGTCGCGAAAATCCCTGTCAAAGGAGGCTGCGATTGCGGCATCCGGATGCAGCGCATTGCCGTGCACCGCCAACGCGCAGATCTCTACGTCGTATTTGCGGAAGGTCGCACGAAACTCCTCCAGCTTCTTTTCATCAGCTAACAGCTCTGCGGGATTGCAATGCGCCTTGCCGGGATAGCCACCGGCACCGATCTCCACGGTATGCACACCGAGAGAGGTCAGAATAGAAAGGGTCTCGTCCAAAGATTTTGCGCCGTACAGGTTTGCAAGTACACTCAATTTCATAGCTTCAATATTCCTTTCTGATGATAAAAGGGCTGTCACCACGGTGACAGCCCTTTTGAACGGTATGGTTTCACACCGTAATGTTTTTAATTAAGCCTTCTTCTTCTTGATAACGATAACAGCAGCACCAGCGCCAGCGCCAACAACAACCACGGCACCAACAGCAATCAGGATCTTACCGACAAGAGAAAGTCTGGTAATCTCCTCGTACTGCTCATCCTCAGAGGGGAAGAAGATCTCCTGCAGCTTGTTACGGTCAGGAGGAGTGATCTTGATGAATTCCTCATCGTTTGCATCCTCTACCACGCCGTCAGCGGGGAAGATGGTGGTAAGGTACTCGCTGATGTATGCAGCTGCCCAACCGGACTGGCCGCCGGAAATGTTGGCGGGAGCCTTGTCGGGGTATGCAAGAGCCCACTGCAGCTTATCAAAAGCGCCGGGGGTAGCGACAGCAGAGGAATGTACGCAGCCTGCCTCGATGTAAGCATCAGCAAGACCGGCAGTCACGTAGTCAACCTTCTCGGCATCTTCCATAGGTCTCTCGTCGTACACACGGTTAGCGATGTAGTACTCGGGCTTGGTGGTAGAAGGAACGTAGATGCAGCCCTGGTTGGACTTTGCGCGAGTCCAGGAGTCAACAGCACCTGCGTAAGGAGCAAGAGCAATCACGTCAGAGGAGATCTTGCCATCCACAACAGCGGAGCTGTTAAGATCAAAGGTGTTCTTTACGATACCGTACATAGCACCGGAGGTCTTGGAGCCGTCGGAGCCACCAAAGCTATCCTTGCAGGGCTTGTTGGTACCGTCAACGCTGTCGGAATCCTTGTAGCCCCAAACGATGAAGATCTTGAGGTCGGAATCGACAGTAAAGCCGTTGTTCAGGCTGGAGTACTGCTTAATGAACACTTCGCGAGGATCCAGAGCATCGGCAGAAGCGATCTCGTTATCCAGCATGTACTGAGCGAAAGCATTCAAGCTTGCCTGCTTGATGAACCAAACGATAGCAAACTCGCCGGGCTTGATCTCGCCCTGCTCAGCGTTGTTCTGAAGCTTGTAGGGAACGTCTACAGGCATACCGGTAGAATCGACAGCAGCATTCTTGCCGTTCGCATCAACAGGAACAGCATTGGTCTTGATGTCAACCTTGTGAATGAACTTCTTCTCGGTCGTCCAAATATCCCACACGTCGTAGTAAGCACTGCTCTGTGCGGGCTGCTTGGTCTCGACGGGAGCCTTAACAAGGCTGTAGTCGAAAATGTTGAGGGTCTCGGTACCGGCATTGTAGAGCTCCCAGTACTCGAAGCCGTCACCGCTCACTTCGTCGAAGCAGCTGGAGTTGTGGAGGATTTCGCTGATCAGCAGGCCCTTGGCGTCGCCGGTGTACTTGAGCTCATCGGACTCAGTCTCAGTAGCAGCAACGGGGATAATGGCCAAAGCAGACGCAAGCATAAGTACAGTCATAAGAACTGCAAGAAGTTTACGCATAATTAGCACCTTCCTTGTTAGTTTTGGTAAACCTATTATAATACAGATTCCGCCGTTTGTCAATAAGTTTTTGAAAAAAGTATTTCAAAATTTGTGTACAATATGCAAAAAATGGCTTAAAATGAAAACTTGTTACAATTTGGTCACAATTTGCACACATTTTAGAGGGGTGCTTTTGCGACTTCGAGAGGATTTTGGGCTCAAGGCAACAGCAAATAGCGAACGCCACGCAGCGAATCCGCCTCGCCGGGTGCTTCACCCGAAATACCGTTTTTGAGCGCCAGATCCTCCGGTGCCACACCACAGCGCTTGGCTACCTCCCACAGCGTTTCTCCCGCCTGGGGATAGCAGATCTCCATGCCGGCACGCGCTACCGGCGCCGTCGGCGAAAGAGTGGCCTCCGCGATCATCCGCACCTCCTCAGGCGCCTCGGCGCAGAAGGCCAGCTGCAGCTCCGCGTCCACCCGCAGCCTTTCCTTGGCCTCGTTCACGCGGCAAAGGGGTACCGCAGCACGACAATCCACCTCGGGGAAGGCCTCCTCCAGCACCACGCGGAAGGGGATGCTCCCCTCTGCGGTTTGATATTCCCTACCATATTTATATAGCAGGTGACACCGCACGTCTCCCGCCACGGCTGTCCTGCCATTTTCCACCGCGCACTCCCGCACCTCCGCCTCGGCCGTTACAAGCAGCACCTCCGCCTCGGCGGGCATTCCTACGGATTCCGGAGAAAGCTCGCCGGATACGCTGAAATTCCGGTTGCCGCAGCCCCGATGATGGCAAAGTCGCTCGGTCCGATGACGATATTCCGCCGTCGCCCCCGGCAAAAACAGATCCCGCGTATAGCAGACCGGGCTCTCCAAACGCGCCTCTGCCTCCAGCATCAGCCCCACGGAAAGCTGCACGCGCCCATCCTCCACGGTAGCGGTGATCTCCTCCACCGTGCCCATAGCCCTGGCGTCACAATCGGGGCGGGCACCGTCTACCGGCACCGTCTGCGAAAGAGGCAGGCGCTTCGTGAGCAGGAAGGGGGTGCCCTCAGCGCCCTCGGACTCCCGGGCGCAAAGCACGCTGCAGATCACCTCGCCCTTGCAGCGCACCACGTCGTCGCTGGCAATGACCTCCGGCAAAAACACCTCACCCCGGGCGGTAATGACACGCAGGTCCTCGCCCGCGTCGGCAAGCAGCTCCTCCGTCAGCGTCACGGCGTCTCCCGTGCCCGCAAGCACACAGACGGCAGAGGTGGCCTCACACAGCTGCAGCGGCTCCCCGGCGCTCTCCCCCTCCAGACGAGGCGCCAGCTCCCGGCCAATGTAACCGCGCATCCGCGCCCGCAGGCGGCAGCGGAGCGTCAGCCTTCTGGGAGCCGCCACGCGACTGACCACCGCGTCGGGCAAAAGCTCCACGCAAAGAGTCAGATCGTCAATGCCGGTGCCGCCGTCAAGGGGAACGGAAAAATCGTAGGGCACCTCCTCCTCGGCGCTGTACAGCAGCCCGTCCGGCCCCACGTAAAGCATACCGTAGCGTACCGTGCCGGAAAAGTCCACCTTGCCGTTACCAATAAAACGACCGGGCACCGAAAAGGTGGGGCGCACCCATAGGAGTCGGCTGATCTCACTGCGGTAATCGGGCAGGGTGATCTCCGCCGTCCATTCCAGCGGTACCGTCCGTGTCATCCATTCCATTTGTGCCCTTGTATGCTGCGTTGCGTTATGTTCCATAGTACCTCTCCTTATTTTAATATCATTCCATCCTATGCAAGGAAGCGGCACAACAGAACGGGAAGGGCACTTTTTTTCAAAAAACGCGCTTCCCACAGCTGCAAACAACACATATATATAATAATGTAGAAAACCGACGGCGCTGCGCACCGTCGGTTTTTCTTAATCGAGCATTAAGCCTTCTTTTTTCTTTTAAGCAGTGCGCCGCAAACGAATACCGCCGCAAGGGGAAACGCCGCGCCCACAAGAAGTCCGCACTTCATGCCCAGCTGCTCCGGAAGGAGTGCAAAGCGTGCGGCAAGCTCTATGCCAAAACTGCTGGCCGCCACCGCGTCGGTCACAACACCCACCAGCTGCGGGCCAACTGAGGCACCAAGGTCACCGCCAGCGGCCATCATGGCATACAGGAACACGCCTCCGTGTGGAAAGCGATCCGCCGCCACCACCAAATTGCCGGGCCAGAGCATGGAAACGCAAAAGCCGGTAAAGGCGCAGGCCAAAAGCCCCACCACCGGCACGCCGGAAAGCGCCGCGACGGGATAGCAAACGGCAGCGCCCAAGGAGCCCAAAAACAGGATCTTTTCAATATTTTGGCCATACTTGGCGTAAAGCGTG
>JAFTQT010000030.1 GCA_017462615.1 Clostridia bacterium | reverse complement strand
TGGTATTTGGAGATGTAAAAGCGCTCTGCCACCTGCTCGATATCCTCAATTTCAAAGTAATGCTCGTTGATGTAGCGCACGATCTGGCCGATGCGGCGGTCGGTGTAAAATTCCGGCACGTAGTGATTGCGCGCCTCCTTCAGGGAGAGCAGCAGTCGGGCGAGGGAGGTGACCAGCAGCGCCTCGTTTTGCGGCGCGCTCCCCTCCCTGAAGCCGCGCAGCATCAGCTCCAGCTCCTCGTTGATCAGCGCGCCCATCTCCTCGTCGGGGCGGAATACGAAGGGCTTATCCAGCGGCAGCCCTTCCATCAGCTCCGGTGTGAAAAAGCGGGTGAGAAACGCCTCGGAAAAATACACGAGAAAGCGCTGTACGTCCCGTCCTGCCGTGCGATGCAGCAGCCGTTGGGGAATGAAAACGACGTCCCCCTCCGTGACCTTATAAAATTCGTCACCGATAAAGTACTCCCGCTCACCGCGCAAGAGATAGTAAAGCTCAAAGGTATGGTGATAGTGCATCATCGGCATATGGATGTTGCAGGATTCCTTTTCTACGTGGAAATCCGGCGTTTCGAGAAAAGCGACCTGTGCCATAGCAAGCCTCCCCTTGTTGGATGCTTTTATTATAGCGGAGAGGGCGGGGGAATGTCAAGCGAGAATGTCAATATAATGCTAAAATGTTGAAAAATAAGCAAAATAATGCGAAAAATTAAAAAATAAACACTTCATAGAGGAGAAGATCAAGATGAGATATTGTACCCCGGAGGAGGCCGGCATTTCCAGTTTGCAGGTCAAGCGCTTTTTTGAAAGATTGGAAAGCTACCGCGTTTCCGCCCACAGCGTGATCCTTTCCCGTGGCGACGCGATCTTTGCGGAAGGGTATTATGCGCCCTTTCATAAGGATTTTCAGCATCGGATGTATTCCACCTCCAAAACCTTCGTGTCCATTGCCATTGGCTTCTGTGAGCAGGATGGGCTGCTTTCCCTTGATGATCCCATCGAAAAATTCTTTCCGGAATACGTATCCCGTGAGGGTGCGATCCATCATAGCTCCACCGTGCGTGAGCTTTTGATGATGAAGACCACCATGCCCGGCTTCAACTGGTTCCGCCCGGATGTGACCGACCGTACCGCTACTTATTTCGAAAAAAGTCCCGTCAAGCTGCCCAATACGCTCTTTGACTACGACAGCTGCGGCTCCTATATGCTGAACGTGATCGTGGAGCGGGTGACGGGCAAGCCCTTCATGGAGTACCTGCACGAAAAATTTCTTGACGACATCGGCTTCACCAAGGAGGCCTACTGCCTCAAGGCTGCCGGCGGCTACTCCTGGGGCGACTCCGGTGTCATGTGTACCACCCGCGATCTCCTTCGCTTCGGTCGCTTTCTCCTGAACAAGGGTACCTTCCACGGCAAACGGTATCTGAACGAGCAGTATATGAACGACGCCACCAATACCCGTGGCTGCTCCGGCGGCGCCTTCGGCTTTTTCGGTACCTCCTATTGGGGCTACGGCTACCAGATCTGGGGCTCGCCCTACGGGTGCTTCAGCACCTACGGCATGGGCGGCCAGCTTGCCATTTGTAACCCCAAGTATGATTTCGTCATGGCCATCAATGCGGATACCCAGGGCGATTCCCACGGCTACGTGTGGATCTTTGAGGCGCTGGAGCGGGAGATTCTCAGCCACCTTGACGAGAGTGCCGCCCCTCTGCCCGCCGATCCTGCCGCTAACGCAGAGCTGCAGGCGTATCTGGGGGGCCTCAAGCTTCTTTGTCTCCCCGGCAAGGGTGAAAGCGATTTTTCCGCTGAGATCAACGGCGTCACCTTCAAGGCTGAGGAAAACCCCATGGGTATCAAGTGGTTCCGCCTGGAGCTTGACGGTGACGAGGGCAAGCTCCACTACGAAAACGCCCAGGGCGTCAAGTGCATGCCCTTCGGCTTTGGTCACAACGTGTTTGACCAATTCCCGGAGGAGGGCTACTCCGACGAGGTGGGTAACGAGGTGGTGCCCGGCAATACCTACCGTGCCGCCTTCAGCGCCGATTGGCCGGACGTGCGGGAGCTGCGCATCCGCGTGCAGGTCATTGATAAGTATTTCGGCAACCTCGGCATGATCTTTGCCTTCCGTGATGGAAAATCTGTCTGTGTCCGTATGGAGAAAAAGGCGGAAAACTTCCTCGACGAATACAAGGGCACCATGATCGCTTTTGCGGAATAAATGTCAGCCAAAGGCCTCTTTTTGACAAAAAGAGAGGCCTTTGGCAAAATTTTTCGATATATTTTGGCGAGTAGATTGATTTTTTTGGTATTTTGTGGTAAACTATAAGAGTGATATGAGCAAATCCCTGCGTCGGGGCCAAAACGGCGCGTATTTTAGAAAAAAGAGGTATAACTGCTATGGCAAAAAGCGTTCAGGACATCTTAAACATGATCAAGGAAAACGGCATCAAAATGGTGGACTTCAAGATGGTGGACATCAACGGTCAGTACCGCCACGTGACCATCCCCGCTGAGAATTTCTCTGAGGATACCATGAAGAGCGGCATCGGCTTTGATGCCTCCAATTACGGCTACGCCGTGGTGGAAAAGAGCGACATGGTGTTTATTCCCGATCCCGACACCGCCGTCATCGATCCCTTCTGCTCCATTCCCACTCTGTCTATGAGCGGCAACGCGATGATCATTGATTATCCCGAGAACCGCCCTCTGCCTCAGTATCCCCGTAATATCATTCGTGCCGCCGTGCAGTATATGAAGGATCAGGGCGTGGCCGACGAGATGAAGATCCTGCCCGAGTTTGAGTTTTATCTCTTTGATAACGTGGGCTGGGAGGTCAGCGGCCGCGAGATCAGCGCCACCGTGGACGCACAGCAGTCCTACTGGAACAGCGCCACCGAGGGTCTCGGCGTGGTGGTTCCCAAGCAGAAGAATTACCACATTGCCAAGCCCTTCGATATCTCCTACGAGTGCCGCTCCGAAATGTGCATGCTCATGAAGGATATGGGTATTGAGATCAATTACCATCATCCCGAGGTTGCCGCCTCCGGTCAGTTTGAGATCGAGCCGCAGCTCGGTGAGGTTGTCCACATGGCGGACGCAACGATGATGATTAAGTACATCATCCACAACACCGCACTCAAGTACGGCAAGTCCGCAACCTTTATGCCCAAGCCGATTTACGGTG
>JAFTQT010000029.1 GCA_017462615.1 Clostridia bacterium | reverse complement strand
TCCCTCTCAACTATTTCAAATGCAAAGGGGGCTTCTCCCTCACAACCATTTCAAAAGCAAGAGGAGCCGCCCTTTTGTAAAAGGGGGCTTCTCCCTCTCAACTATTTCAAATGCAAAGGGGGCTCCTCCCTCTATTTTCTCGTCCTTCCTCGAAAAGCGTACATCAAATTCCCAGGAACGCGGCGCCGATGATGCCGGCGTCGTTGCCCAGCTCTGCGATCACAATGCGGGTGGAGGGCACAAGGTTACTGCCGTACTGCTCTACGTGCACCAGCGGCACCAAGGGCTTTAGCAGATTTTCCTTTTCGCCGGAAATGCCGCCGCCGATGGAAAGCACCTCGGGCTGGAAGATATTGACGATGTTGGTGATACCCGTGGCAAGGTAAGAAATATACTTGTCTACCACCTCGGTGGCAGCGGCGTCGCCCTGGCGCATGCCGTCAAAGGCGGTGCGTCCGGAAACCTTACCCTTGGCGGCAACCAGCGCGTCCATGGCCGTTTCCCGCCCCGTTTTGTGACATTCCTCAATCTTCTCCTTGGTCATGCGGATCAGCGCGGTGGCGGAGCTGTAGGACTCCCAGCAGCCGCGACGGCCACAGGTGCAGGGTACGCCGTCCTTTTCGATGACAATGTGACCCAGCTCACCGCCGGCGTAGTTGAAGCCGGAGCAGACCTTGCCGTCGATGATGATACCGCCGCCCACACCGGTGCCGAGGGTGATCATCACGGAGTTTTTGGTGCCCTTGGCGGCGCCGGCCACAGCCTCGCCCCAGGCGGCAGCGTTGGCGTCGTTTTCCACGTGTACGCTTGCAACGCCCGTCATCTCGGAAAGAAGCTTGCACACGGGGAAGTCGAGCAAAGGCAGATTGTTGGTGTAGACCACTACGCCGTTGTCGTGATCGGCGATGCCGGGGCTGGCCACACCGATGGCCTCTACCTCCTCCATTTTCACGCCGGCCTGGGCGCACAGGGTAAAGCACAGCTCGCCCATAACGGCGGCGATCTCCTCCTGGGTGCGCTCTGCGGCGCGGGTGGGCACGCTGCTTTTGGCAACGATCTCGTAGTTTTCGTTCACAAGTCCGGCGGCAATGTTGGTGCCACCAAGATCAATACCGATGCGGTACATATTTTACCTCTTTCTCGCGCGATGCGCGGCAAAAACTGCTTGCTCTTATTATACAGTATGCAGTGGGATTTGTCAAGGGCGGGTAACGCTTTCGCTTGTTTTGCTTTTTTGCGCAGAACCGGACGAACGCCGGCGCTGTCAGCACGCTGATGCCCCGGACAATAAGCATTCCATCAGCGCACCTCTGCAAGCTCCAGCCATCTGGCGGCGTAGCGGCGGCCGAATTCGGCCTGACCCGCGGCGTCGAAGTGCAGGCCGTCTGGCTTCATGGAGAGGCCCTCGGAGGAGACCACGGCGCAAAGGGGCAGGGAAGCGGCCACCCGATGGATGGCCTTGTTGATCTCCAGATTTCGCTCTCCGATGCCGGTATCCGCGCCGTAGCGGTAAGCAAGCTCACCCAACAGCAGCGGCACCATGCCCACCCGCTCCCGCAGAGCGGTGAGCATCCGGGTGAGATCTTCCTCGTAGAGCAGCGGGTCGTCGCCCACGCGGCAGTTGCTCTCGCCCTGGTGCCAAAGAATGCCGGAAAGCCGCGAGGTGCGCCCCGCGAGACCTGTCGTCATCACGGCGTGATCAAAAAGGATCTCGCCGGGCATCCATTGCTCAATGCGGGTGCCGCCGTCGGCACAGGGGATCATACCCACGGTGGCGTCAAGGGCCAGCGAAACGGTATCGGCAAAGGTGGAGGCCATGCTGACGCCGCTGGAATATTTGCCGGTGAGGATGGGGCGGTCGGGGTTCACCGGCTCCTCCAGCCGCTGCCAACGTCCCATACGGAGCATGCGCAGCTTGCCGCTTTGTACGACGGGAGCCTCGGATAACGCACCCCGTCCGGCCATATTCGATTGTCCGATCATCAAAAAGGAAAGCACGGTATCCGCGCCCTTTCCCATGCCGTCCTTGAAGAAATTCATAGCGTATCCTTTCAGCCGAAGCATTCGGCAATACCGATGAGGGCAAGGCGGTCTTCGTCCACCAGATCTCTGCCGTAGGCATCGAGGAAGCGATCCCGCCAAGCATCGGTGTGCAAATTGAATCGTAGTGTCCACGCGCCCCAAAAGAGGTCCACGTGGCGGTCACCCACACCGCCGTTCCCGAGATCAATGAAGCCGGAAAACGCCCAATCGGAAAGCAGAATGTTGGGCAGGCAATAGTCGCCGTGCAGGAGGGTGTCAGATTGGAGCAAATGGCGGTTTTTCCATACCGTTTGCCAGGATTCTTCCATATTCAGCCCTTTGGCGCTTGCCGGCAGGAACTCCGGATCGAAGCGCCCGAGGCGGTAGCCCTCCCGGACGGCGGCGAGGTACGTGGCGGTGCGATCCCGGACGGGGCAGTCCTCGTGGGGCAGCTCGTGGAGCGCCCGCAGACGCTCTCCCAGCAGCGCGGCCAGCCGCGCAGGGTCGGCAAGATAGGCCTCGTGGGTGCAGTCCTCGCCGAGCACGCGGGCGGTCAGCAGGAAATCCCGCTCATCCTCGGTGCCGTAATAGAGCACCGGAGCGGATAGCCCGAGGCTGTGGAAATAGGCGTCCATTTCGGCCTCGGTCCGCAGCGTGCCGCGAGGGGCGCTTTTGAGAAACAGGCCGCCGTCCTTGTCCACAAAGAGCACCCGCGCCTCCGGAGAGCAGCTGCTGTCGTAAACGGCGGCGTCGGAAAGGCGAGGGCGAAGCGCCGCCGGCACCCAGTCCGGCAGCGCTTTGAGAAGGGTTCGTTTCATGGTGCTCCTTTCGGGGCTTTTCCAGCCCCGTTTTGTGGTTAATTCAGATTTCCGCCGTTTCCGCCCTCGGAGATCCGTGCCAGCGTCACCGCAGCCACGCCGTCCTCACCGTATGCGATGCGGTCGCCGGAGGCGTTCAGGCTGTCCTGATAGGCGAGGAAGTCCTCCTTGGTGAATTCGGGTGTGAAGCCTGCCACGATCTCCTTGGCGCGCTTGGCGCCGTCACCGAGGAGCAGGGACAGCATGGTGACCTGCCACTTGGCGTTGGTGACGCACAGCAGCTCGGGGTCAACCACGTGATAGTCGTTGCCGTGCCCCTTGCCCGCTACGCCGCCGGCGTAGGGCTGCACTACGGGCATGATGGCGGAAAGGTCACCCATATCGGTGCTGCCGGTGCTGAAGGCGCCGGTCTTTTTGAAGGTCATGCCCTCGGGCAGAACCATGGCGGCGGCCTCGGCAGCCACGTCCATCATGGCGGGGTCGTTATGCAGAGGGGCGTATCCGGGGATGTCGATGATCTCGATGTTGGCGCCCAGCGACAGGGCACCGCCGATGAGTGCGCGGTCGATCTTCTTGTTGTTCTCCGCAATGGCCTTAAAGCTGCTGCCGCGGACGTAGGATTCGAGGCGCGCGGTCTCGGGAATGGCGTTCACCATGTCGCCGCCGTGGGTGACGATGGGGTGGAAGCGGATGAGATCGGCCTCCTTGAAGGTCTCGCGGATGGCGTTGACGGCATTGAGGCCGCAGTTGGCGGCGTACAGGGCGTTGATGCCGCCCCAGGGAGCGCCGCCGGCATGAGCCGCACGCCCCTTGTAGATGATGTTTTTGGCGATGCAGCCCACAGAGCCGTTCTGAACGGCGTAGCTGCTGCTGGCGTGCACCATAAAGGCCAGATCCACGCCGTCAAAGAGGCCGCGGTGCAAAAACTCGCTCTTGCCGCCGAAATATTTGATCTTGCCCTGCTTCTTCAGCTCCGAGCGGAACTCGATCTCCAATAGCTCCTCGGCGGGCACGGCGCACAGGCGGATGCTGCCGGAAAGCTCCTTCAGCACGGCGGGGTCGGTGAGGGCGGCGGCAATGCCGATGAGGGTGGCGCACTGGGCGTGGTGGCCGCAGGAGTGTACCGCACCGGTGACGGGATCGGCATCGGGGTGGGCGGGGCAGATGATGGAGTCAAGCTCACCGAGGATCAGCACCTCCGGGCCCTCACGACCGGTCTCAATGCGGGTGATGAAGCCGGTGATGCCCTCGGCGTAGGTGAGCTTGTAGCCCAGCTTTTCAAATTGCTCGGCCACGTAGGCGGAGGTCTTTACCTCGCGGTAGCCGGTTTCGGGGATCGTCCAGAGGTAGCGCTCGGAGGCAAGGATCAGCTCCTTGTAGGCGTCTACCGCGCTGCAAATGGCGTTCAGCTGCGTGTCTTTCATAGCAGTCTCCTTTCGGAATTAAAAATCTTCCCCTTCAGTATAACACAAAAAACGCCGCAGGTGTACAAGAATTTCCACAAAACGTATAAAATAATATTTTTTGCGATCCGCGCGTCCCCGCGCGCTGCAGATCGCCCCGTATTTGCCGCATTGCTGCCCCCATTCTTATTGTACCACATTGTTGCCCGAAAGTCGTCAACTGTGAGAGTGGTTTGTTGGCCGGAGACCCCTTGTCCGAAGGGCACCTCGAGGAGTACCCTTTCGGTGCTCCTGCCGGAGGCGGGCGGAGCCGGGGAGTCATATGCTCCGCTCAGCTCCGCTGTGATTGCGCTTTGCTTATCTTTGCTTTGCTTCGCTTTGCTGTGCTCTGCTGGGGGTGGAGGCATGGGTGGGAGCATGCCCCCGACCATGGGTGTAACCAAAGGGGCAGGGAAGCGTTGCAAATACAGGATTCTTCAAAAAATTATGGCAAAAAAATTCGCCAAAAATTCCGAAAAAATTTCAAAAAAGCAGAGGGTTTTCGGCAAAAGACACGAGATTTTTTCTGCTTTTTTTGACAATTTGTTATATCTGTCTATATATTTCCGCAACAAAAATGTGCTATACTATCCGTGACTTTGGAAAAAATCACGCAGCGCGTCCATTTTTCTCTTGCTATAGAAAGGAGCACGCAATGATCGAAAAGCTGATGCTGGCGCTGGCCGCCGAAATGACACCTCCGCCTGCCTACGGTACGGTACATATCATCATGATCGTGGTGGGGCTTTCCCTGACGATCTCTCTCGCTTTCCTCTGCCGTCACTTTGACGAGCGCAAAAACAAGATCCTGCTGCTCACCTTTGCGGGTGTGCTGATCGCCAGCGAGGTGTTTAAGCAGCTGTTCCTCTTTTACGTGATCGAGGATCACAGCATCTGCTGGGGCGAGCTGCCCTTTCAGATGTGCAGCATGCCCATGTATCTTTGCCCCGTGGCGGTGCTCTGCAAGAGCCCGCGCCTCCGGAAGGCCGCCTACGGCTTTATGATGTGCTTCAACCTCCTTGGGGGCTTTGCCGGTGTATTTGAGCCCTCGGGCGTCCTTCTGCGGCAGGTGCCGCTGACCGTGCACGCGGTAGCGTGGCACTACGGCCTGGTCTTCCTCGGCTTCTACATTCTCTTTTCCCGCCGGGCGGGCAGCACGCTGCAGGAATATTTTGACGTGGTGAAGCTCTTTTTGCTGCTTGCCTTTGTGGCCTTTGTCATCAACACACTGGTGGGCATTACCGTGGACGAGGTGGCGAATATGTTCTTCGTGGGCCCCAACGAGGCGCCCATTATCGTGTTCGACACCATTGCCAAAAAGTACGGCTGGGTGGCCAGCACGGTGATCTATCTGCCCGTGACCTCCCTTGCCGCCGGGCTGATTTTCTGGCTGGGGCGGCTGTACGCGGGCGGAAAAAAGGCAAAATTGCCGCGGTGACTTGACTTTTTCGCGGCTTGCGGGTATAATGGTGGCAGAATTCAAGCAAGGAGGATACCACAGTGAAGGAGCAGGAGCTACAGGCCCTGGTGGCCGCCGCCATAAGCGATGCTGATCTGACGGGGAAGGAGATCCCGGCCATCGACCTTTATCTTGACCAGATCCTCAGCCTTGTGGCGGAGAAAAACAAGGCGGCCTCGCCTCGCTACAGAGAGCGGGCGCTGACCAAGACAATGGTAAATAATTACAGCAAGGATGGGCTGATTAGTCCCATAACGGGTAAGAAATACTCCTATGAGCACATCGTGGAGATCCTTTTGGTGTACGGCATGAAGAACTCGCTTTCCATCGGGGAGATCAAGCGGGTGCTGTTTGGCGTGCGGGAGGATTGCGGCTTTGACGGCGAGGTGCTGTCCCGCTGCTACGATCGCTTCCTTGCGCTGAAGGAGAAGAACCGTCAGCGCGTGGGCTCTCTGGTGGAGTCCGTGCTGGCAGAGGATGGCCTTGATCCGCAAAGCGACGAGGAGCTGTTTTTGGCGGTGCTGGATATGCTGTCTCTCTCCGCTTATCTGAAGGCGGTGGCCCAGGAGATCCTGGAGGCGCGCTATACCGATCCCGACGAGGCGGAAAAGGAGAACAAGCAGCGGGAAAAGGCCGAGAAGAAGGCCAAGACCGAGGCGGAAAAGCAGCAGAAGCGCGAGGATGCCGTACGGGAAAAGGCCGAGCGCGCGGAAAAGAAGGCCGAAAAGGCCGAGAAGAAGGCAGATAAGGTGGAAAAAAAGAAAAAGACCGCCGAGACGGAAACGATGCAGTAAGAATGGAGCCGAGCCACGCAAAGGTGGCTCGGCTTTTTGCTTTTGCATATAAAGCCCGCAGATTGGACTTCGATTTTTGATTTATCGGGAAGCTTGTTATAGCGATGCGGCCAGCGTTAGCCTTCCCCAGCGGGGGAAGGGTGTATATTGTCGGGAAGGGTGTATATTGTCGCAAGCGACAAGGCGGAAGAAGAGTTACTTGGCGTTAAGGACACCTCATCCGTCAGCCGACAAGCGGCTGCCACCTTCCCCCACTGGGGAAGGCTTTGGAATTGTTTGCGCCAAGATAAGAAGACGGTCTGTTTATTCGTTGTAGAATGACTTTTTCGTCTAATTTATCGTAGCGAAGCGTACTCATTTTAGCCTTCCCCAGTGGGGGAAGGTGCCGAACGAATGTGAGGCGGATGAGGTGTAGTCCGCGACGCACAATGCGGCTGTCATCTACACTTCGTAGGCGGCCGATGTCCTTGCCTTGGGCGAACGCGCATGCCTTCTCCAGCGGAGTCTGCCCTCGCCGGGGAAGGCTATCTTGTGCGGCGCGTTCAAGGTGCCCGACACCTCCCCAATTTGGCTTTGCGGGCGATTCGTGAATCGCCCCTACTACATTGTAACATCCAAAAGTTTATATTCAGACCATGCGCGAGATCCGCCCGCTAAGCGGGCGCCCTGCGGGTTTCGACTTCGTCCGCCCGTGTCATCCTGAGCGGAGCGGCGCGCAAGCGCGCGAAGTCGAACTGCGTAGCAGTGCCGAGCGTAGCGATGGCAGGATC
>JAFTQT010000028.1 GCA_017462615.1 Clostridia bacterium | reverse complement strand
CAGCGAGCGCTAAGGATGTGTCCTGTCCTCGGCTGCGCCGAGACTGCAAGTTTGCCTGTGGCAAACATTGCCGCGTCGCAGAACGCGAGCAAAACGCGATTTGCGATGCGTGATGCGAAAACGGCAACAGGAAAGAGGAGGTGCTTTTTGCAAAAAGGCCTCCTCTCCCTCATATAGCTTCACGAGGCTACTGCAGCTGCGCCTCCAGCGCCTCTCTGGTGATGCCTTCGGGGATAAAAATCACCGGCACGTCCTGCCAGAGCGTGCGATATTGGTTCAGCTCCACGGCTGCCCACTCCTCGGCCGTGCCGCGGTAAAAGATAAACCGGGGCGTCAGCTGGGCATGGAAGGCGCCGTCTTCGATCTCCTGCAGCGTGCCAGGCAGGATCAGCGCCTGCAGCTGGGTGTAGTGCCTGTAGAAGGAGCCTGCCGGCAGCGTGGTGAAATAGGAGGGTGTTTCCAGAATACCGTTAAAGGTCCGGGCGGTGCTGCACCAGGCGTCCAGCGTGAAGCCCGTGATCCTGATGGAGTCAAGCTCCTCCAGCTCCGGCAGATAGTGATAATCCTCATCCACCAGCAAATTATGCTGGTCTTTGATCAGATGGGTGCCGTCCGGCTGCTGCTGCAGGGAGACGCTGACGTCGCCATAGGTGAATCCCGTCACCGCGGAGCAGCGTGCGCAGTAATGCTGCAGCTTCCAGGTCTCCACCTCGCCCAGACCGTTGGTAAAGGTGACCGGTTGCGTCGATCTCCAGTCGTGTCCCAGCCAGTCGATCACGTTGGTCCGGAATTTATAAGCGCATTGCATGCAGCTATATTCGTCATAGCCGTCCGTGGTACAGGTTGGCTCCACGTGGGCGGAAAGTTCGAATTCATGAGGTATCATCACGCCGTTGGCGTCAAGTCCTATGTGCATATAGGAGTCGAAATTGGCCTCGTCCACGGCCACGCTTCTGATAAAGACGGTCTCGTTGCCGTCGATCTCATAGTAGATCTCCAGGCAGATCTGCTTTTCCTCATCGTACAGCAGTACATGGCTGGCGTAGGTGCCCTCGGTCAGCAGCGCGTTCCGCACGTAGGCGCAATAGGGCTGGTAATAGCGCGTGATGACGTAGTCCTCATTATCTATCGTCCATAAGTCCCACAGATGATATTCGAAGGAAAGTCCCTTGACGAGCGTGGTCCTCTCGCATTGCACCATCCAGTCGCCCAGCTCCTTCAGAGGCAGAGTTTTGGTATATTCCTTGGCCTTCTCCTCGGTCAGCAGCGCAATGCCCTGTCCCTTGGGGAAGGAGACGGTGGCTTTTTTGGAGACCCGGCAGGTGAAGCGCAGCAGCGGCGCGCTCCGCTCCTCGTTGGCGGCGAGATAGACCAAAGGCTCGGCGTCGTAGATGCTGACGCCCTCAGAGCAGACGTCGGTAACGGTCAGCGCCAGATTGCTGGCGCGTCCGTTCATTTGCCAGGTGCCCTTGATCAGCAGCGAGAGCTCCTCGCCCTCCAGGGTCAGGGTATAGCCGTCGCTTTTTTTGTTGTAGGTAAGCTCGCTCTCCAGCAGCGTTTCGGTCTCGCTGGAGATCCTTTTGCCGTCGTTCAGTATCTCGGTGGTGACGGCAACCACGGCCCGATGGCGGGTGGTGTCGCGGCTCTCGGAGCGGTTCAGGGAGACGGATACGATGGAGGACGTGGAGACCCATACCTTGCCGGTCTTGGCGGCGGTGGTGGCCGTGTAGGTCAGCAGCATGCTGCTGTCACTCAGCTCCAGCTCCAGGGTGGTGGTCACCCGCTGGGGAGTTTCATAGGATACCCGTATCAGCGTGGCGCGGCCGGCCTCGCTGACCTCGCAGAGCGTCAGCGTGCCAAGCTGCTTTTTGTTCTTCAGCAGCTGCTCCACCGAGGACTCCAGCAAAAGCAGCGCGTCGGCCTCGGCACCGGTCTCGTCGGTGATGATGATGCGCTGCAGCACGTCGCGGAGTGCGCCGTTGTTCTCCAGCTCATTGGAGATCTCATCCAGCAAAAGCGCCAGATCATCCCGTTCAAGGGTCAGGGTCTCCTGCTTTTTGAGGCCAAAGCCCTTATCGCGCCAGGAGATCTTCACCTCCGGGCGCAGCACGTCCTGGCAGACGTCGCAGATGCTTTCAAGGGCGTTCTCCAGCACCTTCATGTCCGCCTCTGATAGCTGATCCTTTTCAGCCTTGCGGATGGACTCCAGCAGCTCCACCAGCAGGGTATATTCCTCCATGCTCAGCGAATACGTGCTGGTATGGGGGTAAAGAATGGAGTCGCGCAGCTCGCTTCTCGGTTCGTCCAGGTCAATGGTCAGATAGCCCTCGGAAAGCAGGCCGCTGACGGCCAGCAGGCTGCCGCCCTTGACAAGGGAGAGGTCGTGGCTATATTGGCTCTGGGAGCCGTGGATGTGCAGGGCGGCGTCCGTACCGCCCTCCTCGTTGGGGGCAAAGGTGCCGGACAGCGAAACGGTGAGGTCGCCCTCGGTGCCGAGCAGACTCTTGGGCACACAGGCCTCCAGCTCGCTCTCGCCGCCGTCGCTCTCCATCGAGGAAAACAGCGACAGGATCGACGCCCCCTCGGGGAAGGCGTTGCGGAGAGCGGGGGTAACGGTATCCTCGCGCAGCAGCGGCAAAAACAGCACGGCCGAAACCGCCAACGCCACTATTAAAAGGAAGGAAACGGCGGAAAGTGTGATGACCAGCGGCAGGATACGCCGCTTTTTGGAGGGAGCGTTCAAGGGAACCGGGGGCAGATCGGCCACGGCTCCGGCAATCTCCTCGGCAGGGGTATGCATCGCTTGATCGTGATCGTTAGGGTTCATAGTGAGCTCCTTTCTACTGTAAAACGTATGCTTGATCATACTGCTTTGATTTCAGTATAGCAGAAGCATGATGATTTGTCAATAGATGTATCGATATTTTTTTGATTGCTTTTTTCGGGAGCGCGGTATAAAATTGATGCCGGTTCGTTCAAAAAAATGCGGAAATCGCCGCGGAGCGTTGACAAACGGGGAAAAATATTTTACAATAGAGTCATGAAGCCGCCGCTTGGCGGGCGTATCGTCAAAGGAGATCGTTATGCAATCTTTACGCGAGCTTTATAAGATCGGCCGCGGCCCCTCCAGCTCCCACACCATGGGGCCGGAGCGCGCCGTGCGCATCGTGCGGGAGCGCTATCCGGAGGCGGATCTCTTCCGTGTGACCCTGTATGGGTCTCTTGCCCTCACGGGAGAGGGACACGGCACCGACCGGGTGATCCGGGAGACCTTTGCGCCCCACCCCTGTGAAGTGCTGCTGGATACCGACACCCCTTGCCCCGTGCACCCCAATACCATGGATATCGAGGTCGGCAAAAATGGGGCGTTTTTCCATACCGTTCGGGTATATTCCGTGGGTGGCGGCACCGTGCGCTTTGAGGGCGAGGCCCAGGAGGAGACCCTCACAAGCGGGCGGGAGATCTATCCGCTCAACACCTATGCCGAGATCGCGGACTACTGCCACCACCACAAGATCCGCATCTGGCAGTACGTGGAGGAGTGCGAGGGCAAAGAGATATTCGACTACCTCGGCCGCTGCTGGGAGCAGATGAAGGATACCATCTACCAAGGGCTTACCGTTACGGGCACCCTGCCGGGCATCCTGAAGACCCAGCGCCGCGCTCAATCGCTTTACGAGCAAAAGCACATTGACGAATCCGCCCAGACCCGGGAGAGCCGTCTCGTTTGCTCCTATGCCTTTGCCACCGGAGAGCAGAACGCGGCGGGCGGCACCATCGTCACCGCCCCCACCTGCGGTGCCTGCGGCGTGCTGCCTGCGGTGCTGCGCTATATGCAGGAGAACCGGGGCTTTTCCGACACGGAGATCGTGCACGCCCTTGCCACCGGCGGCATCATCGGTAATATCATCAAGAAAAACGCCTCCATCAGCGGCGCGGAGTGCGGCTGTCAGGCGGAGATCGGCTCGGCCTGCTCTATGGCCGCTGCTGCTCTCGCGGAGCTGTTTGAGATGGGGCTGGATCAGATCGAATACGCGGCGGAGGTGGCTATGGAGCACCATCTCGGTCTCACCTGCGACCCCATTGCCGGTCTTGTGCAGATCCCCTGCATCGAGCGCAACGCCGTAGCGGCCATGCGCGCCCTCAATGCCCTGACGCTGGCCAATTTCCTGGCCTCCAGTCGCAAGATCACCTTCGACCTCATCGTGAAGACCATGTATAACACCGGCAAGGATCTGCTCTGCGGCTACAGAGAGACCTCCTCCGGCGGTCTTGCCAAATACTATCCCATTTCCGTGGACGGCAGCGCTACCAAAAAGGAGGATGTGAAATGAAGACCACGCGATATACCGACAACGAGCTGGGCTTTCCCGCTATCATTATGGAGCCTGACCGCCTCCCCGACGCGCCGGCTATGATCCTGCAGCTCCACGGCGCCGGTGAGCGCGGCCTTGGCGGCGACGCGCTGGACAAGGTTCTGGTGCACGGCTTTCCCAAGGTGGTGACCGACGACAATTTCACTGACGCCATCCTGGTGATGCCCCAATGCCCGCCTGATACCTTCTGGGTGGCCAGGATCGAGAGCATCAAGGCCTTTATTGACCGCGTTTGTGCGCTGTATCACGTGGATCCCCACCGCATCTACATCTGCGGCCTCAGCATGGGTGGCTACGGCACGTGGTACACGGCCATGGCTTACCCTCAGCTTTTTGCGGCGGCAGCACCCTGCTGCGGCGGCGGTATGGCCTGGAACGCCGGACAGCTGACCATGCCCATCTGGGCCTTCCACGGTCTGGATGACGCGGTGGTTTCGCCCTATCATACCAAGGAGATGGCCGCCAAGCTGGAGGGCAAAAATCCCCATTTCCGCTGCACGCTTTACGAGGGCGTGGCGCACAAGTCCTGGGAGCGGGCCTTTTCCCCTGAGCTGCTGGCCTGGATGCTGGCGCAGCACAAATAAAAACGCTCCTTGCCCCGGTGAGAAGCCTTTCTAAAAAAGGATTTTATGAAAAAAGGAGCCGGGTCACGTTTTCGTGACCCGGCTCCTTTTTTGGCGCGTCGGTGACCGTTGAATTGGGGTTTATCGAGGTGCTTGAAAATTGTAGAAACAATCCAAAAAAGCACAAACCGGTAGGGGCGAACTGCGTTCGCCCGCCACAAGGGACAACCACCGCACAAACGGGCGAACGCAGTTCGCCCCTACGGGTTGGGTATGCTGCCGCATCGCCACATCAAGCTCTCCTGTAAATCAAAAATTGAAGGTCAAATTGGAGTTTGTCGAGGTATTCAAATAGAGAAAATCTCTCCCTCCGTCGCCTTCGGCGCCACCTCCCCCGTCAGAGGGAGGCCGGCTATGTTTGCCGTGCTGCACCTCTTTCTTGTGTTCCATTT
>JAFTQT010000027.1 GCA_017462615.1 Clostridia bacterium | reverse complement strand
TTTCCATATTCTATATACTTCATTTTTACACTCACTTGTAAATTCTTATTTATCGTTCTGTTTTATCGCCAGTTTCGCCTTTGTTATACAAAGGCATCGGGCAAAGCCCATACCCCTAAGGTTGCGCGTAGCCTAAGGCTCTCCCTCCGGGAGAGCTCCCGCGATAGCGGGTGAGAGGGGGTATCATTGCAACCATTTGCCCTCTCCGTCGGCTTCGCCGACACCTCTCCCAAAGGGCGAGGCTTTCTATTATGTCCATTATAACACAAATCGGCAGAGAAAACAACATCTCTGCCGATATTTATATGTGTATCCGTAGGGGAGACCTGTGGTCTCCCGCGGGCGAACACAGTTCGCCCCTACCGTGTTCCGAAAACATCCTTATGAGAAGTCTCGCAACACTCGTCTTTTTTCTTTACGCCTCGGCCTCAGCGGCTTGCTTTTTTCTCGCCACGCTGATGACGATATGGAGCAAGATCAGCGTAAACAGCATGAGTCCTGCGCTGATATAAAGGGCAACGTGGTAGCTGCCGAAAACGTCGTAGCAAAGGTTGCCCAGGGGCGAGCCCAGGGCGTAGCCTGCGGTATTGAAGGAAACGAAGATGCCCAGCGCCTCATTGAAGCGTTTGTCACCAAACAGCTCCCGCGCGTAGATGGGCAGCATGATGGTCTCCAGCGGCAGCGCCAGCGCCGAGAAGAACGAGTATGCAAAGGCGAGAGGCCCACTTGCCGTGTTGGCAACCAGGATCAGCAGCGCGCAGGAGACGATGGAGGAGGAGAAGCAGATGAGGGTCGTGATGCGCAGTCCCGTTTTATCATAGAGGAAGCCAACGCCGAACTTGGAGCAGAAGAGCAGGAGAGAGGATACGCTGAGCACGTTGGCCACCAGCGCCTTCTGCATGCCCGCATCCTCCAGGAGGGGGGCGGTGATGCCGTGGATGCTCTGCAGCACCATGCCGGTGAAAAAAATGCAGAGTGCTGCCGGATAGAGATAGGGCGTTTTCAGAATGCTTCTGTAGTCGGTACGGGGCTTTTTCTGCACCGTTTCGGGGGATACGGGCTTTTTTTCGGGCTGATTGCGGAAAAACAGCAGGATCAGCACGAACACCACCACAAGGCACACGGCCACCAGGCGGTAGGCGTTGCGATAGCCGTACACGCCCTTGGCAATGATGGGTGTCAGGATCTGGATGGAAACGGCGCCGCCGATGCCGTTACAGGCAAGGGCCAGACCCATGATGGTGCCCTTGCTCTTTTGGCACCATGTATTGACCACGGCGCCCACCATAGTGGTGGTGGTGAAGGAAAGCCCCAGGCCAAGCAGCGCGCCGCCCAGGCAAAAGCCCACCACGTTATCGGCGAGGGAATAGGTCAGCATGGAGCAGAAGAGCGACGTGAGGCCGCCAAGGATCAGCTTTTTGGCGCCGAATTTATAGATCAGCGTGCCGAAAAAGATATTTACCAGAGCGGTGGTGATGTACCTTGTGGTGTCGCTGAGGGAAAAGGCGCTGCGGGCAAGGCCGTTGGCCTCGCAGACGGGAGAGATATAGATACTTTTGGATGAGCTGCAAAAGCCCAGGGCGATCGTCACCATCAGGCAGCACAGCGCGACGATGACCCAGGTGTAGCCCCATTTTTTTGGTTGCTGAAGATTTTGTTCCATCTTGTTTTTGAAAACCTCACTTGACAAATCGATAGGCGTATTATATAATACTTTTTGGGTGAAATCAAGGCAAAATAGATTAAAAATAGCAAATTTGTTCAAAGAGGTGCCGTATGATCATGGAATCCTATCGCAATGCGTCCGGCAGCATTGCCATTGACTATAAAAAAGGATACGTGCTGGAGGAGAATACCAACAAGATCCGCTGCTACCCCTGCTATAAATTCATCCTCATCAAGGAGGG
>JAFTQT010000026.1 GCA_017462615.1 Clostridia bacterium | reverse complement strand
GGGCAGAATGGCCGCTGCGGACTTCATCCGCGGTCGTCGCGTCAGTGCGGGCGATCTGCTGCAATAAGCGCTTGTGAGCGGTTGATAAATTGGGTTTGTCGAGCTACCCTTCTCCGTTACCTAACGGTGCCACCTCCCCCGGAGGGGAAGGCTATCATCAGGCTCCCCTCTGGGGGAGCTGTCGCGTAGCGACTGAGAGGGCGCGATAAATCAAAATTTGACCCCCTCGGTCGTGTCACAAAACTCAATTGATTTCGAAAGGAAACACTATGCTTTTTGGTCTGTTTTGGGGAGATTGGACGCTTCTCATTATCCTCCCCGGCTTCATTTTTTCACTCTGGGCGCAGATGCGCATCCATTCCGCCGTGGCGCGCTATAAGGCCGTAGCTCTGCGTCCCGGTATGACCGGTGCCGCCGTGGCGCGCCGTATTCTGGATAGCAACGGTCTCTCTCACGTGCGCATCGAGGAGGTGCCGGGGGAGCTTTCCGACCACTACGATCCCCGCACCGAGGTGCTGCGGCTTTCCGCTACCTCCTGTCACAGCAACAGCGTGGCCGCCGTGGGCATTGCCGCCCACGAGGCAGGGCACGCCCTGCAGCATGGCAAGGGCTATCCCTTCCTGCGTCTGCGCATGGCCATGGTGCCCATCTGCAATATCGGCTCCAATCTGGCCATGCCCCTCTTTTTCATCGGGCTGCTGTTTTCCTATACCGTGCCGTATCTTGCAGAGCCCCTGATGCTGCTGGGCATTGGCGCTTATGCGCTGGCAGTGCTCTTCCAGCTGGTGACGCTGCCGGTGGAATTCAACGCCAGTAAGAGAGCCATACGCTGTCTTTCCGGCTCCGGCACGATGAATGATGAAGAATTGAAGGGCGCGCGGGCGGTGCTTTCCGCTGCTGCTATGACCTACGTGGCCGCGTTGGCTACGGGGCTGCTCAGCCTGCTCAGATTGCTCCTTATCGCGGGCAGCCACTCCCGCCGTCGCTGATGGCTACCGCAAGAGAAATTGCTCTCCAGGAGCTGCTGCGACTGGAGGCGGCGGGGCAATACGCCGACCGCACCTTGAACGCGGCGCTGAACCGGGCGACCGCGCTTTCCGCCGCCGACAGAGGCTTTTTGTCCCATTTGTTTTACGGCGTCATTGAGCGACGCATCACGCTGGATGCGATCATCGACGCCCGCGCCTCCATTGCGCCCTCCGCCATAGAGAAGCAGGTGCGGATGATCCTGCGCATGGGGCTGTATCAGCTTTACTATATGGACAGAGTGCCGGATCACGCCGCCATCAACGAGTCGGTGGCGCTCTCCCCCCGCCGCAGCAAGGGCTTTGTAAACGCCATTTTGCGGGGCTTTTGTCGGGATGGCAAGCAGATCCCGCTGCCCGATGCTGCAGCCGAGCCCATCCGACACCTTTCGGTGGCCTATTCCGTGTCCCCCTCGGTGGCGGAATGCTTTTTGCATACCTTCGGTGCCGCCCGCGCCGCATCGGTGCTGGCGGCCTTCGGACAGCATCCGCCCATCACCGTCAGGGTGAATACGCTGCGCCTCTCGCGAGAGGAGCTTTTGCAGCGTGTGGAGGGTGCTACCCCCACAAAACTCGCCCCGTTTGGGGTTATATTGCCGGATGGCGCTCCGCTCCACGACCTGCTGCGGGAGGGACTGTGCTTCGTGCAGGACGAGGCTTCTCAGATTGCCGGCGTGGCCCTGGCAGCGGCGCCCGGTATGCGCGTGCTGGATCTTTGCGCCGCCCCGGGCTCCAAGTCCTTCGGTGCTGCTCTTTCCATGGAAAATACGGGGGAGCTTCATAGCTTTGATCTGCACGAAAACAAGCTCTCCCTGGTGCGGGAGGGTGCGGCGCGCCTTGGTATCACCAATATGACCGTTGCCGCCGCCGACGCCCGTGCTGCCGACCCTGCGGTGCTGGGCAGCTTTGATCGGGTCATCTGCGACGTGCCCTGCTCGGGGCTCGGCGTCATCGGCAAAAAGCCGGATATCCGTTATAAAAATATGGCGGACGCGGCGGGACTTGTGCCCGTTCAGCGGGATATCCTGGCCGCCGCCGCAAAAAGCGTCGCCCCCGGCGGCGTGCTGCTCTACTCCACCTGCACGCTGCTGCCGGCGGAGAACGAGGCGCAGGTGCAGGCGTTCCTTGCCACCCACCCGGATTTTGCCCTTGAGCCCTTTTCGGCCGGTGCGCTGGCGGTGGAGGCGGGTATGCTGACGCTCACGCCGGATACCCACGGTACGGACGGCTTTTTCATAGCCAAGCTTCGCTGTAAAGGATGATATGATGCAAGAAAAACAGGAATTACTCTCCCTCACCCGGGAGGAGCTGGAGGCGCTGCTGGTATCTCTTGGAGAGCCCCGCTTCCGGGCAAAGCAAATCTTCACGCAGCTGCACCGCGGCCTTTCCCCGGAGGAAATGACCAACGTGGGCAAGGTCACGCGGGAGCGCCTGGCAGAGGTGACAAGCTACCATCTGCCACAGGTGCGCCGCAAGCTGGTTTCAGCCATTGACGGCACCGTCAAATACTTATTCGAGCTTTCCGATGGTCAGTCGGTGGAAAGCGTGCTGATGCGCTACGAGCACGGCGTCACCATCTGCATTTCCTCGCAGGTGGGATGCGCCATGGGCTGCAAATTTTGCGCCTCCACCATTGGCGGCAGGGTGCGCAATCTCACCCCCGCAGAGCTGCTGGGGCAGGTGATCGCCGCCGCCCGTGACAGCGGTGAGCGCATTGGCGGCATCGTGATGATGGGCATTGGTGAGCCCTTAGATAATTTTGACAACGTGGTGAAATTTCTCACCCTGGTGAACCATCCGGAGGGGGTCAATATCGGCTATCGGCACATCTCGCTCTCCACCTGCGGCCTGGTGGATAAGATCGATGAGCTTGCCAAGCTGCAGCTGCCCATTACCCTTTCCATTTCTCTCCACGCCGCCGACGACGAGACCCGCACGGCCATTATGCCCATTAACAAGCGCTGGAACGTGGCCGCGCTGATGGAGGCCTGCCGCCGCTATTATCAGGCAACGGGGCGGCGCATTTCCTTTGAATATACCCTCATTGCAGGTAAAAACGACGCGCCGGAGGCGGCAAAGCGTCTGGCCCTGCTTTTGAACCGAAGCCTACGTACCCGCACGGATACCATGCCCATTCACGTGAACCTCATTCCCGTCAACGAGGTGGAGGAAACGGGCTTCCGTCGGGCGGATAAGCGGTCTATCTCCCGCTTTGCCGCCGTCCTTGAGGAAAACGGCATCCGTGCCACGGTGCGCCGTCGCCTTGGGGCGGATATCAACGCCTCCTGCGGCCAGCTGCGTCGGGCGGAAATGCAGGGGGAAAACGGATAATATCCCCCCAAACGGGGCAGAATATGGGTGATTTTAGCTGTGAGAGGTATCGCTATGCACCCGAAAAGACCGCAAAAAGAAAAGGAAAAGGAAAGCACCCTTCGGCGCCTATGGCGTGCCAATCTGGTCACCGCCCTGCTGCTGGGGCTGCTGCTGTTGCTGTCCCTGGCCCTTCTGGGGCTTTTAGGCAGTATACTGACGTTTATATTTTAAGTAAAGGAAAAGGACTATGCAGTACAAGGAGAAGGGAAGGATCGTCCGCGGCGTGGGCGGTCTGTATGAGATCCGGTTGGACGCGGGCGACACGCCGCTGTCCGGTCTGGTCGTCCGTTCCCGTGCCAAGGGCAATTTCCGCCACGAGGGGGAAACGCCCCTGGTGGGCGACCGCGTGGAGATACAATACGACGACGTGGCCGTTGCCCGCTATACGGGTACGGAGGGCGCGGGCGTTGCCGAGGATGGCGGCGGTGTGGTCATCACGGCGCTGCTTCCCCGTGAGAACGCTCTCATCCGTCCCCCCATGGCCAATCTCGGGCTGCTGTTTATCACCTTTGCCGCCGCCGAGCCGGCACCGGCGCTGGATACGGTGGACAAGCTCATTGCCATCGCGGAGCACAATCACATTGAGCCCGTGCCCGTCATTTGCAAGCGGGATATCGACCCCGCCGCCGCCGACAGGCTCTTGGCGCTTTACCGCGACGCGGGCTTCACCGCCTTTGCCATTTCCTCTAAGGAAAACGAGGGTGTGGCGGAGCTGCGGGCGTACATCGACACCGCTCTCGGCGAGCGGATCGCTGCCTTTTCCGGCGCCTCGGGTGTGGGAAAATCCACCCTTCTCAACGCGCTGTATCCCGATCTGAAGCTGCAAACGGGTGAGATCAGCCGCAAGATCGCCCGGGGCAAGCATACCACCAGAAGGGTGGAGCTGTACCCCATCGGAGAGGGCTACGTGGCGGACACCCCCGGCTTCAGCATGCTGGATTTCATCCGCTTTGATTTCTTTGGCAGGGACGACCTGCCCTACGTGATGCGGGAGTTTGAGCCCTACCTCGGCTGCTGCCGCTACACCAAATGCACCCACACCAAGGAGGAGGGCTGCGCCATCCTCGCGGCGGTGAAGGAGGGAAAAATTGCCCCCAGCCGCCATCAGAGCTTTCTTTTGATGTACGAGGCGCTGAAAAATAAGCACGATTGGAGCAAGAAATAATGCGCGCATACATATATACCGGGGGCACCGTCTGCCCCGATCGGATCTATGAGCACCCGAAGGAAGAGGATCTGGTGATTGCCGCCGACAGCGGCTGGCACAACGCCAAGCGCTTGGGTGTAGAGCCCGGGGTGCTGCTGGGGGATTTTGATTCCATCGGCACAGGGGAGCTCCCCGACGTGGCTGAAATTCTACAGGTGCCGGCGGAAAAGGATCAGACCGACACCCAGCTGGCGGTGGATCTGGCCCTTTCCCGCGGGGCGCGGGATATCGTGATCATCGGCGGTCTTTCGGGACGGCTGGATCACAGCCTTTCCAATCTTGCCATTCTGGAGGAGCTGGCGGAGCGAGGCGTGCACGCCCTCATCACCGACGGCTACAACCGGGCGCGGTTTATCCGCAACACCGGTGCCCTCATTCCTCGCAGCGACTTTCGGTATCTTTCTCTGCTTCTGGTGGAGGAAAAGGCCAAGGGCGTGACGGTGGATGGGTGCAAGTATCCCCTCAAAAACGCCACACTTTTCCGCAAAAGGCAGTATGCCGTCAGCAACGAGATCACCGGCAACTGTGCCCTTGTGGAGGTGCGCCGCGGCGCGCTCTACGTCATCGAAGCAGCGGAGTAGGTGGAAAGAAGGCTGGAGGAAGAGGGGGGCTTTTGCAAAAGCCCCCCTCTTCCTCTTCTTTTTTCGCCTTGGCGAAAAAAGAATTCACCTACACCCCCAAAAACCTTCAAAAAGGGGGAAGATGCGAACAAAGCGGAAGGCCTCAAACAGTGCGGGAAATTTTGATTTATCGAGGAGTTTGATGTGGTGATGCGGCAGCATACCCAACCCGTAGGGGCGAACTGTGTTCGCCCGCCGCAAAGAATAATCACAGAACGAGCGGGCGAACGCAGTTCGCCCCTACCGGTTTGTGCTTTTTTGGATTGTTTCTACAATTTTCAAGCACCTCGATAAACCCCAATTTATCATTCAAATTTTGATTTATCGCTCTGTTCGCGCATTCACAGTAGTACATTGCAACATCTAAAAGTTTTATATTCAGACCATGCGCGAGATCCGCCCG
>JAFTQT010000025.1 GCA_017462615.1 Clostridia bacterium | reverse complement strand
GATGCTGCCGTCCCGCATACGGTAGTTGCGACAAAAGCCGAAGCGGCGATCCTCGGTGGCACCGTACCGCGCCGTTACCGGCACGCGGCTCCCATAGGCCTCCACGGCTGCCGCCACCGTTTCTCTGAAAAACAGCTCCGTGACGCTTTTGTCCTCCCCCTGTCCCCAGAAGACCTCCATCAGCTGAGGACCTCCGGTATGGATATGTATGGCGCTGACCATCACGCCGGCGGGGTCGATACCCAGCTCTCGCTGCAGCGCCTCCCGTACCCTTTTGGTAAAGGCGGCGCCAAGGCCGCTGGTGTCAATGGAAATGAGGATCACGCACTTCCCCGCCGCCTCCAGGGCCACTGCGTGGGTGTAAAGCTCGTCCTTCACGCCCGTGGCGGGGTTAAAAGACATACATTGGGGGATATTCAGCCCCAGAGGGGGCGTGACGCAGCGTCGTGCCGCGCCGCAGAGTAGCGTTGTCATCTTTTCTTTCTTCCTTCTTTCTTGCAAAAATATCATTTACCCCCAAAACGGGGCGAAAAATCACGTTATTTGTGACGACAGGCCGCCACAAATTCCTCAAAAAGCCGCAGATGCTCCTCATGGCTCTCCACCAGCCGCTCCGGATGCCATTGATAGCCCCGCAGATAGCGCTCACCGGGGAGATACACCGCCTCGATGACGCCGTCGTCGGCGGTAGCCATCGTCTGCAGCCCAGCGCCCAGCGCCTTGACGGCCTGGTGATGATAGGTATTCACCGTCATGCGTGCGCCGTTTGCTATATGGGCAAGGGGCGTGCCAGGCAGCACGTTTACCTCGTGAAGGGGCGGATCCTCCTCCGGCTTTCGGTGGGCGATGGCGCCGTCGATCTCGCTGGGAATATCCTGGTACAGCGTGCCGCCCAGGGCCACGTTCAGCACCTGAATGCCCCGGCAGATGCCAAGAATGGGCTTATCCGTCCGTACCGCCTCGGCAAACAGAGCAAGCTCCAGCGTATCTCTGGCAGGCGTCGGCGTGCCGCAGGTCTCCCGCATGGCCTCGCCGTAGTAGCGGGGGTCGATATCCCCACCGCCAGTGAAGAGAAAGCCGTCACAGCCCTCCACCAACCGCTGGATCACCGCCACATCCTCTATATAGGGCAGCAGCACGGGCGCACCGCCCGCCAGCTCAATGGCATGCACGTAGGTGTGCTTGACCTTGCATTTCAGTTCGTCGTCAATTTCTGCTAAAAGTCCAATGATGGGTTTCATATGGATTCCTTTCGTAAATTTTGGTAGGGGAAGTCACCTTCGACGTCCCGGGAAGTCTCAAATGTGCGTTACGGGCCGTCGTGGGCGCCAGCCCTGCGGATCAGCGGTTATTTCCCCGTGAGCCCCCCCCACGCTCGACGTGGGTGGGGAGGACAAAAGGTATTTTTTGCGCCAAAAACGGGGGTGTAAAGCCAAAAGGTTATTTTATTTTTGTTTGCTTTTGACTATTTTCTTGAGCCATTGAACTAATGCGTAGCCTAAAGCAAAACGCCGTCAAGGCAAGGCAAAGCTTTACTGCAAAGCAACGCCCTTCGCTTTAAACTTTCTGACAGTATTCCTCAAAGCACATTCCTTTATCTGTTATTTCCTGCGCAATTGAGAGCGAGTCTATGTAACGATAATGCCAAGGCTCATAGGCGATTTTGGTAATAGCTTCCTTGCCCCTAGGGTATCTTAAAATAAAGCCGTATCGGGGAAGCTTTTTCTGAATGATTTCAAATAAATAGTCTACGCTTAAAAGCTCCTCCTTTGTGCGATAGAGCTTACCCTCCAACAAGATTCCCACATCAATTGCAAGGCCGGTATGATGCTCAGAATAGCCCGGTTTTGCAACATATTTTTTTGCATAATCCAAACCGAATTTTTCAAAATTGCTTTTAAAAATTTTTTCCTGCTGTTCGATTGTTCTGTAGGACCCAAGGAGTACAGTTTGAATGCCATCATTTTTTAAAACATCTTCCCGCAGAGCACAAAAGGCATCGTAGGTTTTTTTCTCGATCTGAAATTGATTACCGGCAATATTCTCGCTCGGGATTAGTTCAACCGTATCTTCAAAACCGTTAGGAAGTCTGTTGTCTTCATTTACCAGCACGAAATAATTTGGATTTTTTGTCTCACTCATAATTGCACCTCGCTTATTTTTTGATAAGGATACACTTTTGTCTGTTGCTTCCTTAAGCAGGAATCTGTCAGCGAGCTCGATATATTTCTCGCTATGCTCGAAATTCGATATATGCTCATTTCGTTCACATTCGATATAGATATGTGCCACCGCTTGCCCCGCAGGACATATCGAGTTGCGAAGTAACATATCGAGCCGCAGGCTATATCGAGTGACACGAAGTGGCACATATCGACGTTGAAACTATTGTTTGCAAAGACAAACAATAGTTTCAACGTGGGGCATAAGACCAAAAGGTATATTTTTATGCCAAAAACGGGGGTTGTAAAGCCAAAATGTAT
>JAFTQT010000024.1 GCA_017462615.1 Clostridia bacterium | reverse complement strand
TTGGGAGAGCTCCCACGATAGCGGGTGAGAGGGTTCTTTTCGCGCGGTGTTACCTTCTCCGCCAGCTACGCCGCCACCTCTCCCCAAGGTGAGGATTTTTATTTGTTTCATATAACACAAATCGGCAGAGAAAACAAGTTCTCTGCCGATTGGTGTTTGTAAGGGAGGCCCATTGGCCCGTTTTTTATATTATCCCAGGGAATCGGTGATGTCTGTGGTCACGGAGTGATCAAAGCAGGTGAAGGTTTCATCCACGCTCTTGGGAATGAAGCGCTTGGTAAAGAGGCTTACCAAAGGCACCAGTACAAGTCCACCCACCATAGCGAATACGCCGGAGTAGAGGGAGTTGGTGAAGATAAAGCCGAAGAAGCCGCCGGTGATCTTCAGAACACCCATACTCTTAAGAAGCTGGACGATCTCAAGACCCGTACCGAATACGAAGCAAACGGCCACGGCCACCTTGGAGATCTTTTTGCTGTAGAGGCCGTAGAGGAAGGGTGCAAGGAACGCACCGGCAAGGGCGCCCCAGGAAATACCCATCATCTGCGCGATAAATACGGAATCAGCCCAAATGCTATCCTTGAGGATGGCGATGACGGCGGAAAGCGCTACGAAGAACACGATCAGCAGGCGCATCAGCAAAACCGATTTCTTCTCATCCACCTTCTTGCCCTTGCGGTTGATGAAGGGCAGCAGCACGTCCAGCGCCAGGGTGGAGGAGGAGGTGAGAGCGAGGGAGGACAAGGTGGACATGGAGGCGGAAAGCACCAGCACGATCACCACGGCGATGATGACAGCAGGAAGATTCGCGAGCATGGTGGGCACGATGCGGTCGTTCATGACAACGCCGCCCACAATGCCATCCTTGTAGATGCCGGGATTGTTGGCGTAGAGTCGACCAAAGCCGCCGAGGAAGTAGCAGCCGCCGGCCACGATGATAGCGAAAATGGTGGAGATCACGGTGCCCTTTTTGATGGAATCCTCATTTTTGATGGAGTAGAATTTGCCGATCATCTGCGGCAGACCCCAGGTACCGAGGGAGGTAAGCAGCACCACCACCACAAGGTAAAGAGGCTGCGTGCCGAAGAAGGAGGCGAAGGCGCCGGCCTGGCCTGCACTCTCGGGGTATGGGGAAGGCACCAGAGACAGGTTTTTGACAGCCTCCATCAAGCCACCGTTATCGTGCAGCACGGCGAGGATCACGGCCACAATGCCGGCCAGCATAATGATGCCTTGGATGAAATCGTTGATGGCGGTGGCCATGTAGCCGCCGAAGATCACGTACACACCGGTAAGGGCAGCCATGACGATGACGATGGCCCAGTAGGGCACGTTAAACACCGCGTTAAAGAGGCCGGAAAGACCATTGTAAAGGGAGGCGGTGTAAGGAATCAGGAAAACGAACACGATCACGGAGGCGGCGATCTTCAGCCTCTTGGAATCGTAGCGCTTCTCAAAAAAGTCAGGCATGGTGCGGGAGCCAATGGCCTGGGTCATGATGCGGGTGCGGCGACCGAGGATGCTCCAGGCAAGGAGAGAGCCGATGAAGGCGTTGCCAAGACCGATCCAGGTGGAGGCAAGACCAAAGTTCCAGCCAAACTGTCCCGCGTAGCCCACACAGATCACGGCTGAAAAGTAGGAGGTACCAAAGGCAAAGGCGGTGAGCCAGGGGCCAACGCTGCGACCGCCCAGCACAAACTGGTTCACGTCGGTGGCGTGGCGGCGGCAATAGAAGCCTACATAGATCATCAAGCCGAAAAAGACGAGCAAAAACGGAATGGTGACGAGGGTATTGGTGGAGATTGCTAAGGGTGCTTGCAGGTGTGCCATGATGTTGTACTTCCTTTCTTTTTTGATCGTCAGGGGGGCGGGGCACAAAAAAAGACCGCTCCTCTGCCATAGGCCAAGAGGGCGGATCAAACTGATACGCGGTACCACCTCTGTTTACCGATCCCTTACGGGGGACGGTCTTACGCGGTACACAAATGATACCGCCACGCGATAACGGGCGCTCCCGTCGCAGCCTACCGGGCAAAAGGATCGCCTTTCGGTGCGCGGCTCGCGAAATGTATTCAGCAAAGATACCCTACCGCCTTACACCAACCGGCGGCTCTCTGTGCGTGATACCATCTGCTTACTGATTTTCGGTCACAGCCTTTGATGTGGCAAGTATAGCACACGGAAAGCCCCTTGTCAACCCCTTTTTGCAATTTTTTTCATTTTTTTGAAAAATGGGTGCATGCGGTGCATAAAATCCTGGTTTTTGGAATATTTTTGGCCGTATTTGGAATTTTTGAAGCAGAAAGGCCCTTTTCGCTGCCCTTCGCCAAATCAAATTCCTCGTTTTTGGAATATTTTTATGCATTTTTGGAATTTCGAAAGCGATTAAAACGTCAAATCTGTCCGCCGGACGGCCAAATATTCCAAGCCAATTTCTTTATTTTTCCTCCTCGCGCGCAGTCAGCACAAAGCGGGGGCTGCGCAGGCAAACACCCTCCGGCGTCAGCACCAGCTCCACCTCACCCTCCATACCGTACAGATCTCGTACCTTTTTGGGGATGTGAATCCGCCCCAGATGATCGATCTCGCCCTTCAAGCCTACCTGTTCCATATGTTCCTCCAAAAATAAAAAAGTGCGCCAACCGAAGTCGACGCACCAAAAACGCAAGCTCCGATTGTTGTCACACAAACTAAATCGGAACAGGAATATTTCACCACATCCCCAAAATAGGCAGAGCTTGCATTTTTATCAAGCCACCATTTGAAGATGCTTAAAAAGGGTATACTATCCCCGCGGATAATATTCCCGATTCCGTCTATTTAGTTTGCGTGACAATCTCATTTTACCATAGAAGCACGAAAATTGCAAGATGATTTCCCAAAAAATCCCAAATTTCTTGTCGACCGCGTTCTACAAAATTTGCCATACGTTAAATTGGGGTTTGTCGCACTTTGAACACGCCGCACATAGTAGCCTTCTCCAGCGGAGTCTGCCCTCGCCTTGCGGCGAGCGCGCATGGATGAGAAGAGCCGGACAGCGCAGTACAAAAGGCGACCTCCTCATCCGCCTCGCATTCGCTCGGCACCTTCCCCGCTGGGGAAGGCAAACGCACGCCGCATTGTCACATCAGCTCCCCGACAAATCAAAATTTGAATCCTATGTGTGATGAACACGCTTTTACCCCTTTTTGAAGGTTTTGGGGGAGGAGGATGTGAATTTCTTTGCCGCAGGCAAAGAAAGAGCAGGAGGAGGGCGCTTTTGCAAAAGTGTCCTCCTCCTGCTCCCGCTTTCCCACGACAAATCAAAATTTGAAGCACACCGTTTCGACATAAACCGTCCCTTTTTTAAGATTTTGGGGGTGGTGGGTGAATGCCTTTTCGCTCAGGCGAAAAGGCAGAGGGAGGCGCCCCCTTTTACAAAAAGGGGGCGCCTCCCTCCATCGCTTCTCCCTCACCACAGGCTCTCGTCCAGATAACACTTGATGGTATCCTCCAGCCAGAAGGTACAGTCGATATCGGGGTGCTTGGATTCATATTCCTTCATTTTCAGATACAATTCCTTGCCGTCCCCCGCGTCATGCCAGATATCGGCAAACACGAAGTCGAAATTCCCCGCCATTTCGGTGTCGGCAAACCGAAAGGCATCGGCGCAGACCAGGCGCACCTTTTCCTTGTGGGGGAACTGGGGCAGGATCTGTTCCTTGAACAGCGCGATCACGTCGGGGCTGATGTCCACCACCGTCACCGATTCCACCTCCGGGTTTTCCGCCGCGTGGTAGGTAAAGTATCCAAGGCCAAGACCGAAGGTCAGCACGCGACCATGGGCTTTTTTCAGCGCCGGCCAGGTGGTCACCATCTCATTGGGCAGCAGAGTCATCCACTCCCTGCCGTTTTCCAATACCGCGGGAAAGGGGTACGCCTCCTTGAAAAATCCGATCTGCGGAATCATCCGACGGTCGCCCGTGATGACGAAATCATCCCGTACGAAGGCCTCGAAGGGGCGCAGGGCTTCGGTTCTCAGCTCCCATTTGCCGCGCTTGCGGGGCTCGATGCGGATGTTTTGAAAATACGCATCCGCCTGAAACGGTGCGGGATCCAGCTCCTTGATGGCGGGCTGAAGCCAATAGCGGAAGAAGAGCCTGTCACGGCCCGCGGTATCCAGCCCCGCAATGGCGGCCAGATACTGCGCGAAGGCCTCATCCCGGGTGATATGACAATCGTCGGCAAGGCTCTGCACGCTCTTTTCGTCAATGGCATCGGGGGCAAGATTCAAGTAGAGGCTGAAAAGATGCACCAGATCGTTATTGTACTTGCGGACGGTTTCCGCAGGCAGCCCCACGTTTGTTAAAAATAGATTTTCCATGCTCAAATTTCAACAACCATACCGTCATAGGAAACGAGAAAATCCTGTTCTGCGGCGATCTTCACAAACTCGTCATAGCTGACGTTTCTGCCGTTATGAGAAAAGTGATTCAGCACGAAACGGGTGTGTGCATCGGCGGCACCGATGCGAAGCAGCTCCTCCCGCAGGGCGATGCAACGGTCAAGAGTCAGATGTCCCACGTAGGTGTGGTGATTGCAGGCCTCGGTGCAGTCAAGAGAAATCAGATCCAGAGGTTTTTGAAGCGTTTTTAAGTAAGCAAATGATTCCTCCGGGTATTCACTGGTATCGTTGGAGTAAAATAGGCTCTTGCCGTC
>JAFTQT010000023.1 GCA_017462615.1 Clostridia bacterium | reverse complement strand
CAAGCTGATCGGCTCCGCTCAGCGCGTTCCCACCCCCACCGGCTCCACCACCATTCTGGTTGACGTTGTAAAGGGCAAGGACGTAACCAAGGAGGGCATCAACGCCGATATGAAGGCTGCCGCTACCGAGTCCTACGGCTACAACGAGGAGGAAATCGTTTCCTCCGACGTCATCGGTATGCGCTACGGTTCTCTCTTTGACGCTACCCAGACCATGGTTTCCAAGATCGACGAGGAGACCTACCAGGTTCAGGTTGTTTCTTGGTACGACAACGAGAACTCCTACACCAGCCAGATGGTTCGCACCATCAAGTACTTCGCTGAGGTTTAATCCAAAGCGATATAAAAAAGACCGCCCTCGGGCGGTCTTTTTTTGTCGCAATGCTGCCATGGCAGCGTCAATAGTAACAGATTTCTGATGTGGCACCGTCGGGTAGATGCGTTTCCGCTTCCATGCCGTGGGGCAAAGCCAGCGTATAGTGAAGCGCGCCCTCTTTTGTGCGGCAGTTGGCAGCCACGTAGCCTCGGGGCGTGGGGACGACACATTCAAATTTCGTCAGCTCTGCCATGGGCGCAAACAGCAGCTTGCCATAGCCCTCCTTGGCGGGACGAATGCCGGCCACATAGGCACTGAGCAGATAAGTGCAGCCCGCAGACCAGGAATGGGCGGGGATCGGCCAGCGATCAGAGCCGTTGTTATACGTAAACTCCCAGAAGGTCTCCGCGCCCTTCTCAAGCATGGTGCCCCAGCAACGGCGCATCAATTCCAACGCACCCTTTTCGTCGCCGCAAAGGAACCTTGCCTCGGCCTCGTAGGTGCACATCAGAGGAGAAATAGATGAAAGGCCGCCACGAGTATGGTTCACCTCACAGCTGAGCATAGCGCTGCCGTAGGGCGACCAATTATGCTTCTCCAGTGCCGCAAAGACCTTACGACTTTGTGCCTCGTCGGCCACATCGAACAGCACCGCCAAGGCGTTGCCCTCCTGCGGGAGGATATCGGGCTGCTGCTGATCGTAGTAGGCCTCAAACTGCTCACTCCACAGCACCTTGTTGATAGCGGCCTTTATGCGAGCGGCAAGCTCACGCCATTCGATGGCTCGCTTGTCCTGCATCAAGTCGGCAAAATCTGCCATGCAGAGCAAACTTTTGTAAAACAGCACGTTCAGATATGTCTTTCTGCCCAGTCGATGCTCGGAGCAGGAATATTCCGTAGCGTCAGAGTGAGAGAAAAACACGTCGAAATATACGGGATGCTGATAGACCAGATCGTCGCTACCTATGCGATTGATCATCCAACGGATCAGTTGAATCATTTCTTCATAATAAAACTCCACGAAGGAGCGGTCGCCTGTATAAAGATAATGATTGTGATACATGATCATACGCCAAGCGGGATAATCCCACAAAGCGGCGTTGCGATCGTGCTCGTCTGGGCGAAGGCCGACTGAGATGTAGGGCTCGGTGTAGGAAAGAGAGGCATCCGTAAGCCCCGAATCGCCGTACGCGTAATAATCCACCAGCGCGTCCATAATGCCGTCGCCGGAAAAGAATTTCATTTCGTTTCTGGGGCAGCTTTCGTATTCCTGATGCTTGTTGACCTGCAGGGTGTATTTGCCCACCTCCCACATACGGTTCAGCATCTCGTCCTCACATCTGAACCAACCCTTTTGCGCCGAGGGAAGCATGCTGAGGCGCATACGGAGACTTTTCAGGCGGAATTTTGCCGCGGCGGGATATTTCACCAGCACAAAACGAGCGGCGCGACGGCGTACCAGCTGCAGCTCGGTGCTGCCCTTTTTCAGCGTCGTTTGGATCTGCAACCGCTCCATGATCTTGAGTCCGTCGAAATCCGTAGTGCTTTCGGTGAAATCATACAGAAGCGTGACGGGCACATCCTCCTCGCATTCGTAGGACAAAACGGTATAACCCACCACCAAGCGGCTGAAATCAAAGATGGCGTACCGCTCGTTCTTCTTCACCATTTCGGGGCGGCCAGCGCCGACCGTGGCGGAGGACAGCACATCGGATAGGTACACGATTGGCTCAGCATATGTCGGCTCCTCACAGGCGGCATAGGCGGCATAGGCCTCACCTGCCACATTCTTTACGGCTTGCGGCACGGCAGGATCGGCGGAGTGCTCGCGCCATAAGGCGGCACGAAGCCAGAAGCGCTCATATTCAGCCTCGGTGATCTGCCCGCAAACGGTAAAGCAGGCGTTCGCATCCTCGCATTCATAGTCCCAGGTGTCGTCAGTGGGGATGCGAAGGATGCCGCTTTCCGTGGTGACCGTTACCTCTGCCGCTACGGAAGAAAAATGAAACTGTCTCGCACCGAATTGCTCGTTGGCCGTTTTTTGATAATAATGTGCGCCGGAAACCAACCGGATCTCGTTTTCGCCCACGTGAAGGTGAGAGGTGATCTCGGCGCACAGCACGCGGTTGGGGAGCCGCCCCTTGTGAGCCTCCACAAAGGCACCGTTAACGTAAATGGCACAGATGCCTTCCGCGGTCAATCGAATGGTACCGTAAGTAGAGAGTTCTTTCAGAGAAAAGACTTTTTTCAACACAACGAATTCGCACGATCTGCTCTCCACGCCGATGCGACAGATGTTGGTCAGTAATTCTTTGTTATTCATGGATGCCTCCTTGCTACTTTATGCTGGCTATAGTTTAGCATAAGAAAGCCCCCAAAAAAAGAACTGAACTTGCTTTCAAAAATGCTTTTTTTTACGTTTAAAAATGCTATTTGCAAAAGTAACGGATAGATATAGATTTTTGCAATGGGCTATGAAAGATGCAATTTTCCGAGTGGTATCCCTGCCGATGCTTTTTCTTGATAAATCTTGACAAAGCCGGGGAGAAATATTATAATGAGGATAATAAATAAAGGGGGCTGTTATCATGCTGAAGCTTGCTTACTGCGAGTACGCAACCGAAAATTTGAAAGACAGCGGCACCGAAGCGCTCCGCGTCTTTTTACCCGCCACGCGGGGATATATCCTGCATGATTTTATTCATTCGGTCAAGGAGGATAATGGCTGTGACCTTTGGCGCTTGGGGCCGGCATGCCACGTGGCGGATGATTTCACCGATGAGGTTTTGCTGACGACGCCCCGCGCCGAATGGGAGATGGCTATCCGACTGAAGGATCGTCCCGATTTTATCGGTGGTGTGATACACGGTGATGAGCGAATGACGCGCGTGACGTTTCGGTTGGACGGTCGGGAGACTGTTCCTGCGGCGCTGAAGGAGCGCACCGCCTTTTCCACGCTTGAGGTGGAGGTGGATTCTACTGGATTTGACCCCGCAACTCCCCAGACGGAGGTGCTTTTGCATCATAAAACGCTGACCTTCACCGCCGAAGGCGTCACCGTGAGACAACGTGTGGAATGGCTTGGCGACTATGCGCTGGGCAGCTCCTATATGGCCATGATGCCGCCGCGGAAAGAATGGACAAATTTCTACAAAACCGATACCGTTTCGGCACTAAATCCCATAAAAGAAGAGCACATCAGCGCCACGGAAAAAACAGAGGAGCTGTATCTCTGCGGTGACACCTACGGTTTTTCTATGTGCATCCCGCGTTATTTGTCGGGCGTAGAAGGCAATCGGTATTTGATTACCGACAATGGTGGCGGCAGTTATAATAAGATGTATTTCGTGCTGGCCCATGGTGGTGCCGTTCGCGCAGGCGACGTGTGGGAGACTGAGACCCGGTATTGCATCACGGTGCTGGAAAAGGAGGTCTGATATGAAGAAAGCGTTCTTTACCCGTCGGCATTGGCTGGTGCTGCTCCTCTTCGGTCTGGTAGGACAGATCGCGTGGTCGGTGGAGAATATGTACTTCAATCTTTTTGTGTTCGAGACTGTTGCGCCGGATCTGGATACCGTCACGCTGATGGTGCAGCTTTCCGGCGTGGCGGCTACCGTCACCACGCTGGTAGCGGGTACCTTCTCGGATAAATGCGGCAACCGCCGCAGCTTTATTTCGATCGGATACCTCATATGGGGCGTAACGGTAGCGATTTTCGGCATGATCAGCACCGAGCGGGTGGCGGCGCTTACGGGCACAGACGCGGCACGGGCGCTGGCGCTGACCCTCGGTATTACCGTAGCTGCGGACTGTGTGATGACCGTGTTTGGCTCTACCGCCAACGACGCTGCCTTTAACGCTTGGGTCACCGATAACACCGCTGCATCCTTCCGCGGCAAGGTGGAGGGCGTGCTGTCTATTTTGCCGCTGATAGCCATGCTGATCGTGGCGGGCGGCTTCGGTATGCTGGTGGAGGGCATCGGCTACCAGGGACTGTTCCTTGGTCTTGGCGCGGTGATCAGCCTTTGCGGACTTGCGGGGCTCTTTTTCCTGCAGGATAGTGCCGCGTTGGAGAAAAAGGGGAGCCTTTCTGATATCGTTTACGGCTTTCGGCCCGGCGTGATCCGGCAAAATCCTGCCCTGTACGTGACGCTGCTGATTGTGGGCGTATACGGTGTGGCATGCCAGATCTTCATGCCCTATCTTATCATTTATATGAAAACCTATCTTGGCTTTTCGGTGCTGGAGTACAGCGTGGTGTTCGGCGCTGCCATTCTCATTGGCGCAGGTATCAATCTGCCGCTGACGGCACTTTCCGACCGTCATTCCAAGGCAAGACTGTTGTATCCTGCGGCGGGAGCGCTGGCGCTTGGCCTCTTTTTCATGTACCTTTGCCGATTTAGCAGCAAAACGGTATTACTTTTGGTCTTCGGTGGTGCAGGTCTGCTGATGATCACGGGTTATATCTTCGTATCCGCCCTTTGCGGCGCGCTGGTGCGCGACTACACTCCTGTGGGTGACGCGGGCAAGCTGCAGGGCATCCGTATGATCTTCAGCGTGCTGATCCCCATGCTGGTGGGGCCTATGATCGGTAATGCCATCAATAAGGCTGCCAACATTCCCTTGCCCGACCTTGGCAGCGCCGACGTCATGACCACGGAATATATTCCCGCCCCCGGCATTTTCCTGGCGGCGGCTTTGACGGCGCTGGTGGTTCTGGCGCTGGTTCCCGTGCTGTTACATGTGCAAAAAATGCAGAAGGAGCAATGATATGCAGTTGAAAACACGCTACGCTCCGGGGGATGTTCCCCACAGCGAGCACCCTATGCCGCAGGCAAGGCGCGATACGTGGCTTTGTCTCAACGGCAAATGGCATTTTGAGAAGCAAAGCGTCACGGAAACGCTTTACACGGGTGAGATCCTGGTGCCCTTTTCGCCGGAAACGGGAAACAGTGGCATTTCCGAGGGCTTTTTGCTGCAAGGATGGGAGAATCTCTATTATCAGCGCACGGTAAATCTCACCGAAAGTCAAATAAGTGGCCGAACGGTGCTGCATTTTGGCGCTGTGGACAGCGAATGTCGGGTTCTGTGGAACGGCACCGAGGTGGGCGGCTATCGGGATGGCTTTACCGCATTTTCCTTTGATATTACCCATCTGGTGCAGGCAGGCGAGAACCTTGTGGAGGTTTACGTGACCGACGAGGCTACGCGTAACGGTGGCGCGCGCGGCAAGCAAAGCGATAAGCGGGGTGGCATTTGGTACACACCCCAGAGCGGCATCTGGCAGAGCGTGTGGCTGGAATTTATGCCCGATTGCTATATCCGCGATCTGAAAATCACCCCAAACGGTATCGAAAAAACCGTCAAAATTGAAGCAAACAGCGGCGGTGCAGCGCAGGAGATCGTGGTCTGTGACGGCGACGCGGTGATCCTCAAGGAGCACTTTACCGAGAGCGTCACGCTTACCTATGATTTCACCCTTTGGTCACCGGAGTGCCCCAAGCTCTATGACTTCATCATCACCAACGAGGCGGGGGACGTGCTCCATTCCTATTTTGGCGTGCGTTCCTTTGATATGGCTCCGGACGGTGCGGGAAAAATGCGGTTGACTCTCAACGGCAAGCCGTATTTCTTCAACGGCCTGCTGGATCAGGGCTATTGGTCGGATGGCCTGTTGACCTATCCTTCCGACGAGGCGATCGTCGACGAGCTGGCTCTCATGAAGGAGATGGGCTTTAATACGCTGCGTAAGCACATCAAAATTGAGCCCATGCGTTGGTATTATCATTGCGACCGGTTGGGTCTTGTGGTTTGGCAGGATTTTGTCAACGGTGGCGGCGAATACAAATTTACCCACGTGGCAGCCTTCCCGTTCCTTGGCTTCCATCACAGAGATGACGACTACGCCTACTTCGCCAGAGAGGATGCAGAAGGCCGTGTCCGATTCGAGGAGGCGGCAGAGGCTACGGTCAAGCAGCTTTATAACTGCGTTTCCATTGGTCTATGGGTGCCCTTCAACGAGGGGTGGGGACAGTTTGACTCTGCCCGTATCACGGAGCTTGTACGGGGATGGGATCCCACCCGCGTCATCGATTCGGTTAGCGGCTGGCACGATCAAGGTGCGGGCAAAACCGAGCTGCGCAGCCTGCATACCTACTATACGCCCTTGAAGGTGCCGAAGGATCCGCGGCCCGTGGTGCTCAGCGAATTTGGCGGCTATTCCATGCAGACGCCGGGGCATGTGTTTGACCCCGAAAGGGAGTTTGGCTACAAAAAATTCAAGACGCAGGAGGCGCTGGTGGCAGCGCTGGAAAAGCTCTACCTCAAAAAGCTGCTTCCCTTGATTCAGAAGGGCCTTTCGGCTGCTATCTACACCCAGGTCTCCGACGTGGAGGAGGAAATCAACGGCCTTGTGACCTATGACCGCGCCGTGGTCAAGGTACCGGTGGCCGCGATGCGCCGTCTGAACGATGCGCTGATTGCGGAGGCTGCGAAAATCCAATAAAACGCGCCCCGTTTCCGGCCTTGTTGCCGAAAACGGGGCGTTTTGCTATCTTTTGGGCGCAGGGCCTGTGGTCTCCCGCAGGATCAGCTCGCCGGTGATGGTGATCTGTTGACAGAGCGGGGAGTGATCCTTGGCCATTTTCTTTTTCAGAAGCTCCCAGGCGGTGTCGCAGACCTCGTGAAGGCCACTGGCGATAGAGGTCAGCTCCTTGCCCATAAAGGCGGCGGCGCTGATATCATCCATGCCGATAACGGAAAAATCCTCCGGTACGCGAAGATCGCGCTTGGCGAGAGTCTTGAGGGCGCCGGTGGCGATGTAATCGTAGGCGCAAAGGACGGCCGTGTAGCCCTCGGTGGTATCCAAAAGCGTGGCCATGCCCTCCTTGCCTGCTTGCTCAAAGCGGTGGGGAGATTCGATCATGGCCTCCTCGGGGCAGGGCAGACCGTAAAGCTGCATTGCCTCTCTGAAATAGCTTGCCTTGGGCTTGGTGAGCGTCTCTCCAATAAAGGCGATCTTGCGGTGCCCGAGCTTTTTTAGGTGCTCCACTGCGTCAAACACGGGCTTTTGCACGTTTACCCGCACGCTATCGCAGGGAATGTCCTCCTTGTAGGAGAGCAGAGAAATGACCGGCACGTCAAAGCCTCTTTTCGGTGCCTCTGTCTGATGAAATGCGAGGATGCCGTCCACCGCCAGATAAGAGGCATAGTATTCGATCAGCTCGCTGCGGCGGGCGACGGAAAAATGGTCGGTGGAGATCAGCACCATGCCGTCATCCTTTTCAATGCGGCTCTGCAGCTGCTCCACAAAGGAGGAATAGTGCTCGCTGCGCAGCTCGGGGCAGATGATGGCGATGATCTTTTTCTGGTATTTTTCCTTGTAATATTTTCCGAAACAACCGTGCTCCCGTGCGATTTTGAAAATTTCCTCTCTCGTGCTTTCGCTGATATCCTCCGCGCCGTGAAAGGCCTTGGAGACGGTGGAAACCGAGTAATTGGTGAGCTTTGCCAGCTCTCGAAGCGTCATAAGAGCCACCCCCTTTATACCAATATTGTAGCATAGCTCGACAGATTTCGCAAGAGGGTACGAAAAATTTTCGCTGCTTGTTTCGTAAAACTACTCCTGCAGGGGCAAAAGCTTCGCCCGTCGGAGTGCCAGGATCAGCGCCGGGATGAGAACGAGCTGCAGGAAAATGCCGGGAAGCGAATTGAGAAAGGCACCGGCCACAAACATGGAAAGCGTGAAGCCGCTTCCAAACACGCCCAGCAGGACCACCTCCACTACACCCCATACCAAGCGTCCCGCCAGCATGGCGATCACGAGAGAAACGTAAAGCCAGCCGAGGCGGTGCGCTTTTTGGCGACTGTAAAGCAACCCCACCACAAGCCCGTAGGTGGCAAGCTCAAATGCCATAGCCACCGCGTTGGGGTAAAGGCGAGGCATACCAAACATCAGTGAGCGGGTAATGGGCATCACCGCGCCCACCGCAAGGCCGTATTTCCATCCGCAGATGATGCCGCAGAGCAGCACCGGCAGGTGCATGGGAGCAAGCATATTGCCCAGCTCCTTGATCCCACCCGTAAGAAATGGGAGGGTGTAGCCGATGGCGAGAAAAAGGGCGGCGAGGATCATTCGTTTTAACGTGCTTGTTTTCATAGGCGACTCCTTTTTGAGTTGTCTTCATTATAGCAGATTTCGTACCGTTTGGCAACATTTTTGCAAAAAAGTGAAAAAAATCTGCAAAGCTCTTGACTTTTTTCCCCTTTGGGGGTATAGTTAAAGCATAACTTTAATTTGGAAAGGAAGATTCCTATGAAACGCTATCTCTTGCCCGAAGCGGGCGAATTTTACAAGGCAAACCTTCACTGCCATACCAACGTTTCCGACGGTAAGTTCTCCCCTGAGGAGGTCAAGGCCATGTACGTGAAGGAGGGCTACTCCATTGTTGCCTTCACCGATCACGAACTGCTGATCCCCCATCCCGAGCTGCGGGACGAGCATTTTCTGCCCCTCAACTCCGTGGAAATGGACATCACTGAGAGAATTCCCGTTGGTACCAACAAGTATGATAAGCGCACCTGCCACCTTTGCATGATCGCCCTGGAGGAGGACAATGTTCTGCAGCCCTGCTGGCACCGTACCAAGTACCAGTGGAATGAAAATCTGAAGCGCTATGCTGCGGAGGTGAAGTTTGACGAAAACGAGCCGGATTACGAGCGTATTTATACCGTGCGTGGTGTTAACGACATGATCCGTCGTTACCGCGAGGCCGGCTTCTTCGTAACCTACAATCACCCCATCTGGTCTTTGGAGCTGCCCGAGGATTACCTCCGCTACGAGGGCATGAACGCCATGGAGATCTACAATCACAGCAGCTACCACGTGGTGGGCTGCGACGAGTATGTGCCTCATATTTACGACGCCTTCTCCCGTCTCAACAAGCGCATTTACGCCCTTGCCACCGACGATAATCATAGCGACAAGGACGCTTGCGGCGGCTACGTAATGATCAAGGCGCCTGCCCTTGCGTACCGCGACGTGACCAAGGCCTTGGAGGCCGGTGATTTCTACTCCTCCAACGGTGCGGAGATCAAGTCTCTCTGGTTTGAGGATGGCAAGATCCACGTAGAGTGCGGCCCTGCCGTCAAGATCGCCTTCTCCTCCGGCGTGCGTCGCAACAGAACCGTTCACAGCGCTGACGGCACCCTTACCGAGGCCGCTTTTGACGTGATTCCCGAGGATAAGTTCGTTCGTATCACCGTCACCGACAAGAACGGCAAGTTCGCGCACACCAACGCCTACTTCACCGACGATCTCTTTTCGGAGCAGTAATATGCGCCCTCTGAAACTTACGCCTGCCTTCAAGGATTATCTGTGGGGCGGTACCCGCTTGCGTGCCGATTTTGGCTTTGAAACAGATCTGTCTCCCGTGGCGGAGGCCTGGGTGCTTTCCTGCCATAAGGATGGCCGCAGCGTGATTGCCGAGGGGGCTGACGCGGGTATGACGTTGGCCGATTGGATCGCCCGCGAGGGCAAGGCGGTGCTTGGTAAAAACGCTGCTGAAATGCCGGATTTCCCCATTCTTATCAAGCTGATCGACGCAGAAAAGCCGCTTTCTCTGCAGGTGCATCCCGACGACGCTTACGCTCGCGCTCACGGCGAGGGTTACGGCAAGACCGAGCTTTGGTACGTGTTGGACGCCACCCCCGGCTCCACGTTATATTACGGCTTCAATCGCGCGCTTGACCGGGAGGAGCTGGCCACCCGCATGGCGGACGGCACGTTGCTTTCTACCGTTAACGCCGTGGCGGTGAAGCCCGGTGATTGCTTCTACGTGGAGGCGGGGACGATTCACGGCATCGGCGCTGGGATTCTGATTGCGGAGATTCAGCAGAGCAGCAACGCCACCTATCGCGTTTACGATTACGGTCGCCTGGGGGCGGATGGCAAGCCTCGGCCGCTGCACACCGAGCAGGCGCAGGCAGTGCTGAACACCAAGGCGGTGGATGCCGCCGGTATGACGCGCCCGGTCTTCGCCCCCAAGAATGGCTACGCCGTAGCCAAATTGGCCAAGTGCCCTTATTTCACCATCGATGCTCTTCATATTACCGATGCCGCCGCACTGGTGGCTGACAAAAGCTCCTTCCACGCGCTGCTGTGTACGGAGGGAGAGGGAACGCTTTGCTATGGTGACGGTAGGATCCCTTACCGCAGGGGGGATGCTCTTTTCCTGCCCGCAGGGCTTGGGGAATATGCGCTAACCGGCATGGGCAAGGTGCTTTTAACTTACATTTAATCCCCAAACGGTATCGAAAAAGGACAAAACCATACGGTTTTGTCCTTTTTACTATTTCTTGCATTTGGAATGCCACTTGATATGCCGGCAAACGGTATGCACCAAAACGATGCCTACGGAGAGGGCAGCGGCAAGTCCTGCGGTGTGGGCGGCCTTGGTGGCAAAGCTTTCCCAGTTGCCGTCCACGGCCGTATCTATGGCGTAGTAAAGAGATCCACCGGGCACCAGCGGGATCAGCGCCATCATAGCAAGGGGTGTTGCAGGAGTTTTTAGCCACCGCGCCATGATTTCCGCACAGAGGGAAATGACTGTCGAAACGATGAAATAGCAGAGAATTTCGCGGCCAAGCCACTGGAACAGCAGGAGATACAGAAACCAGCCGCACATGCCGCCCAGAGAAACGAACAGCAGCTTTTTGCCCTTGACGCAAAACAGCACGCCAAAGCCGAAGGTGCCAACCAGGGCGGAAAGAACGGAAATGAGAGTATCCAAAGTCAGCATTACAGTACACCTCCCAGCAGCAGATCGGGGATGGCAAAGCCTACGGCAATGGCAATGGCCAGCAGCACCGCCTCCACCGTGCGGATCGTGCCTGTAAACATATCTCCCACGAAAAGATCACGAAGGGCGTTGGTAAAGCCCACACCGGGAATCAGCGTCATGATATTGCCGATAATGATATAATCGGGGCAGGAGATCAGATGCAGCAGCATCAACCCCTTCACCAAGAAGGCGGCCAGCAGCGAGCAGAGGAAGCGAGCGAGGATCTTGTTGAGGCGGACGCGATCGATCCAAATAGAAAGAAGACCAAGCAGCAGGCCGATGAGGCCGGCAAACACACATTCCACGACACTACGACTGCCGAAAAGCAGACAAAAGGCAGCGGGAATGATGCCGTAGCAAAGAATGATCTGCCACAGCGGAGTCCGCTTGCGAGCCTCGATCTCGTCAAGGCGACGGCGCACCTCTGCCGTTTCTGGAGTGTGGGCAACCACGTATCGGGCAAGGTCGTTGAGGCGATCCAGACGGTCGATATCCGTGCCCGTGGAGCCGATGCGGCGGTGCTGCGTCAGCGGCACGCGCTCCTTGGTCTCCACCGTGACGATGATATTGGCCGTGGTGGCGTACACGTCCACATGGCGGCATTCGTAGGCCTTGCAAATGCGGATGATGCATTCCTCAATCCGATTGATCTCCGCGCCGGATTCGGTCATGCGCTCCGCAATGTGTAAAATGGCTTTTAGCAGATCCTGGTCCATAAAAACATCCTTTAAGAGTAGTAATTGCAGTATAACACAAAATGAGAAAATGTCAAGAGGATATAGACAAAAACTAACGCTTTTTGATTTTGGGAAGTGTCTTGATGTAAACCACTTGAAAGGGGCCGCACGTTGCTCGGCAGATCAATTTTTTACAAACAATGCCTAAAACGGGCAAGATAATGCTATAAATATTGCAATTTTTATGTTATACTGGTGTTGCAAGTGCGCGTGAGGTGTCAAGGGCTTTGGCAATTTACTCATGGCGCAAAAGGAGATGCATATGCGTGAAATTTCGTTGAACGGTGCATGGAAGTTGGATTATCTGTCCGCCAGCCCGTACACGGGCAAGGAAGAGCCTCGGCTTGTGCCGGAGGATGCTGTTTTCGCCCCCGTTCCCGGGTATTGGGAGGATATGACCGCGCTGTTCCGCACCACACCGCTGCATGCAAGGCTGCATTGGAATCCGCTGTATACGCTGCAACGCTATCCGCAGGCGGGGTACGTGCCCGATATGTTTTTGCCCAACCCCGTGGGGTGCTTCGTCTATCAAAAAAACTTTGTCCTCTGCGAAGCGGTTGACGACAAGACCCTGCTTCGGATCGGTGGCGCGCAGAATACCGTTTCCGCGTGGATCAACGGTCGCTATCTTGGGCGCCACGAGGGATATTCCGCACCGTTTGCCTTTGAATTGCCAAAGGACACGCTGCAAAAGGGCGAAAACCGTATCACACTGGCGGTCTCCAACAACCGTCTTGAGGGGTATCTCGGCCGCCCCGTTTCGGGGCTTACCTCCCGTGCCGCCAACGAGTGCACCGGCGGTATTTACGGCGACGTTTCCCTTTGTATCTGCCCCGATGATCTGCTGGATGTGTGGGTTTCAACGGCGGCGGACGGCAGAAGCTTTACGGTGCATACCGTGGGTGCTGTTGACAGCGAAAAGACCGTGCAGATCTGCGACGAGGGACAGCAAATATGCACCGTTTCGATCCCGAAAGGGCAATCGGAATGTGAATTAGTGGCTGATGGGTATGAGTTTTGGACGCCAAGCGCCCCCAAGCTGTACGTGGCGGAGGTATCCACCTCACGGCAACGGTTGGCTGTTCGTTTCGGTATTCGCCGCTTGACTGTGGTGGACACACAGCTCCGTCTCAACGGTGCGCCCTATTACTTCCGCGGCGTCTGTGAGCATTGCTATCAGCCCTATACCGTGCATCCCACCCGCGACAAACGTTATTACCGCCGCGTGATCAAGACCTTGAAGGAGCTGGGCTTTAACGCCATCCGCTTCCACACCTGGGTGCCGCCCCTCGAATATATGGAGGCCGCCGATGAGCTGGGGATGCTGATGGAGATCGAATCTCCCAACAATACCACCGCGGCCGAGTGGCGGGAGATCCTGCAATTTTGCCGCCCCCACGCGGCGGTGTGCCTCTATTCCACCGGCAACGAGCTGCAGATCGACGACGCGTATGAGCGACACCTGCAGGATGTTGCTGCGCTGGTGCATACGGAAACCGACGCGCTGTTTTCACCTATGTCCGCCATGCGTGGCATCGAATACCGTCTCACTGAGGAAGACCCGCGCGTGGAGGAGCCTTTCCTGCACAATCCCGAGCGTCTCCGCCGTGTGGGGACATATGCTGACGTTTATAACAGCTTTTCCAACCGCATGACCAGTTATTTATCGACCCTCGGCAATGCGTCCGACCTGGATCGGTGCAACGCCGTTTACGGCAAGCCCCTCCTTTCCCATGAAATTTGTATTCACGGCACGTATATTGATCTGTCGCTAGAGGATCGCTACGCGGGCACGCGGATCGGCGATACCGCCTTTATGTCCTCCGTGCGGGAGCATTTGCGGGAGAAGGGGCTCCTTGACCGCGCCAATCTTTATTACCGCAATTCCGCGGCGTGGCAACGGCTTTTGCGCAAGCATTGCTTTGAGACGGTGCGCCGCTGCGAGAGCTTTGCAGGGTATGATTTCCTCGGTGACATCGATACCCATTGGCATACCTTCGGCTATTGCGTGGGTATGATGAACGAGTTTTACGAGCTGAAGCCCGGCGAAAGTGTGGAAAACGTACTGCGCTATAACGGCGAAAGCGTCCTTTTGGCCGATCTTCCTCCTTGCGTCAATTACGGGGCAGGGGAGAAGGTGGAAATTCCCGTGCTTGCTTCCCATTACGGCAAGCCGCTGTCGAAGGCCCTTTTGCAGGTGCGCATCAGCGGCGAGGGGGAGGTTTTCTACCGTGGGGAGTGGCACACGGGCGAGATCCCCTGCGGTGCCGTCAGCGAGCTTTGTCGCGTGCGCTTTACGATGCCGTCCTGCAAAAAGCCCATGCGCCTGTGGCTGACCGCCACCCTTTCCGGCGGTGACACCGATATTGAAAACCGCTGGGAGCTGTACGTGTTCCCCGAGGTGATCGCCCCGGGTGCGCATTCGCTTGGTGAAAGCACGGTGATTCTGACGGATTGTGACGCCGCCGCGTTGCTGTCGCTTTTGGATGCGGGCAAAAGCGTGGTTCTGCTTAGCAGCGGTCCCTTTGCCGCTGTTGAGGTATCCTACCAGCTTGCCATTGCGGGACGCACCAGTGGGCATTTGGCTACCGTGATCGCGGACCATCCGCTTTTGGATGACCTCCCCCACGACGGGTACTGTGGCCGTCAATTTGAGCATATGCTGAACGGCAGTCACGCCGCGGTGCTGGATCTGACGGATCGCCCGCATCGCCCCATCATCGATATCGCTTCCTCGTATAAAAATGCACGCCGCGAGGCGATGCTGTTTGAGTACCGCGTGGGCAACGGCAAGCTGCTGGTCTGCACTCTGCATCTGGGAGAAAACGACCCTGCGGCACGGTGGCTGAGGTCACAGATCCTCTCCTATGCGGCAAGCGACCGCTTTGCCCCTGCCGAAAGCCTCACTTCCGCACAGCTGGCGGCCTTGTGCCACACGGCTTCGATCGAGACGGACGGAAACGCCAACGAAGCCGCCAATCAAAACGATATCACAATGTAATAAAAGCAACCGGCAGACATGTCTGCCGGTTGCTTGGCTTTATGCGATTTTAACACTCAGGCTATTAGTAGCCAACCTTCTCCCAGCACTGGAAGGGTGCAGCCAACTCCTCGCTGATGTAGACCTGGGTCTTCTTGGTCTGCAGCATGGTGGAGGGCAGGTAGGGAGTGATGGGGCCGTGGGTGCACAGACGGCTGGTCATTCTCTGCCAGGAGGAGAAGGTGCCGCAGGTAGCCAGTGCATGAACCTCAATGCGCTCCTTGGCGCGCATCACGTCAAGAGGACCGATGGTAGCGGCCTTGGGGGGCACGTTGGCGATATCGCCGGACTGGCCAAAGGTACCGTTGAGGGAGTTCCGCATAATGGTCATGGGGTGCAGGGTCACGATCTGAGCGGGCTGATTGAGCCACTCCTCTATGTCGCCGGAGCCGATGAATTCAGGAATGGGATCCACGAAGGCCATGTGGCCTGCCCATCCGGGAGAGGTGGAGGCAATGTCAGCACCGGTGCCCTCGGTGATGTCGTCAATGATCTTGGAGTAATCCTTGATGTTAGCATTGGTGGGGAAGTGTACGTTCTCCATGGGCATGCGGAGCTTAGGATCGATCTGGTAGTAGAGGTACTTGATCATGGAATGAGCGAAGCCGGCCTCGTAGGTGATGGGGGCGATGTTGCCGTCCTGATCAGCCCACTCGTCCTCTGCCACAAGGTGAACCTTGGAGCAGTCGACGCCAAAGTAGTTGATCAGCTGAGCGAGAGGGATGTAGGTGTCGGGCTCAGGGTTGCCAAGGATCATGGTGAAGCTCTTGCCGGCCTCGGAGGCGGCCTTCAGACGGCTGAAGAGGGTTGCGATCAGCACAGGGTGGGGGTTCATCATGACCTTGACGTTGAACTCCGGATGCCACCAGGGCTCACGCTTCTCAAGATCGGTGCCGGAAAGGCTGCGCACGTAGTCGCAAACCTTTTTGTCCTTGAAGGGGACAAAATCGGCGGGCTGAAAGTCAAATTTCGTTGCGGGATCGGTGATAAAGTCTTTCATTTGCTTTTTCTCCTTTATGTATTTTATTTTTTGTTTATTTCACAAGTGCGCCGTCGAGGAGCACGTGCTTGATATGGAATTCCGCATCCACCAGAACCAGATTGGCCACGTTGCCCTTGGCAATGCAGCCGCGGTCGGTGTAGCCGAGGAGGCGTGCGGGGTTGGTGGAGGCATACTTGAACACCTGGCAAAGAGAGGCGCCGGTGTGCACCATCATATTGCGGCAGGGGCCGTCCAGGATCATTTTACTGCCGGCAATTTCGCCCATGAAGTCGAAATTGATGTCGTCCGCGCCCTCGTAGAGGTCGTCGGCAGGGATGGGGCCGTGCTCCACAAAGGCGTCGGCAATCAGAATAAGGCGGTCGTCACCCTTGATCTTCTTGATGAGGCGGAGCATGTAAGGTGCCACGTGGATGCCCACCTTGTCGCAGATCAGCTCGGTGTAAATGTCGTGGTGGTAGAGCGCAGTTTCGTCCACGCAGGCGGAACGGCACTCGGGGTATTTTTCCAGGCGGCCGGTGGCGTTGGTGTGGTGGGTGGCCAGCTTAAGACCGTAGGGCATCAATGCCTCGATCTGCTCGGGCTCCGCCTCGCTGTGGCCGACCGAGAATACAGCCTTGGGATCAAGCGTCTTGGCGTCGCGGACGAACATCTCGATATCGGGACGCTCGGGGGCTACCACCCAGACCTTGGCAAAGCCTGCGGCGGCCTCCAGCACGGGCATGTAATCCTCCCGCTTGATGGCGTGGCGCCAGGGATTGTTTTCTCTGTTGCAGCCGAACTTGGGGTTCATGTAGGGGGCCTCCATATAAAGGCCGCGGATATTGGGTGCGTTTCCGCTTTCGGCAGCAGCCTTGATGCTGTTGATCTGGCCGATCAGCGTTTCGCCGTCTACGTTAAAATAAAGGGCGGCCAGCACGTCGGTGACGCCGTGGCAGAGCAGGGTCTTGGCGGTTTTGGCGGGATCCTCGGTAAAGAAGGTATCGCCGTCGGCGTGGGTATGAATATCAAAAAGACCGGGGCCGGTGTAGGCACCCTCGGCATCAACGATCTCAAAGCCTTCGGTAGAAAGCTTTTTGCCAAAATCAAGAATTTTGCCATCCTCCATGAGAATGGTGCCGCCGGGAATCATATATTCCGGTAAAATGATAGTGGTGTTAACGATAGCTAACTTCATATATCGTAGCCTCCTTTTATGCATCACCTCTATTATATCTTATTTTTTTCGTTTGCGCGTACAATATTGAACCTATTTTGTATAAAAAAGTTTTCAAGTTTCCATGATTCGAATGCCGAGGGCGGAAATTTGCTCCATTTCCGACCGATCGCCCCCCTTACCCGTTACCAAAATGTCGGCCTCCACCGCTCCCGTGATGCGGGCAAAGGTTGTTTTTCCCAGCTTGGTACCGTCGGCGGCTACGATCAGGGTATCTGCCCTGCTGATCATTTTGCGGGCAATGGCCACCTCGTTGGAGTAGTACAGCGTCAGCCCCGCCGAGGCGCTGAAGCCATCCACCGAGAGAATGCATTTGGTGGCGTGGTAGTTGTCGAGCTGGGCGATGGCGTCCTCGCCAAAGGTGAATTGATACTTGGCGTCGTACTCGCCGCCCAAAAGCTTTACGTTGAAGGAGGGATAGAGCGACGCCTCCATGGCGTTTTGCAGGGAATTGGTCACCAGCGTGATGTTTCGCTTGCCCTGCAGCGCGTGCAGCACGTAGGAGAGGGTGGTGCCGGCGTTCATCATGATGGTGTCGTTATCCTCAATGAGAGTGGCTACGGCCTTGGCCAGCTGCTTTTTGGCCGCGGCGTTGGTCTTATAGCGCTCAGCCAGATCCATATTGACGTAGAGCTTGCTCATACCAACGGCCCCGCCGTGCACCCGTGTCAGGTGTCCCTGCATCTCCAGATGCTCCAGATCCTTACGGATGGAAACGTTGGAAACGCCGTAGCGCTCGGCAAGCTCCGCCACGCGCACCTGTTCCTTGGTGTGCAGCAGGGAAATGATCTCGTTTCTTCTCTGTTCGGTGGTCAGCATATTGACTTCCTTCCAAGCTTTAATTGTTTTCATTATTGTAACATATTTTTTTTCGAAATGCAAGCGAAATGAAAACGAAAGTGAAAATATTTTAAGCGAAAGGAATTGACCGCGAAAAGCAAAGACGATTCTTTCTCTTTTTCTTGGTTTGAGACAAGTGAAAGTAACGCAATTCTGCAAAGAGGGCTTGAAAAGTCTGACAAAATATGCTAAAATAAAAAAGATAAAACCGAACCCAAAGGAAATCAACTGAAAAACGAAAAGGAGATCGTTATGCTTAAGAATTACAAGATCAAGGCCCCGTATTTCGAGATCGGCCCCAAATGCTTCATGTGGGGCGAGCGGATGCTGAAGCTGGCGAAGGCTGTGGACAAGATCGCTATGAAGTACGATCTGGACGTGATCCTCACCCCCCAGTATACCGACATTCGCCTGCTTGCCGAGAACACCGAGCGCGTACACGTCTATGCCCAGCATATGGATAACCTTTATCCCGGCCGTGGACTTGGCTCCGTGCTGCCTGAGGCCATTAAGGAGGCCGGCGCCGTAGGTGTCATGCTGAATCACGCCGAGAAGAAGCTGACCCTTGCCGAGGTGAAGACCGCTATCGCACGTGCCGACGAGGTTGGCCTTGCCAGCATCGTTTGCGCCGATACGGTAGAGGAGATCACCGAAATTGCCAAGATGGGCCCCAACCTCATCGTTGCCGAGCCCACCGAGCTGATCGGCACGGGTGTGGCCAGCGATATGGGCTACGTACGTGCCACCATTGAGGCCGTTGCCGCCATCAATCCCGATATCATGGTGCTGCAGGGTGCCGGCATTTCCGGCCCCGATGACGTTGCCAACGTGATCCGCGCAGGCGCGCTCGCCACCGGTTGCACCAGCGGCGTGATGAAGGCTGCCGACCCCGAGGCTGCTGCTGAGGAGATGCTCTATACCCTGCGCAAGACCTGGGACGAGGTACACGGCAAATGATGGAAACCGCTTTGAATCAGGCATTCGACGCATTCAAGATCGAGGCAGAGTCCATTCTTGAAACCGCCAAGGTGCTGGATCCTGCCGAAATGCAGAAAGCCGTTGAGGCACTTGCCAAGGCAGAGCGTATCGCATCCTCCGGCTGCGGTCATTCCGGTATTGCCTGCCGTCACTTCGCGCATCTGATGTGCTGCGCCGAGCGCCCCGCACATTTCATTTCCCCTGCTGAGGCCGTACACGGCGGACTTGGCTACATGAAGAAGGGTGACGTGATGCTGCTGGTTTCTCGCGGCGGTAAGACCGACGAGCTGCTCACCATTCTTGACGTATGTAAGGAGAAGGGAGCTACCATCATCGGCGTGACCGAAAATCTGGAATCCCCCCTCGCCACCCAGGCCGACATCGTGCTTGCCATGAAGGTCACTAAGGAATGTGACAAATACAATTGCCAGGGCACCACCAGCTTTGCCGTGACCAACGCTATCTTTGACGCGCTGCAGGCCGCCGTGATCGAGTACACCGGCTATCAGAAAATGGATTTTGCCCTCATTCATCCGGGCGGAGCCGTAGGCAAGCGTCTGAACGAAAAGAAATAAAAATTTTTAACATAAAGGAGATCTTTACCATGGAATTCAAAATGATCCAGAAAGAAATCCAGCTGCAGTCCCGCGGTTGGATCCCCACCTTCCACGACATCTCTATCGACGTACACAAGATCGTAGAGGAGTCCGGCATCAAGAACGGTACCGTTTCCGTTGTTTCTCACCACACCACCTGCTCCGTGATGATCCAGGAGTGCTTTCACGATTTCGACACCTTTGATCTCGAGTATCTGCAGCACGACCTTCTGGACATCATGCGCAAGATGATCCCCGACTACACCAACGAGGGCGATTACCGTCATCCCGGCCCTGTACACGCACAGTTCGGCCGCTACGTAAACGAGCCCGGCAACTTCACCTCCATGAACACCGATGGTCATCTGCGCTCCGTATTCTTTGGCCGCAGCGAGACCCTGACCATCAAGGACGGCAAGCTGGATCTGGGTGAGTTTGCACACATTTACTTCATCGACTGGGATCACGTTCGTGCCCGCCCCCGTCAGGTCAATCTGACCCTCTTCGGTACCACCGAGGACGTGGGTGACCGCAAGTACAACAACGGCGAGGTCGTCAACACCCTGCGTAAGTTCCCCGCTGAAGAGAAGGCTTACATGGAGCAGTACGACGAGTGGAAGAAGAGATAATTCTCTCCCCGCCATGACATTTCTGGCGGGAGGTGCAACCCTCCCGCCTTTGCCCTATTCACTTTTATTATATCAAAGGAGTATCCCGTGAAGCTTTTACTTGATACCGCAAATCTTGCGGATATTCGCTATTTCAACACCTATTACCCTATTGAGGGTGCCACCACCAACCCCACCATTCTCTCCAAGGAGGGCGGCAACGTGCTGGAGCTGCTTTCCTCCATCCGCGCCATCATTGGCCACAAAAAGGAGCTGCACGTGCAGGTCACCGAAACCGTCTGCGACAAGATGGTGGAGGAGGCCGAGGCCATCGTTGCTTTCCTTGGGCCTAAGACTGTGGTGAAGATCCCGATTACCGACGAGGGTCTGCGCGCCACCGCCATTCTTGCCAAGCGTGGCATTGACGTGACGGTAACGGCGGTGCTGACTGCCGCCCAGGCTATGCTTGCCGCCAACGCGGGCGCCGCATACGTCGCACCCTACGTCAGCCGCCAGGAGAATCTGTGCGCCGACGGTGTGGGAACGGTTGCCGAGATCGTGAAGATCCTCGATTCCTCCAATGTGCAGACCAAGGTGTTGGCCGCCAGCTTCAAGACCGCCAAGGAGGTTCTGGACGTGGCTGTGGTAGGCTGTCATACCGCCACCGTTTCGGCGGGCACCATGCGCAACCTGCTCTCTCACACCACCACCGATACCTCCATCGCTCGCTTTGCCGAGGACTGGAAAAAGGCCTTTGGCGACGTGACGCTGCTGGGACTTTTGAAAAACAAGTAATATCCAAGGGGGCTGCCAAAGCCCCCCCATTTTGTTTTCCTGATTTTTTAGAAAGGCTTTGGAGAGGGGAAGTGAATTTTTCGCAGAGGCGGAAAAAGAAGAGAAAGGGAGGGCCTTTTACAAAAGGGCCTCCCTTTCTCTCCCTCGTTCCTCCTTACGCCTCAAAAAGGCCGTAGGAATCGAGGATGTATTTTGCGGTGTCATAGAGCAGAGCCTCCAGCCGCTGCTGAACGAAGAGCGGTGCCTCCTGCAGACGGGTATCCTCCGGGAAGAGGCGACGCTTGTAGGGCCAGCTCTTGACGGTAGGCAGTGTGCCACAGCATTCCAGCGTAAAATGCCCCTTAAAGCCGATGTCCAAGAGGGCGTGCAGTACCTCGTCGTGGTTCAGCGTGCCGAAGAAGGGCAGCAGATGATCGTCGTGAGCGCCCCGGTTGTCGTTGTAGTGGATGGCGTGAAGCTCCTCGCCCAACGCCTTGATGTGCTCGTATTGCGTGCCCTCACAGTTGGCGTGGCCGGTATCCCAGCAGGCGTGAAGGTGGGGGCTGCCCACAAAAGAGAGGAATTCCCGCATTTCGGCGCCGGTATTGGCGTAATAGCGGCCGTCAAGACAGACGGCGGCGGAGTTTTCAATGAGGATCTCCACGCCATAGCGTTCGGCGGCTGGGAGCAGCTCGTTGTAAAAATCGCGGTTCTTCTCGAACCACTGCTCCTTGGTGAGACCGGTGTCGTGACCGGGGTGAATGACCGTGTGGGGGATGCCCAGCGCGCCGCAGATCTCAAAGGAGCGCAGCGTGGAGGCTTTCAGATACGCCACCTTTTCTTCATTGTGCCAGAAGGGGTTGCCGCCTTCGGAATGTGCCTGTACAAAGGTCATGCCAAGCGCGTCAGCCTCAGCTTGCAGTGCTGCTACCGCCTCCCGCCAGTTATCCTGCATCAGCGGGGATTCAGGCCTCAGGGAGAACATGCTGAGGTCGATATAGCGAAAGCCCGCCCGATGCAGCTCACGGATCTGGGAAATTTCGTCGTTCGGGTAGTAGAAAATAAAATCATTGGTGGTGGAAACGAGCTTCATAGCATTCTTCCTTTCGAGGCGAGGTGGTCGTTCTTTTGGACTTATTGTAGCACTAAAAGGTGCGGATGTCAATCTGTTTTTTTCTTTCAAACAAGAAAAAGCGCTCCTACAGGAGCACTTTTTCTCATAAATCATTTACTTGTTGATAACGGGATTTTCGTTGTAATGGGCGCAGAGGAGGTTCATTGCGGTGCAGAGCTTATGGAAGTAGATAAACGGCCCTATCAGAATCAAGGAGCCGAAGAAATACCAACCCCAAAATGCGCCCGTGTCAAATTCGTAGTCGATATTGCGCTCGGTCAGTGCCTCGTTTACCCGCTCTGCAATCTGATAATGCCAAATAAGGATGACAACGGAAAATGTAAAATAGGCGACAATGAAGGCAAAGAGATAGTTCATGGTTTTGGATCGGTCACTTTTGGGCGCCACCTTGTCAAGATCAAAAGAAAAGGGAATAAAGAAGAAAATGCTGTATATTCCCAGCGTCAGAATGTTCAGGATCATCAGCTTCCACATACTTCTGTCGGTCTTTAACTGTGGTGCTTTGTATTCCTTCTCGTCGGTGTAAGTGTAAGGGTAGGGCATAGTTTTCTCCTTTTTATAAAGTTGTGATAGCCTGTGCTACGACCTCAGTATAACATGCAGGCGACATTCTGTCAAGGCTTTTTGCTCGGAGAAATGCAGATTTTGCACAAATATGGGACAAAGTGCACGATACTGGTATCTTTTTTGGTGATGGCTGTGCGGTGAGCTAACGTGCTTTTATCTCAAGATGTCTTGTGCTTTTTGTGGGGACAATTGGTGTGTCAAGTGCCTTCACCCGCCGATTTCTTACGCCGCAGCTCTGCGGGATAGCGCATCACGTCGGTGCCGTTGTGGTTGTTGAGTATGGAAAAGCGGTTGGAGGTGAGAATATTCGGCTGGCTGACGGTATCATCAGGCACGATGGCGTTGTAATGATTGCCCCAGGGCTTGCCGTCCCGGTAAACGATCTCGGGCGTCGACCAATGGATCATGTCGGGGGAGGTGGCGATCTGCATCACCCGCGCCTTGGCATCCACGCCCTCGATCCTGTTTTTCATGGTGGAGAGAATGGGCTTGCTGGTCATAATGAAGGTTTTTTCGGGCACGCTGTAGACCACCCGTGGGTGCCAGACGTCCGAGAGGATCGCGCTTTCCCGCCCGAGGTTTCCCGCCTCGCAAAAGGCGCCGTTATAGTATTTGACAAAATCACCCATAGTGCCGTCCGCGCGCTTGCGGCAGCGAGCCACGTAGGCGTCACAGCCGAGCCACGCCTCGCCTGTGCTTTTTTGCGATAGATCCATGGTGAGAATGTTGTAAAATACGTAGATATGATCGCCGTCCGGCTCAACATACATGCAAAAATCGCCGCTGCCGAAGCGGATGATATCGCCCCGCTGGCCCATCACGCCCGAGACGGGTGCGTATCTGTCGGTAAAGCCTACCTCCTCTGCAGAAAGCACCCAGCGGTCAAATGTCCAGGTCTTGCCCTCGTCATCCGAGTGCATCAGCCCCACGTGGCGGAAATCCGAGTCAAACCGTGGCGTTTCACAGGGGCCAAAGGCATCGTAGGCGCTGCCCTTGCCGTTCCAGCCCGTTTCGTTGTGAAACCAGCAGAAAAAGCGATGGGTGTTGGGGCAGATATACAGCCCAAAGGGCCAGATGCTGCCGCGGGGCAGTACGCCGTCGGGGTAGCGGATGCCATCGAAGGCGTGATCGGCGTGGCCGATGCGGAAGGTCGTTTGGATCTCCCACATATGACGCATATCGTCAAGGCAGGTGCCCGCAAACATGGCGATATGCCCCATATGGGAATGGCCGCTCATGGCCCAGAGCCTGCCGTCGGTGTCGCGGTACATGGGTGTGGTGCCGTCCTGATAAACGCCGTATTTGTTCAGAAAGGGGGATTCCTGTTCCTCGCCAATGATCAATTCATATTCATCAAAAAACATGGTGGTTCTCCTTTTTTGCGGTCAAATCGGGCGTGCGCCTATAGCGCATTTTGGAGAGGGTGCAAAAAACAAAGCTGCGCGGCGCAACGGTCATTCAACGCGCCGCTGCATCCTTGCAGGATACGAAAACGTCTGCAAGATGCGTGATCGTCTTGTACGTATAGTCAAGGAAATTCGGGGCAAGCTCGTCCGGAATTGCGCCGTGATTCAATTCAAGCGTGAGATCGCCCGCATACCCGACCTCCGCGAGTGCTTGCATGGCCTTGTACCAATCGATGGAGCCCTGGAAGGGGAGAAGGTGCGCGTCACGTTTGAAGGTGTTGTCGTGAATGTGCGTGGCAATAATGGGGTGCTTCAACCGCTTCATGGCTTCAAATTGATCGTCCTTATACACAAGCCCCGCGTGGCCAAAGTCCCAACAAACGCCCACCGTATCGCAGTTAAATTTGCCAACGATGTCGTTCAGCTCCTCCACAAACGTGCAAAGACGCACGCGGTGATAGACGTTACCGAGCCACTCGTGCAGCGTCTCCATGGCAATTTTAACGCCAAGCTGCGCCGCCAGCTCTACAGCGGGGGCATAGACCTCATATACAGCCGCGAGAACCGCCTCGTAATTCCACTGATGATAGCTTTTTTCATACCAGGTATCGGCATGAACGACCATGCAGTCAGCCCCCAGGGCCGCTGTATCCCGCACGCACCTCAAAAGACGTTCGCGATAGCCCTCCGGCATCGGGCATCCTTCATAAAAAGGAGCATGTGTTTGATTGATCTTCACACCAAGCCCGTCGCAGTATCTTTTGCAGTCCGCGATCCAAGCCGCGTGATCCTCGCCCTCGTCGGGGTGCTTTCCAAGATTGAATAAACCGAAGTCCACCGTGTCAAAGCCGGCGTTTCGGATCAGCCGGATAGCCTCCTTCTGTGTGCGGCGCTCTCCGGGTCGAAAGGTTAAATAATTCTCATTGATCGAGAGTCTCATTTTTGCTTGCCTCCATTTGAGCGAGAGTAAGGTTTTGACGTTTGTGCGCCGTATTCTTTTTCATCGCCATTATATCATAAATTTTTGTATTGTGCAATATTTGCAGCATAATTTGACAAGAGAGTGTGGCCAAAAGGGCGCCGGCAGGCGTTCAACCAACGCCCCTGCAAAAGCGCAAAAGTAAAAAACACCCCGTTCGGGGTGCTTTTGCGTGTTGACAAAAAAGATGCCATCAGTTTGATGTTTTGATACTCCAAATATATGTACCATCATTTTTAATCTCACCGTACTGTATGATAAGTATTTGATTGCTTTCAAAGGCATCCACAACTTCTTCAGAAAAAGTATTGGCAGGGGAAATGATCTGCCCTTCTATTTCTATAACAACGTTATATCCTGAAAAATTTCCCCTATAATATTCTTCCTCCACCGAAACAACAGTAACATCTCCCTCTAAAACAGAGGCGTTCCCTTTTTCCATATGATAATCCCAAGATGTGTATTTTATAAATTGGGTGGCAAATACAGTTGAAAACACAAGAGGAATGATCACAAATGGTATAAAGACAAGAATACGTTTAAAGAAATATTTCAACCCGTTCTTTAACTTGTTCTTCATTTGTCGAGCTATAAATTTGACAACAAGCGCAGAAACCACAAGCATTCCGATGGCGGCAAGTGCAAAAATAATATTCATGAAAGAACCGAATTCAAATTTATATATTTCCATAAATATACACACCACCTTTCTGGTTTTATTATAGCATACTTTGGGGCGGGGCGCAAGGGACAAATGAAGCATTCGCTTCGCGAATATGAAGCAGAAGCCTTACGGCTTCTATGAAGCACTCGCTACGCTCGTATGAAGCGAAGCGCACACAACTCTTCCGTGAGCCGAAGGCTCGCTTCATAGGGCGAAGCCCTGCTTCATGAGTTGCTTCGCAACTCGCTTCATGCACCGCAGGTGCGCTTCATTGCCAAACAAAAGAGCACTGCTCTCGCAGTGCTCTTTTGTTTGAGACGTGTTGACAAAAAAGATGCCGCCTTATTTTTTCCTTTTTGAAACAATGCGAACGATAATTCCGAAGATAATTTGCACAGCACTTATACCAAGTGGAATAAAAAACATATATTTTCCAATTTGTTTTACGTATATGTCATCGGAAATAAGAGCAAAAACGCCCAATAGCATTACAAACAACAGTAAGGCAGAAAATACCCAAACAAGAATTCTTAAAATAGTTCGAAAGGTACGCGAAAGATATCGTTCGGGAATGATCCATTCCATTAAGAAAAACCAACCTTCAATAATTGCATCGCCCAATAGTTCCAAAGGAAAAAACAAGCATCCCATATTTCCGCCGCCTTTCTGATTTCATTATAGCACATTTTCTAATATTGGTCAATACCTGCAAACAAAAAGGCAAGGTAAAGGTTCATTTCCGGTCCTTAGCCCTAAAACGCCGTTTGGCATCTTTTTATTTTCGTTAAAATCCGAATTTCAAGAAAAGCCGCACTTTGCGCGCAAAGTGCCGAAAAACGGCGAAAAACGAAGAAAACCCGAGAAAATCTCGGGTTTTTCGGTTGGCATCTTTTTTGTCAACACGTGTTGGAGGCGCCACCCAGAATCGAACTGGGGATAGAGGTGTTGCAGACCTTTGCCTTACCGCTTGGCCATGGCGCCGTATTCAGAATGCCTAACTATTATAACAGATAGTCAGGCACTTGTCAACCCCTTTTTTGCGATTTTTGAAATTTTTTTGTGCGACAAAATGCGCGGGGAGGGGAGGGGATCACGGGTGCTCGATATTGTAAAACCGCGAGACGGTTTTACAAGCTAAGCTTGCTCGGCGGCTGAACACCGCCGTTTGCTTTGCAAACCGCAAAACTTGCCCCGCCCCGCGGCTTCGCCGCTGGGCGATTTCTTGCGGCCATAGGCCGCCGGGCAAAAAGAAACACCCCCGAATGGGACTTTG
>JAFTQT010000022.1 GCA_017462615.1 Clostridia bacterium | reverse complement strand
TCCCACTCGATCGTACCGGTGGGCTTGGGCGTAATGTCGTACAGCACGCGGTTGATGCCCTCCACCTCGGTGGTGATGCGGGCGCAGATCTTGTGCAGCACGGCGTAGGGGATCTCCTCGATGGTGGCTGTCATGGCATCCTTGGTATTGACGGCGCGGATGATGGCGGGCCAGCCCTCGTAGCGGCTGTCGTCCTTTACGCCCACGCTTTTGATATCGGGGATGGCAATGAAGTACTGCCAGGTCTTTTCAGCAAGACCGCAGTTGTCAAACTCCTCGCGCAGGATGGCATCGGCCTCGCGGAGCGCGTGGAGACGGTCGCGGGTAATGGCACCGAGGCAACGGACACCGAGACCGGGGCCGGGGAACGGCTGACGGTACACCATGGCATGGGGCAGGCCCAAAGCCTCGCCCACCACGCGCACCTCGTCCTTAAAGAGGAGCTTCAAGGGCTCCACCAGCGCGAATTTCAGATCCTCCGGCAGCCCGCCCACGTTGTGATGGGACTTCACGGCCTTCTTGCCCTCGGCCTGCTTGATGCTTTCGAGAATATCGGGGTAAATGGTGCCCTGGGCGAGGAACTCCACGCCCGCGAGCTTGCGTGCCTCGTCGGCAAACACCTCAATGAACTCCTTGCCGATGATCTTACGCTTGCTTTCGGGATCACTGACACCTGCCAGCAGGTTCAGGAATCGGTCGGTGGCATCCACGTAAATAAGATTGGCGTTCAGCTGATTGCGGAAAATTTCAATCACGCTCTCAGACTCGTTCTTGCGCATCAGGCCATGGTTGACGTGCACACAAACCAGCTGCTGCCCGATGGCCTTGACCAGCAGCGCTGCCACCACGGAGGAATCTACACCGCCCGACAGTGCGAGCAGCACCTTCTTGTCCCCCACCTGCGCGCGAACTGCCGCTACCTGCTCGGCAATAAAGGCGTCTGCCAGCTCCTTGGTGGTGATACGTACCATGCTTTCGGGTCTCTTGTTCATGTCCATAGATACTCTCCTTTTCCGCGGCTGTGCCGCACACATAAAATTCAACCGGTATGATATTTTATTATAACACTTCACCCCCTTTCTCTGCAAGTGGTTTTTTCAACTTTTTTTGATTTTGTGTAACCTATAAAAAACTGCGACAAATTCACCTTTTGGATTGACAAATATGCACTTTTGGTGTTAAAATAGAAAGAGATAACAAGAAAGAGAGGACGACGATGTTTCCCATCATCACCGAGGCGGAATACCGCAAGCAACTGAATCAGATCCCCGGCCGTGCCTTTCTCTTTTTTGGCGACGAGGATTACCTCAAAAGCGTGGCCGTGCGCCTTTCCCGTGAGGCGCTGTGTCCCGATCCTGCCTTTGCCATCTTCAACGACGTGACCATCGACGCGCTGGACTACACCCCGGAAAAGCTGCTGGACGCCATGATGCCGCCCCCGATGATGACCGAGGCGCGCCTCATTTTGCTGCGAGGCATTGATTTCACCAGCTTCCGTGGTGAGCTGGACGACCTGCTGGAGGTGCTTCGGCAGCTTCAGGATTACGATTATAACACCGTTATCATTCACGTGGCCGCCGGCCTCATCGAGGAGGGGAAATCCGCCAAGGCACCGCTTTCGCCCATTCTGAAGCGCTTTTCCGAGGTGGCGACGCCCGTGCGCTTTGATGCGCAGACCGACGCGCGCCTGGCGGTCTGGGCAGGCAAGCACTTCGCGCATCTGCAGGTCACCGCCTCCCCCGCCCTCTGCGCGGAGCTGATCGCCTACGTGGGGCACAATATGTTCGTGCTGTCAAGCGAGATCGAAAAGCTGGCCTGCTACGTGCTGGCCGCCGGGCGCAGCACGCTGGAGCGAGACGATATCTATACCGTTGCGGCACCAAATACCGAGCTTGGCACCTACGCCTTCTCCAACGCCATCCTGGACGGCAACAGCGCCAAGGCGCTGGAGGCGCTGGCCGTGCTGAAATTCGAGCGTAAGCCCCCCAATCTGATCCTGGGTGAGATCACCTCCAACCTCTCCGACATTTACCGCGTGCGGCTACTCTTGGACGAGGGCAAGACCAAGCCGGAGATCGTGACGCTTACCAAGCTGCGGGAATACCGGGCAGGGCTGCTTATCCGCTCCGCCTCCCGCACCACCGCCGCGCGGCTCGCCCGCATCCTCGCCCTGACCGCCGAAACGGACGCCGCCGTGAAGCATTCCTACAACGATTACGCCCCCATTGAGCGGTTGATCTCTATACTTTCGTGAAAAGCCATTGACTTTTCGCTAAAGTTGTGTATAATTAAATAGGTTGATATGCAAGGAGGAACGACTATGCTGACTTATAAAATGAACATTGCGGGGCTGGACCGTGAGCTGCCGCTTTGCCCGCTGAACGAGAACCTTTCCATTGCGGCCTTCGTCATCTTCGGAGACCCGGAGCTGACCACTGCCGCCGCCAAGGCGCTGCTGGAAAGAGCGCCCGCCTACGATTATCTGATCACCGCCGAGGCCAAGGGTATTCCGCTGGCCCACGAAATGGCGCGTCTGGCCGGCAATCAGAAGTATTTTCTTGCCCGCAAGACCCCCAAGCTCTATATGACCGACGTGTTTGAGGTCACCGTGCACTCCATCACCACCGCCAAGGAGCAGAAGCTCTATCTTGACCGGGCGGACGCCGACCTGATGCGGGGCAAGCGCATTCTCATCGTGGACGACGTGATCTCCACCGGCGAGTCGCTTCGCGCCGTAGAAGAGCTGGTCAAGGCTGCCGGCGGCAACGTCTGTGGCAAAATGACCATCCTTGCCGAGGGCGACGCCCAAAACCGCGACGACCTCATTTATCTTGAAAAGCTGCCCCTGTTCACCAGCAAGGGCGAAATCATCTGAAAGGATATCGATATGGCAGAATTTTTGACCGCGCAGGACAAGCGCACCCACTATTGTGGCACCTTGAGCGAGCAGAATATTGGCGAGGACGTTTGCGTTATGGGCTGGGTACAGCGTCAGCGCGACCTCGGCTCCCTTATTTTCATTGATCTCAGAGACCGCACCGGTCTCCTGCAGCTGGCTTTTGACGACGACACCCCCAAAACGGTATTCGAAAAGGCCTTTTCCTGCCGTGCCGAGTACGTGCTGGTTGCCCACGGCAAGCTCCGCCGCCGCGGCGGTGCCGTCAACACCAACATCCCCACCGGCGCGGTGGAGGTGTACGTGAAGGAGATGAAGATCCTTTCCGCCGCCCAGACCCCTCCCTTTGAGGTTTCCGACACCAAGCGCGTGAAGGACGAGACCGCCCTCAAGTACCGCTACCTGGACCTGCGCCGCCCCGAGCTCCAGCGCAACATCCGCCTGCGCCACGAGCTGGCTCGCGTTGCCCGTGAGTATTACTACGAGAACGGCTTCATGGAGATCGAGACCCCCATGATGATCAAGGCCACCCCCGAGGGTGCCCGCGACTATCTGGTGCCCTCTCGCGTGCATAAGGGCAGCTTTTATGCCCTGCCCCAGTCCCCCCAGATCTACAAGCAGCTGTTGATGCTTTCCGGCTTTGACCGTTACATCCAGCTGGCACGCTGCTTCCGTGACGAGGACCTGCGCGCCGACCGCCAGCCCGAATTTACCCAGATCGACCTGGAGATGTCCTTCGCCACCCAGGAGGACATTATGGAAATGAACGAGGGCTTCATCGCCCGCGCCTTCAAGGAGCTTCTCGGCGTTGAAATTCCCCTCCCCATGCCCCGCATGACCTTTGCCGAGGCCATGGAGCGCTTTGGCAGCGATAAGCCCGACACCCGCTTCGGCATGGAGATCATGGATCTCTCCGACGTCGTGAAGGACTGCGGCTTTGCCGTATTCAGCGGCGCCGTCAAGGACGGCGGCAGCGTGCGCGGCATCGTGGCCAAGAATGCCGCCGCTACCCTCACCCGCAAGGAGATCGATAAGCTCACCGAGCACGCCAAGGGCATCGGTGCTAAGGGTCTTGCCTATATTCGTTGGGTGGAGGATGCCCCCAACCTTTCCTTCGCCAAGTTCCTCACCCCCGAGGAGCAGACCGCTTTGCTTGCCGCCCTCGGCATGGAAAAGGGCGACGTCGCTCTGATCGTTGCCGACAAGAACCGCGTGGTACTGCCCACCCTGGGCGCGCTGCGCAACATTCTGGGCAAGAAGCTGGAGCTGATTGACCCCACCAAGTTCAACTTCCTGTGGATCACCGAGTTCCCCTTCTTCGAGTGGAACGAGGAGACCGGCAGCTGGGACGCCATGCACCATCCCTTCACCATGCCCATGGAGGAGTGCCTGCCCTATCTTGAAAGCGATCCCGGCAGCGTCCGCGCCAAGGCCTACGATATGGTGCTGAACGGCACGGAGCTGCTTTCCGGCTCCATCCGCATCACCGACTGGCAGCTGCAGGAGAAGATGTTCGCCGCCCTTGGCCTCACCGCCGAGGATATCGAGAAGAAATTCGGGTTCCTGGTGGATGCCTATAAGTACGGCGCACCGCCTCACGGTGGCTCCGGTATGGGTCTTGACCGCCTTGCCATGGTGATGACCGGTGCCGATTCCCTGCGCGACGTCATCGCCTTCCCCAAGGTGCAGAACGCCAGCGAGCTGATGTCCGCCTGCCCCGCCCCCGCCGATCCCAAGGCTCTGGCCGATCTGGGCATCGCGGTGGTCACCGAGGAATAAAACGCGAAAAATGCAAATATCCCCCGAAACGGTATGCGTTTCGGGGGATTTATTATTCTTTTTTACACCTTTGCGTGTACCCATCTGCCGCGCAGGTAACGAACGATATACATACAGCCGCGGAAGGCCCAGTCGATAAACATAGCCGTCCAAACGCCCATCACGCCCATTCCGGCACCGGGAATGGTGAGACCGAACACCGTAAGAGAGGGCACGGTCAAAAGGTAAGCACCCGCCACGCGGAACAGCCACATGGAGGTGGCGGAAATAAACAGCGTAAACTTCACATGCCCCGCCGCGTTGAAGCAATTGGGCAAGCCGAAGCCCAAGGGCCAGATCGCAATGGCGATCATGCTGTGCACGATCAGCATGCGCTTGGCCATTTCAAAGGACTCGCCCTCAAGGCCGTACAGCCGCACCAACGGGCCTGCCAGCAGGCTCATGCCGATGGCGATCACCCCCAGCGAGCCGTACAGAACGCCCAGCAAAATACGGGAATAACGCTTGGTCTGTTTTTCCTCGCCTGCACCCACGCACTGACCGATCACCGCGAAGATCGCGCCGTTGACCGCTGCACCCGGTGCATATTGCAGAGAAACCAAAGAGCCCGCCACCGCATTGGCGGCAATGCTGGCCGTGCCCAGCGTAGACACAAGGCTCTGCGTGAGAAGCTTGCCGAACTGAAACATACTGTTTTCCAAGCCCGAGGGGATTCCGATGCGCAAGATCCGCTTGATCACACCAAAATCCGGGCGACAGTGCCAAAGGTTCTCCACGTAAACATAGTGATCCTGTTTATGCACCAGCCAAACGATCACAAAGGCTCCTACCGCGCGGGAAAAAAGCGTTGCCAGCGCCGCACCGCCGGCACCCATATGAAACCCAAAAATCAACAACGCATTGCCGCCGATGTTGACGGTATTCATCAGGAGTGAAAGCTTCATACCGATCATGGAATTGCCCTCGGCGCGAAATACGGCGGCCACGCCGTTGAAAAGTCCAAGGAAGGGGAAGGAAAGCGACATCCAGAAGAAATAATCGAGAGCACTGTCCATAACAGCCGCCTCCGCATCGCCAAACAGCACATGGAGCAACGGATGCCGGCACAAAAATGAGGTGCCGCCAACCACAAAAGCAATGAGGGTCACCGTCCAGATCAGCTGCTTGGCCGCATTCTGCGCAAATTTTTGATCCTTGCGACCGATGGCCTGAGAGATCACCACCGCACCGCCCGTGGCGACGGAGGAAAAAATATAGATCAGCAAAACATCCAGCGTGCCCACCAGCGACACGCCCGAAACCGCCGTTTCGCCGGCGCTGGCCACCATCATGGAGTCGGCCATACCCACGGTGATGGAAAGCACCTGCTGCAGAAACAGCGGCCAGATGATTTTAAAAAGATCCCTGCGCGAAAACATCATAATCATTCCTCCCACAGCGCGAAACACGCTTGACAATGTGCACATGTAGGCTTATAATGAGTATATCAAAGAATTTTGGCATAATCTTGACAAAATCGATTATTTTTGTGACATTTGGGGGCTTTTATGCAAGCAATATTTGGTATCAAGCGAGAAATGGATCCCAATCTCTTTGTCGCGGATTACTGCATCAAACGCGGCTCTACCCTTCACTTCCATTCTCAGATTGAGCTAATCCAGGTGACGGAGGGCGCGGTAGAGGTTTGGATCAACGAGAAAAAGTACGTGCTGCGCGAGGGGGAGGCCGCCATCGCCACCAGCTATCAGGCGCACCTCTATAACGCGGTGGGCGAAAGCGCCAAGGCTACGGTGGTGTGCGTTCCCACGGAGCTTTGTGAGGATTTTGTGGCTGCAGCGCAGGCAACGCGCATCTCCACGATACTGCAGGCACCCGAGACCCTGGCGCGCATCAGCCTTGCCCTCTCTGCCCTTCACGCCCCACAGCTCAACGAAGTGGAAAAGCGGGGCTATATCGGCGTGATGCTGGGGGCTATCTTGCATCACACGGAGCCGCAGCAGGAGGAAAGCTTCAACTCTCCCCTGCTCTCCAAGCTGCTGTTGTACATCAACGCCAACTACAAGGAAAACATTTCCCTCTCCGTGGTGGCCTCGGCGCTGGGCTACTCCCCCCATTACGTGGCAAAGCATTTCCGCTCCTGCTTTCACATCCCCCTGGGGCGGTATATCAATACCATCCGCCTGCGAAACGCGGTGATCCTGTTGCGGGAACGTAAGCTGAACGTCACCAGCTGCGCGCTGGAGAGCGGCTTTAACTCGGTACGCACCTTCTACCGTGCCTTTCTGGAGGAGTTCGGCTGCACGCCAAAGGAATACCTGAAGGTGCTGGAGGGTTCCGCCCCCGCTGGCACAAAACAGTCACGCCGCTCTTGACAAAAGCGCAAAATATGCTATAATACTAACAGTAGCCTCCCGGCTATCAAATTTATAAACCCAAAAGGAGATACAAAATATGGGACGTTTGGATGGAAAAGTAGCCATCATCACCGGCGGCAACTCCGGCGTAGGCGCCGCAACCGCAGAGCTGTTTGCCAAGGAGGGCGCAAAGGTGGTCATCACCGCAAGACGCGTGCCCCAGCTGGAGGAGGTTGCTGCTAAAATTCGCGAGGCAGGCGGCGAGGTGCTGCCTATTCCCTGCGACGTATCCAAGGTAGAGGCCGTGGAGGAAATGGTGGCCAAGGTGGTAGAAGCCTACGGCCAGATCGACGTGCTGGTCAACAACGCCGGCGTGCTGGAGGCAGGCCTCAAGCCCATCGACTGCTGCACCGACGAGGATCTCGAATGGGTGCTGGGCATCAACACCAAGGGGTGCCTCTACTGCACCAGAGCCGTTGTGAAGGAAATGATGAAGCAGAACAAGGGCTCCATCATCAATCTCGATTCCGTTGCCGGCGCATTCGGCACGGGCGGCGCCTCCTACGTTACCAGTAAGGCTGCTGTGATCGGTCTCACCAAGCACACCGCCCTGCGCTTCACCGGCACGGGCATCCGCTGCAACTCCGTAAACCCCAGCACCATCGTGACCCCCATGACCATGACCACCGATCCTAAGACCCTGGACCCCAACATGATGGGCCAGATGAACAAGCACATGAACCTGTCCGTCACCCCCTGCATGCCCATCGACGTGGCAAACATTCTCCTGTTCCTTGCCAGCGATGAGTCTCGCGCCATTACCGGTCAGGTGATCGTTTCCGACTTCGGCGCGACGCTGTAAATCCAAAAACCACCGTTTTGCGAAATCCCCCCAAACGGTATTGAATTTATTCAAAAAGCCCGCCCCTCTCGGGGCGGGCTTTTTCATCATTTCTTCTTTTTGAATTCCTTCATACCGTTGGTGCTGCCGCCGTCACAGAGCACGTCCACACCGGCAAGGTAGCCGTTGCGCTCGTCGGCAACGGTGGCCAGCGCATAGCCCAGCTCCTCGGGCTTACCCATACGCTCCTCGGCGGAGAACGGGATCAGCATGCCGCCCTCTTCCTTTTCCATGTTGCCCATGCCGGTGGCAATGAGGCCGGGGCTGAGGGAAACCACACGGATGCCCTTCTTGCCGTACTCAAAGGCGCACTTCTTGGCGTACCAGACCACGAAATTCTTGGAAAGGGAGTAGGCGAAGCCCTTGCGCTGATACTCGCCTTTGGCCAGGTTGCTCTTCTTGATCAGCTTTTTGAGGAAGGTCTCCTCGTCGGTCTCGGCCAGCGCATACACCTTCTTATTGATGAGGAAGGAGGGCAGCACGTAGGCGGAGTTGGAGGACACGTCCACGATGACGCTGCCCGGCTCCATCACCTTGGAAAACTCCTGGTTGATATACACGGTGCCCAGCGCGTTGATACGCAGGATCCCCTCCTGGGTGCCCTTCATAGCGGGGGAAACGCCGGCGGAGTTGATCACGTTCTTGACCGTACCGAGGGAGGTGGCAAACTCCACCAGCTCCTTGACGCTCTCGCGCTTGGAGGTATCGCAGGTCTTGGCGTAAGCCTCAAAGCCCAGCGCCTTCAGCTCCTCCACCGCGCCCTCCAGCTTCGAGAGGGTTCTGCCGGAAATGACGATGATCTTATCCTTGGGCATAAACTTGGCAGCCTCAAGCCCCATGCCGGAGCCGCCGCCGGTGATAACGCATACGTTTGCCATTTTTGTTCTCCTTTTTTTGTAGAAGTAAATATGATAACAACTAAATTATAATAAAAAGAACGGCAAATGTCAAGGGAAAAAAGAAGAAACGGCGCTCGCTTTATGAAAGACCGCTCATTCGAAGGGGCTCAGAGTACGGGAATTTCGCCCTGTTGGTAGGGGTGACCCGTACGGGACGCCGCTTTGCGGCTATCGAACTCCTTGGCGGCAAGCCGCCAAGGGGCAAGATGCGCCATAGAACTTCAGCTTTCAAAGATCAGCGGCATCTTGCAGGGCTCGTTTCCGCGAAACGAGCCGGCAACAAGAAAAGCCCCCTCGAATGAGGGGGCTTTTCTTTGTGGCGAGCCGATTTGAGCGTAAAACGAACAATTTCTATGCTCTTTTTTATAAAATCAAGGGCAGGAAATAAACCCTACCTCATATTTAATAAAGATTGTCGCCTTTTTCTACATTGCATTTATGGCAAAGAGTTTGCAAATTATTATAAGTGCTTTTTCCACCTTTTGCTATCGGTATAATGTGATCAACTTCTAATTGTGCATGCCTTCCCGAAACACCACATTTACGGCACCGATACCCATCTCTTTGATATATGGAAAATCTCATTTTATTTGAAACTTTACCCCTTTCAACACGACATATTGAATCCCATATTGCACGGTCGTTATAAAAAGTTCCATTACGGTTTCTTAATCTTTTAATTAAAGCGAGTATATCATCTGCATAATATATTTCATTTTTCTTAGCATAAATACGCCCATTTATTTGTGAACAAAACAAGGTAACAGCTATGTAAAAATTTGTGTGTGGTTTAGCGAAAATAGTTTGATTTATCAATCGCTTTTCGGTTGCAACTAATTTATCATACTTCAACTTCCCTATATCAATTAGAAATTTTCCTACTTCTAATGCGACTACTTCTTTTTGATATTCTGTATACAATCTATTGTTTTGTTTTTCCTTGTTAATTTGGTCTATTACTTTGGTGCTTATAAATTGAAGCTGATAAATCAAATAATCTAAACAAGTAATATCACAATAAAAATTTTCATTATCGTAAGTATGGGATTGATTAAAATCAATGTGGCTGAAAAATTTATACTTGCAATTTATTTCTTGTAATTTTTTTAGGTAAATACTATTTTGCAAGACAAATACAGTATACTTTTTTTGGATTAAATTACGAACAATAAAAAATATTGTTATAATCAGAGACAAAAATAAAAATATAAGAAACGGCATAGATTTGCTCCAAAGTGTCAATTTCTATTTTATTATAGCATAAAACGACATTTTTTTCAATTCCTTTTGTATGCCAAACCTGATTAAAATTTTTGCAAAGAAAAAACCTAAAACTTACACCTTTTGTGTTCGTTTTAGGTTTAGATTGGTGACCCGTACGGGACGCCGCTTTGCGGCTATCGAACTCCTTGTCGGCAAGCCGCCAAGGGGCAAGATGCGCCATAGAACTTCAGCTTCCAAAGATCAGCGGCATCTTGCAGGGCTCGTTTCCGCGAAACGAGCCGCCACAAAGAAAAGACCACCCCAGAGGGGTGGATGGTAAAAGTACGGAAATTTCGCCCCGATGGGGCGTACCAAACATCAACTAATCTTAAATCCGCGACCAACTATGTGGAAAGATGGGAGCTTGGCGAGCTTGCGACAGCAAGTGGCGGTCTTTGACCGCCAAGCCAAGCTCCTGCTCTGCGCAAAGCGCAGAGCAACGAACGTCCATGCACAACTTTTCAAGTTGTGCATGGACGAGTTCCCGTACGGGTTGCCGCGAAATGAAAAAAGCACCGCGAATGCGGTGCTTCATTTCGTGGTGACCCGTACGGGAATCGAACCCATGCCTTCGCCGTGAGAGGGCGACGTCTTAGCCGCTTGACTAACGGGCCAAATCGGCAACGGTGATATTATACCACATTCTTTTTCAAAATGCAATACCTTTTTGAAAAAAAGTTTGAAAAATTTCAAAAAATATGAGGAAGGGCACAAAACAGCACCCTTCCTCTTGTTTTTTATGCTTTAGCCAAACAGAATGATAACAAACTGGGCGCAAAGCACAACGGAAATCAGCGCGATGGGGTAGGTTGCGGCGTATGCGGAGCCTACGTCCTCGGTTCCGGACACTTGGATCAGCGTGCCCAGTGCAGGGGTAGAGGTCATGCCACCGGTAATGGAGCCAAGGCTGTTGAGCAGGTGCATTTTCAGCACGTACTTGGCGAAAACAAAGCCGATGATCATGGGAACCAGCGTCATGACAGCACCGTAGAGGAAGTAAATTGCCTCAAAGTACTGTACAAACTTGGCACCGCCCGCGATACCTGCACCAATGAGGAACAGCATCAGGCCGAACTCTCGGAACACCTTCAGCGTCTGGGTGGAGGGCATCATCTTGACGGGGCCGATCTTGCCGAAGTGACCCAGCACAAGAGCTACCAGCAAGCAACCGCCGGTGGTAGTGAGGGAGAAGTTACCAAACTTGAAGCAGCCGAAGAATACGCCGAGAATGGCAGCCACCGCAAAAGCGGCAATGCCGAAGGGATCGATCTCAATCAGCTTCTTGGTGCTCTTTGCTTCGGTGGGCTCCTCGCCAGTATCGGCATCGCCACCGGAGATCTTGGCGCGCTCTGCGGCCATATCGGCCTTCATGAACTTGGGCACCAGCTGCACAAACAGTACAACGCCGATAACACCGAAGATATAAGCAATACCGTTACCAACGGCAACCAGAGAAGCAAGGTCGCCGGCGGCGTCCTTGGCGGCAGAGAAAGCGGGGGTAGAGGTCAAAGCACCGGAGAACAGACCCGCCATGATAGCGGCCAGCTCGGGCTTGGAAAGGTCGGTAAAGTTGCTCTGGATCAGCACACAACCGGCGCATACAGCGGCACCGGAAACAATGATGATCAAACCCAAAAGAATATAGGTTTTGAAATTCTTTTTCAGATTTCCAAAAAACTTGGGGCCGGCAATAAAGCCAACCGAGGTCACGAACAGGATAAGGCCGATATTTTCCACAACCTTCAGTGCGTTGGTAGTATAGGAAACAACACCCGCCATCAACTGTTTATCCAGCACGTTGTACAGCAAGCAGCCGTAAAGCAGTGCCACCAGGAACACGCCGGCAGTACCCAGATTCACACCCTTGATGGTGATTCTTCCAAGCAGATAGCCGAGTGCGGCAATCACGAAAACAGAAAAAACAAGGAAGGTTACGCCTTGAATTTTAAGCGTTTCTCCAAAGAGAACCATTTTAATATTTCCTCCAAAAGATTTAGGTTGCAGGCTGTCGTATTTCACGCAGAAAAGCGGTTTTTGATACCGTTTATGGGGTAATTCCCTTCTGCGCGGAATGCGGCAGCCTGATGTACGGTGTCATCCGCACACCCGCCGAGGCGGGTGTGCGGTATGAAAGCGAAATTACTTCATCAGCTTGGCGTTGGGCTCGTCAAACACGGGGTTGCCGTGGGTGTAACGAGGCAACAGCTTAGGGGATACCACGTCGGTCTTGATACCGGCAGCGGCCTGCTCCTTCATGAAGTCGTCCACATGGGACAGGGTCAGGGTCTTGCCCAGCTCAACGTTCTTGGCAGCAGCGGCGGCGTTGACACCGGCGTTACGACCGAATACGATGATATCAAGCAGAGAGTTGCCCATCAGACGGTTCTCACCGTGGATACCGCCAACAGCCTCACCGGCAACAAACAGGTTCTCCACCTCGGACATACCGTTGACGCCGATCTTGATACCGCCGTTCTGATAGTGGAGGGTGGGGTAAATGAGGATGGGCTGCTTGCGCATATCGATACCGTACTTGAGGTACATACGCAGCATAGCGGGAATACGCTTCTCGATGGTGCCCTCGCCGTGGATCATATCGATCATAGGAGAGTCAAGCCATACGCCCTGGCCGCCGTTGAAGGTAT
>JAFTQT010000021.1 GCA_017462615.1 Clostridia bacterium | reverse complement strand
CGTTTTGCTCGCGTTCTGCGACGCGGCAATGTTTGCCACAGGCAAACTTGCAGTCTCGGCGCAGCCGAGGACAGGACACATCCTTAGCGCTCGCTGCATCCCACACAGTGGGCGCTCGCGCACGTCCCCTCTTTTTTGCCCTTCCGGGCAAAAAATTCACCCACACCTCCGCAAAAACCTTCAAAAAAGGAGGTGGAAAGGTGCGAACAAAGTAAAAAACCTCAAACGGTGGATTTATTTTGGTTTATCGTGGGAGTTTGATGTGGCGATGCGGCTACCTCCACACCCTGTAGGGACCGGCCTCCCGGACGGTCCAGGATATGTTCGCACTACACAATGCGGCGAGACAAAACGTGCGTCAGCCTCCCCTGTATAAGTGGGAGTTGTGCCGCGGTTCACCGCGACGGAAGGGTTGTAAAAAAAGGATTTTGACAATCCCTCAGGCGCTATGCGCCAGCTCCCTTTGCCCAAGGGAGCCTATCACATGCTGCGTATTCATCACCCTTATAACCCCCAATTTATCATTCAAATTTTGATTTGTCGGGGCGTCTGATGTGACGATGCGGAGATGAGCCGCACCCGGTAGGGGCGAACTTCGTTCGCCCGTGTGTGCGGTGGTTGTCCCTTGTGGCGGGCGAACGCAGTTCGCCCCTACGAGGCTGTATGAACACCTCGATAAACCCCAGTTTATGGGTTCAAATACACATAAAAGCAAGGAGCTGAGACACGTTTTGGTGACTCAGCTCCTTTTTATTTTCTTTATCCTTACAACAAAATGCAGATGAGCCCGCTGCTTCCCTCGTTGATGATCCGTTCCAGCGTCTCGGAAAGCTTCTGACGCGCCTCCTCCGGCATGTGGGAAAGCTTCTGGCAGAGCCCCTCGCTGACAAGCTCGTAAAGACTCTTACCAAACATATTGGACTCCCACAGCTTCTGGGGATCATCCTCAAACTGCGAAAGGATCCCCCGCATAAACTCCTCGGATTGCTGCTCTGTACCAATGATCGGATTCAACTCGGTCTCGATATCCGCCCGCACGATATGCAGGGATTTCGCTGCCGCGGAAAGCCGCACGCCGAAGCCCGCGCCCTGCTTTACGATGCTGGGGCGCTCCAGCCGCAGATCCTCCACCCGTGGCATCACGATGCCGTAGCCGTCCCGCTCGGCATTTTCCAAGGCCTCGGCCACGCGCTCGTATTTCCGACGGATCTGGCAAAGCTCCTGCATCCGCGCAAACAGCTCCCCCTCGTCGCTGATCTTTTCACCCGCAATCTCGCTGATAGCCTCGAAGTATCGCTCCGGCGCCAGCGTCACCCGCAGCTCCGCCCGACCGGTGCCCATGTCAAGCTCCGTCACCTCGGCGGATTCCGCCATGGGATTTTCAGACAGCTGCGAAAACACCGCCGAAACCTGCCCCATTCGGCTGACCTCACCCGCCAGCCGACAAACCTCCTCCACCAGGGAGCGGCGGATGGGATGACTCTCCGGCAGAGCCTTTACCCAACAGGGAAAATGCACGCCAAGGGAACTGATGGGAAATTCCCCCAGCACCATGGAGAGAATACCGCCGATATCCTCCGCCGTGAGAGACAGACAGCTCACCAACGCCACGGGCACGCCGTAGGCGGCCTCAAGCGACGCGGCTAAGGCCATAGCCCCCTCCCCTCTCGGATCTGCGGAATTCAGCACCACCGCAAAGGGCTTACCGATTTCCTTCATTTCTTTAATAAGTCGCTCCTCCGCCGCCACAAAGGAGGCACGGGGAATATCCCCCACGGTACCGTCGGAGGTCACCAGCATCCCGATGGTGGCGTGCTCCCCCATCACCTTCTGGGTGCCGATCTCAGCCGCCTCGGAAAAGGGCAGCGGCTCCTCCTGCCAGGGAGTGTGCACCATGCGGGCTGCACCGTTCTCCTCGCCGCCCAACGCCTCCGGGATCATGTAGCCCACGCAATCGATCATCTTCACCCGCAGTGAGACGCCCTCCGAAAGAGTCAGCCCCACGGCCTCGTCGGGCACGAATTTGGGCTCCGTGGTCATGACGGTCATGCCCGCCGCACTCTGAGGCATCTCGTCCCGCGCCCGCTCCCGGCTGTAGCCGTCGGCGATATTGGGCAGAACCAGCTCCTGCATAAAGCGGGTGATAAAGGTGGATTTTCCGCTGCGAACGGGCCCCACCACGCCAATGTAAATGTCTCCGCCCGTACGCTCTGCTATGTCCTTGTAAATCGAATGCTCTGCCATATTCCGCTCCTCCGTTTTCGTTGCTCGGACGAGAAACAGCCCTCGCCCCGCGATATCGCTATACTGTATGAGGCAAGGCGCGGAAATATGCGCGTTTCCCAAACGAAAAATCCGGAATCTGACCTGCGCCCGGCAGGCAAATTCCGGATTTTGTTTCACTTTTTCATCCGCACGAGGGTGGCAAGCCCCTCATTGAGGGCGGCAAGAAGCGCCTCCACGTCCTCCGGCGTATTGGCTGCGCTGAAGCTGACGCGAATGGTGGAATCCGCCTCCTCGGGTGTAAGGCCAAAGGCCAAGAGCGTGCGGCTCGGGTGCTTGGCATGGGAGGAGCAGGCAGAGCCGCTGGAAACCGAGATCCCCCTCTCCGCAAGGAAGTGGAGCATGGTCTCGCTCTTGATGTGGGGCAGGGTCAGACTGACGATATGAGGCGCCGTGACCGGAGGTCGGTTCACGCGGATCTCGCTGCCCGAAAGCCCCTCTATCAGCAGCTCTGAGAGCGCCGTCATGCGGAAGAAATCGCCCCGCAGGCGCTCCGCCCCCATTCTGGCGGCTTCGGCAAAGCCCGCAATACCGATCATATTCTCGGTGCCGGAGCGAAGGCCGAATTCCTGTCCGCCACCGGAGAGAAAGGGCACGATGCGCCGCTCCTTCAGCATCCGCTCCGCGATATACAACGCACCCACACCCTTGGGGCCGTGGATCTTATGGGCGCTGAGGGTCACAAGATCGGCGCCGAGGCTCTTTGCCCGAATGGGCATCTTCAAAAAGCCCTGTACCGCATCCGTATGCAGGACGCAGGCGGGGTTGGCAGCCTTGGCGGCGGCAAAGATCTGCTCCACGGGGTAACGGGCGCCGGTTTCGTTGTTCACCAGCATCATCGTCACCATAAAGAGCTTTTCGTTACAGTAGGATAGGGCCTCGTCCACGTCAAGGGCGCCGCCCTTGGTGGAAATACGCACTACCGTGAAGCCCTCTGCCTCCAGAATCCGCAAATTCTCCTCCACGGAGGGGTGCTCCGAGTCGGTGGTGAGGATCACGCTCGCCGTGCGTCTTGTCTTGGCGCGAGCGGTGCCCAGCAGCGCCAGCGCCGTGGCCTCGGTGCCGCAGGAGGTGAAAATAAGCTGTCCGTCCCGGAGGAATCGCTCTCCCAACGCCTCGCCAACGGCGGCACGGCTCTCCTTCAACAAAAGCGCGGCGTCTCCCCCCAGCTCGTGGAGGGACGAGGGATTGCCAAAACGATCCATGGCCGCGATCATGGCCTCCCGCACCGCAGGAGAGAGCGGTGTGGTGGCGCTGTTATCAAGGTAGATCATCAGCGGAAGGTGAAGTTGGCCACCATGGCCTCCACGTCGGTGAGGTGACTGTCGTAAAGCTCGGCCTTGGCGGTGTAGGTAAAGACGTAGACCAGCGTATCCTTCACCGTCATGACCTGCATGAAGCGGTAGGTCACGTCGCCCTCCAGCTTTCCTTCAAATACGTATCTCTTGGCGTCAAGGCCGCCGAGGGTGGTGTCGCCGCACTTCTCCTCCAGCACCTTGAACTCCTTATAATAAGCGGCGTACTCCTGCAGGCACTTCTTTTCCCAGTAGTCGGCGGCGGTCAGCATTTCCTCCGGGTAGTAGACCGTCACGTTCACGTTGGAGAAATCCTCGCCGGAGTAGACCCGCGCGCCGGAAATGCCGGAGCTGGCGGTGGAGAGCCAAGTGGCCTCCGGCACGTAGAGATTGAATTTGGCGTTTTCGATGGCTACGTTCACGGTGCCCTCCGGTGTGCCGGCCTCCTGGCAGGACACCAGGGTAAACAGCATCAGCACCAGCAGCGTCAGTGCAACAATTCTTTTCATCATAGAAACCTCGCTTTCAGAAATCAGTTTTTTTGCCCGAGGCGCAAAGCATGGCCTGTGCAGCGGACAGAATACCGATGCGGCCGCTCTCAAAGGTCAGCCCGCCCTGCAAAAAGGCGGTGTAGGGGGGACGGAGGGGGCCGTCGGCGGAAAGTTCGATGGAGGCGCCCTGTACAAAGGCACCGGCAGCCATGATCACCTGGTCCTGGTAGCCGGGCATGGCCCAGGGCTCCGGAGTCACATAGGCATCCACGGGAGAGCCGGCCTGGATGCCGCGGCAGAGGGCACACAGCCCCTCCGGGCTCTCGGTGAGCACGGTCTGGATGATGTCCGCGCGCTGCTCCTGCCAGCCGGGCTCCACGGTATAGCCCATTTTTTCAAAGATATAAGCCGCAAAATGGGCGGTCTTCAGCGCCTCGGCCACGGTGTGGGGGGCGTAGAAGAGGCCGCGGAACATATGCTTGTTCTGGTCCAGCGTCGCCCCCACCTCCAGGCCGATGCCGGGGCAGGTAAGGCGATAGGAGCAAAGCTCCACGGCACGGGCGGTGCCAGCGATGTAGCCGCCGGTCTCGGCAAAGCCGCCGCCGGGGTTTTTAATGAGCGACCCGATGGCAAGGTCAGCCCCCACCATGGGCGGCTCCAGCTCCTCGGTAAATTCGCCGTAGCAGTTATCCACCACAACGTAGGTATCGGGGCGGATGCTCTTCACAAAGCGCACCGCCTCCCCGATCTCTGCCACGGTCAGCGTGCGGCGGTTGAGATAGCCCTTGCTGCGCTGGATGAAGCAGACCTTCACCCGCTCACCCTCCGGCGCACGGAGTGCCGTTCCAATGGCGTCAAAATCAAAGGTCTTACCGTCTACAAGGTCGATCTGACCGTAGGAAACGCCGTAATCGGCAAGCGAGCCGTTGCCGGGCGTGCCGGCAATGCCGATGACCTCACCAAGGGTATCGTAGGGCTTTCCGGCGATGGAAAGTAGCGTATCCCCCGGCCGCAGAAGGCCGAAAAGGCCAATGGTCAGGGCGTGGGTACCGTTGACAATATTGTGGCGCACGAAGGCGGCCTCCGCGCCCATCACGTCGGCAAAAATGCGATCCAGCACCTCCCTGCCCCGGTCGTCGTAGCCGTAGCCCACGGTACCGTTGAAGCAGGCGGCATCCACGTGATGCTCGGCAAAGGCCTCCATCACACGGGCGGTATGATAACGGGAAATTTTGCTGATATGGGCAAACTGAGGGGTCAGCGCCGCTTCAGCCTCGTCAGCGAGGCGCAAAAGCTCAGGAGAAATATTCATGCCTTACCGCCTCCGAGATAGGCAACGGTCAGCGCCACGGCGGCCTCGGCATCGGCCATATCCAGCATTTCCACGCCGGAATGGATATAGCGGCACGGCAGCGAGATCGCACCCGCACGGCAGCCGTAGCCGGTCATCTGCACGGCGGAGGTATCGGTGCCGCCGAAGGTCAGGATCTCCAGCTGTGCCTTGATCTTTTCACGCTTTGCAACGTCCATCAGCTCAGAAACGAGCGCGGCGTCACAAATAACGGAGCTGTCCTTGATCTTCACAGCTGCCCCCTCCCCCAGCTTCACGGCCATAGGCTTTGCGCCGGGCACGTCGCCGGTGGCGGTCACGTCGTAGATGAGGGCAAGGTCGGGCCCGATCTCAAAGGCCGCGGGACGGGCGCCGCGGCAGCCCACCTCCTCCTGCACGGAGAAAACGTAATAGATATCGTCAGCAGGCTCGGGCATCCGGCGCGCGATCTCGATCATCACGGCGCAGCCGATGCGGTCGTCAAGGGGTCTGCCGCACACGCGGCTGCCAAGCAGGCGCGTGGCGTGAGGGGTAAGGGCGCAGCAATCGCCGATCTGCACGTGGCGCTCGGCCTCCTTTTTGCTGCGGGCGCCAATATCCACATAGCACTTGTCGCCCTTTATATCGGCAGCCTTGCAGTCGGCGTCGGCCACCAGCACGCCCTTGGTGCCGTTTTCAAAGGTTATCTCACAGGAGTTGGCCGCGATATAATCAATGCCGCCAATGGGCGCCACACGCAACCAGCCGTTATCCTCCACAAAATTCACGATAAAGCCGATCTCGTCCATATGGGCGGCCAGCAGCACCTTCTTGGGCGCGGCGGCATTGCCTTTTTTGAGGCAGATCAAATTGCCCATAGCGTCGGTCTTCACCTCGTCCACCAGGGGACGCATCATATCGGCAATGATGGCACGAACGCCGCCCTCTCTGCCCGAGACAGAGGGCTTTTGCGGCAGCAGCTTTTTCAAGGTCGTATACATAGGATCAAATTCCTCCTTCGTTCCAATTGGTAAGCATGGCAATGATGATATTCTCCATCGCCTTCACGTCGGAAAGCGCCGCAACGGAGATGGGCGCGTGCAGATAGCGGGTGGCAGCGGAAAGCGCAATGCAGCGAACACCTGCGCCTGTGCGCTGGATGTGGCCGGCATCGTTGCCACCGGAAACGTAGCGCTTCACCTGCACGGGAATGCCGTGCTCCGCACCGGTTTTCAACGCGAACTGCACGAAATCACGGTCGTAGATGGTGGAGCGGTCGGCAAGGGAGAGCACGCCGCCACGGCCCACGTCCGCCACCCGGCGCGCCGGGGGAACGTCCTCAATATCCGCAATGGCAGTGGTCTCCAGAATGATAGCCGCATGGGGAGCGATGCGGTTGGCGGTAACGCCGGCACCGGAAAGGCCGATCTCCTCCCGCACGGTAAAGCAGAAGTAGAGATCCAGCGGCAGGTGCTTGTCCGAAAGCGTCCGCAGCACCTCAATAAGGATGGCACAGCCCATGCGGTCGTCCAGCGCCTTGGAGGCCACGTATGCGCCGTTTTCGCCAAACTGCATGAATTCGGTATCAAAGGTGCCGAAGTCACCGAGCGAAAGCAGCTTTTCGGTCTCCTCGCGACTGGTGGTGCCAACGTCGATATACATCTGATCGGCAGAGGGCATCTTTTTCCGCTCGTCGCGGTCCATGAAGTGAATACCCTTGGCCGTCAGCACGCCGGGCACCTGCTTTTCCTCGTTGCCCATTTTCACGAAGCGCCCGCACATCACGCGGGGGTCAATGCCGCCCACACATGCAAAGCGGACAAGACCGCTTTCCTCAATTTCGGTGACCATAAAGCCCACCTCGTCCATATGGGCGGAAAGCATGATACGGGGCGCCCCCTCGGGGCCCGCAAGCCGGGCGGTCAGATTGCCCATTTTATCGGTGGAAAGCACGGCAGAGGTGCCCTGCAGCTCCTCCCGGATCAGCGCCTCCACGGCACCCTCGCAGCCCGAGGGGCCAAAGGCGGTGGCCAGCTTTTTGATCAATGCAACGCCACTTGTCATACGGCAAACACCTCCCCGATCTCGTTATCGGTCACAAAGGCGCGCACCAGGCGACAAAGCGCCTCGGCGTCCGCCATCCGCAGCCCCTCCACGTAGGTATGCATGGAGGTAAGGGGCAGCCCCACGTCCACCACGGGGATCCCCGCGCCCACCAAGTGCAGAGCGCTGGTATTGGTGCCGGTGCTGGTGGGGGAAATATAGATCTGATAAGGGATCTCCTCGCGCTTGCATATCGCCTCGGTCATGGCGGTCAGCTTGCGGTTGACAATGGTACCGCGCGTAATGGAGGGACCCTTACCCATGGCCACCGATTCACTCTTTTTCACCCCGGGCATAAAGCCGAGATTCACGTCAATGACCATGGCGTAGTCCGGCTGCACGGCAAAGCCGCCGACGGCAGTGCCGCCAATGCGGTCGGTCTCCTCGTGCACGGAAAGCACCAGATACACGTCACCGGCAAGGTCGGCGGCAGGGGTATCCAACAGCGCCTTGGCGGCGATGGCAGCACATGCCTTGTTATCAAAGCCCTTGCCCACCAGAGTGTCGCCGGCAAGCTCCCCGTAACGGGGCGCAAAGCCCACGGGGGTACCGATCCGTACCAGCTCCGAAAGCGCCTCCTTGCTGTATCCGGTGTCAATCAACAGCTCGTCCGGTGCCAGCAGCTTTTTCTCCTGCCCGGCAGAAAGATGGGGGGGCGTGGAGGCCATCACGCCGTCCAGCACCCTTTTACCGTAGATCTTCACGTGGGCGGAGGAAAGGGTACGGGCGTCAAGTCCGCCCACCGAGGTCACGGTGAGGAACCCTCCCTCCTTGATGTCAGTGACGATCATACCGATCTCGTCAAAATGCGTGTCAATGAGAATGCGCGGGGCGTTTTCACGGCCGCAGCGCTTCACAAAGATGTGGTTACCGACCTTGTCGGTGGTTTCCTCGTCAAAGCCCGAAAGCAGCGCCGAGAGCTTGTCGGTCTCGTAGCCTTCGTGGCCGGTAATGCTCATCAGCCCCGATAGGGCAACGATCAGTTCCTTTAATTCCAAGTTTCTATGTCCTTTCTGTTCGATTTGCTTATTTTGGGTTGATGTTTTCAAATTTTGATTTTTCGGGGAATGCTGCGCCGCCAAGGGCGGCGTGATGTTGCCCCTTTGGGGCAATGATGTTGTGCGGCTTCGCCACACAATGATGTTCTGTTCGCCTTCTGCAGCTTCCACTTGCGCTCGCTTCGAGCGCAAGCATCATGCGGCGTATGCCGCGCATCACTGCGAAGCAACATCACTCGCCGGAGGCGAACAGAGCTGCGCCCTCCGGGCGCCCAATTCCCGCACCAGGCGGCAAAAGCATTCGCCCCGCTCCTCAAAATCCCGGAACTCACCAAAGGCGGTGCAGCCGGGCGAGAGCAGCACGGTATCCCCCGGCAAGGCGGCTGCCGACGCTGCCGAGAAGGCCTCGGCAAAGCGTGAGAAGCGCCCTGTGGGAATACGCCCACAAAGAGCCGCTTCGATCTCCGCCGCCGTCTCACCGTACAGAAACGCAGCCTTGGCTTGCGTGGCCAAGGCATCGGCAAGAGGGGCAAGCGATATCCCCTTTCCCCTGCCGCCCACAATGCAGATCGGCCGACCGCCAAGGGCGGAAAGCGCCGCCGCCGTGCGGGTGGGAGAGGTATCAATAGAGCTGTTGATATACGTGACACCCCTCACCTCAGCCACGTGCTGCAGCCGATGAGGCACGCCACCGAAGGCGGCAAGGGCGGAAAGCCCCTCCCCTCCCGTAAAGGGATGGGTAACAGCGATGGCCGCCAGGAGATTTTCGAGATTGTGTCTGCCGGGCAGCCGAAAGCTCCCAAGGCAATCCAGCGTCTCTTCCCTGCCGTCCTCGCGATACACCACCGCGCCGTCACGCTGAAAAACGGCGTTGGCAAAGTCCGTCACGGCAGCCTCATCCACGGCGAAAAATACCGTTTTACCCGGCGCACCGTTGCCGAGCCGCGCCTCGCCAATACGGCGGGTCGTCTCGTTTTCCGCGTTCAGCACCAGATAAGTGTGGTCATCAAAAATGCGGCATTTGGCGGCCACGTATTCCGCCATGTCCACGTGCCAGTTCAGGTGATTGGGGGTGACGTTGGTTATCACGGCATATTCTGCCGGATGCCGTAGCGTCATCAGCTGAAAGCTGGAAAGCTCCGCCGCGGCAACGTCTCCCGCTTGCATTTCGGAAACGCGCGGCAGCAGCGGCACGCCGTTGTTTCCGCCGAGAAACGTCCGCACGCCCGCGCCCGTCAGCAGAGCGGCTACAAGATTTGCGGTGGTGGTTTTGCCATCACTGCCCGTGATACCTACAAGGGGCACGGGCAAGGCCCTGCGCATCAGCGAGATCTCGTCGGTCAGCACGCTGCCCGACGCCACGGATGCCGCGATGGCGGGATGATCCGGACGGATCCCCGGTGAGCGCACCAGCACCGACTCCGAAAGCACGGTGGGAAACGCCCCCACACGCATCGGTACGCCCGCCTCGGCAAGCTCTGCCGTGGTGGCGGCATCGGGTGACTGCTCGGTATAAACGGTGAAGCGGCAGCACTGCGGCGCGAGGTACGCCCGCACCGCTCTGTTGGCACGGCCATAACCCAGCAGAGCAACGGTCTTGTGATGAAACTTCATAGCGGATCACCTCTTTCTTATAGAAAAAAGTATAATCCATAGTATATTATACAATTTATTGCGCCCGTGTGCAAGCCCTAAAGCGGTATTTTTTCAGATAATATTCAAAAAAATGTTTCCTCCACTTTACAAATGCCACAAAATATGGTATACTATAGGGTAGATTTGCACAACCCCTTGAGAAAAATGCAGAAAGAGGATTTCGAAATGGCCGCAAAAAACACCGACAAGCAATATGGCAATGCCAGTATCACCGCCCTGAAGGGCCCCGACCGCGTTCGCAAGCGCCCCGGGGTTATTTTCGGCTCGGACGGGCTTGAGGGCTGTGAGCATTCCTTTTTTGAGATCCTCTCCAACGCCGTGGACGAGGCAAGAGAAGGCCACGGCACCGTTATCACCGTTACCGCCTTCAAGGATCATTCCATTGAGGTAGACGACCGCGGCCGCGGCATCCCCCTCGGCTACAACGAAAAAGAGGGTAGATGGAACTGGGATCTCATTTTCTGTGAGCTTTACGCCGGCGGCAAATACGACAATAACAAGGGCGGCGCTGCCTACGAGTATTCCCTCGGCCTCAACGGCCTCGGTGCCTGCGCCACCCAGTATTCCTCCGAGTATATGCACGTCAGCTCCTATGACGGCAACGAGCTCCACACCATCTCCTTTGAAAAGGGTGAGCCCGTCACCGAGCTTGCCTCCCGTCCCCTGGATAAAAAGGAGCGCCGCACCGGCACCGTCATCCGTTGGAGACCGGACCTTGAGGTCTTCACCGATATCAAGATTCCCCACGAGAATTTCGTCAATATCATGCACCGCCAGGCAGTGGTCAATCCCGGCATCACCTTTCTGCTGCGGCTGGAGGAGGCCGACGGCAAATTTACGGAGCAGACCTTCGTTTACCCCAACGGTATCTCCGATTATATCAAGGAGCGTGCCGGCGACACCGCCCGCACGGAGCCTGTACTGTGGCATCTGGAGACCGTGGGACGTGACCGCGCGGACAAGGACGACTACAAGCTGAAGGCGGATATCTCCTTCTGCGTGTCCAACACCGTCACCGCCACCGAGTATTACCACAACTCCAGCTTTCTGGAGCACGGCGGCTCCCCCGACAAGGCCGTGCGCTCCGCCTTCGTTTTTGCCTTGGATAACTACATCCGCAACGCCGGCAAATACAAGGCAAAGGAGGCCAAGATCACCTTCCAGGACGTGGCAGATTGCCTTCTCATCGTCATCAACAGCCACTCCACCCTTACCTCCTACGAGAACCAGACGAAAAAGTCCATCACCAACAGCTTTATTGCCGAGGCGCTGAACAAATTCCTGCGCGACAACCTTTCCATCTACTTTACCGAGCATCCCATGGAGGCCGAGATCTTCGCCAACCAGGTGTTGATCAACCGTCGCAGCCGTGAGAGCGCCGAAAACACCCGCCTCGACCTGAAGACCAAGCTGACCGGCACCATTGACGTCAATAACCGGGTGGAAAAGTTCGTCAACTGTCGCTCCAAGGATCCCAGCATCCGCGAGCTCTACATCGTGGAGGGCGATTCGGCGCTGACCTCCTGTAAGCTGGCCCGCAACGCCGAGTTCCAGGCCATCATCCCCGTGCGCGGTAAGACGCTGAACTGTATGAAGGCCTCCTACGAGCGTATTTTCAAGAACGATATCATCACCGATCTTCTGCGTGTCATCGGCTGCGGCGTGGAGATCGACAGCAAGATCAAGGGCAACATCAGCCGCTTTGATCTTGAGCAGCTCCGCTGGTCGAAGATCATCATCTGTACCGATGCAGACGAGGACGGCTTCCAGATCCGCACCCTGCTGCTGACACTCTTTTACCGCCTGCTCCCTACCCTTTTGAAGGAAAGGAAGGTATTCATTGCCGAGTCTCCCCTGTTTGAGATCACCACCAAGGATGAGATCCTCTTCGCCTACAACGAGTTTGAAAAGGCGGAGATTCTCAAAAAGCTGGATGCGGCGGGTAAAAAGTACACGCTGCAGCGCTCCAAGGGTCTGGGTGAAAACGAGTCGGATATGATGTCCAAAACCACCATGCACCCCGCCACCAGGCGACTCATTTCCGTGGAGCCTGCGGACGTTGCACGCACCGAATATATGTTTGACGTGCTGATGGGCGACAATCTTGCTGAGCGCAAAGCCTTTATTGCCGAGCACGGCAGCGAATATATCAAGGACGCGGATATCTAAAGGATTTGAAGAATAAAGAGGAAGAGGAGACCTTTTGCAAAAGGCCTCCTCTTCCTCTTTGCTTTTCGCCTTCGCGAAAAGCAAATTCACCTTCTCCACCCAAAACCTTCAAAAAGAAGGGAGAAGGGTGTGAACAAAGCGAACCGTCTCCAAACGGTACATAAATTTTGATTTGTCGGGGAGCGGGATTCTCTCACTCCGTCTCGCTGGCGCGATCCACCTCCCTCGTCAGAGGGAGGCGTTCGTCATGCGCGACATTGCAAGTAAAAATGGAGCACAAGAAAGAGGTGTAGCACGGCAAGCATAGCCGGCCTCCCTCTGACGAGGGAGGTGGCGCCGAAGGCGACGGAGGGAGAGATTTTCTCTATTTGAATACCCCGATAAACCCCAATTTAACATTCAAATTTTGATTTGTCGGGAAGTGATGTGCCGCCGAGGGCGGCGTGATGTAGCCCCTTTGGGGCAATGATGTTGTGCGGCTTCGCCACACAATGATGTTCTGTTCGCCTTCTGTAACTTCCACTTGCGCTCGCTTCGAGCGCAAACATCATGCGGCGTATGCCGCACATCACTGCGAAGCAACATCACTCGCCGCAGGCGAACAGAGTTGCGCCCTCCGGGCGCACAACCCCAATTCATTTATACGGCTGCGCGAAATGTGCGATATCCCCCTTTTGAAGGTTTTGGGGGTGGAGAGTGTGAATTTTTTGCCCCCAAGGGGGCAAAAAAGAGCGAGAGGAGGGTGCTTTTGCAAAAGCACCCTCCTCTCGCTTCTTCGTCCTCCTTCGCGCCACAGCGTCAAAGCTGACGGGGGCCGGAGAGACCGAGGAAGATAGCAGAGCCCTTGGTCTCGGGACCGTTTTTCTGCACCTCGCGCCACTTGTCCTCAAAGGCGCGCATATCGGCGTCGGGCATGGGGGGCTCGGTAATACCGAAGAAGCAATCCTTGTACTGCTCTGTCAGCGCCACCTGTCCCTCGATCAGCGCCTGATCGGTGCCACCCATGGCGTAGGCACGCATAGCAATACCCTCGCCCTGGCAGACGCGCTGCAGACGGGGGAAGTAGTGGCTGAGCAGGAACTGGGCGTAGGAAACCAGCCGCAGGCTGCCGTAGCAGCGGTAGTGCCGCTCGTACTCGGTGCCCGTAGCCTCCACCGCAACGCTGAGGCCCGCCTTGACGGCGGCCATGATGGCGTCGTTCTCGTTTTCGGTGGCAAAGCAAACGGTAAAATTATTGGGAAAATGGGCATCGCGCAGAGCGTGCACGTCGCTGGAGCCCACCAAGGGGATATTCACGCCCGTAGCGCGCACCTCGCCCCAAATGGCAAGGCAACGGTTGATGCCCATGGGGGGCATGCCGCCCACCAGCTCAAAGGCGTCGAACATACCGCTCTCCAGCAGGATACGGGTAAATTCGTCGTTGACGTTGTAGCACTTGGCCGCCGTGCGCCAGTAAGGATGGGGGAAGATGGCAAGGCCGCCGGCCTCGTGAACGCGATCCACCGCCCACATGGCCTTGGCGTAGCGGTCGTGATATTTTTCCGGCACGTTGGCAGGCACGCGGGGGAGATATTTTTCTTCAATTTCCTTCACGAAATCGTCGTAATGATGCACGTAAAGATCGGCCACGGAGGACTTGCCGCCCACGTGGACGATATGCACCACGCTGCCGGGGCCGTGGATCTCCTCTCCCAACACGCGGGTGATGCCAAGCTTTACGCCTGCATAGGTCTCGTCGATCTCGCCGCCGGGATAATAGCGGTTGTGGTCGGTGAGAGCAAAGAAATCGTAGCCCATCTCCCGGTAGTGACCGGCCACAGCGGCGGGATCCTGCACGCCGTCGGAGCGGTAGCTGTGACCGTGGAGGTCGCCGCGCAGAGGCTTCAGGGCATAGAGATCCTCGCAAAGCGAGTAGATCACAAAATCCTGCAGAGGCTTGTCGTTATAGTAAAGCGTAATGAGATGCTCACCCTCACCCTCGAAGGTCCAATCAAAGCAAAGCACGCCATCCTTGGCCACGGCGGTGATATACTGGTGGCTGGTGGGGCGATGATAGCTGGTTTCATCACCGTTGACGGCAATGAGGCGCAGCTTGTATTCCTCCCCGTCAAAGAGCAGGAAGGCGCGCTCGGCGGGCAGGATCTTCATGGTGGACGTGACGTCGGCCTTCACAACGGAAGGATAGATAAAATATTTGCTTGGTTCGGGCAGCATAGCAGTTCTCCTTTGATGCAATGGAATACAGCCGCTTGGCGACTGCTTTTATGATAGCACTTTTTCCCTGCTTTTGCAAGTAAAAACAGAAAAAAGAGTAAGCAACGAACAAAATTCAATCAAAAGCGGACGAAATTAAAACAATTTCGCACCTCGTTTATTCCTCTACCGTCAGAAAAGAGGTTGTCGGAAAACGGCGCTTCGTTTCCGCGGGAAAGTCAAAATCCGAGATCACGCCGGTGAGAGCGGAAAAATCGCACAGCACCGTTCGCATCTCCTCAACGAGCTTGGTGCGATCGGTAAGCAGCCACACCTCGGCGCTGTTTTGCAGCATGATCCTGTTCAGCAGGCTATCACCGGCAACGCAGCCGTCCGCACCAATGCCGCCAAGAGAGAAAAACATCTTATCCGGCCGGTAGCGCATGGCGTTTTCCACCGTCATATCGCCGCCCAGCACGTAGGGACGCTCCCGGATCCGTCCACCGAGGCAGATCACCTCAAAATCCGATTCGCCAAGATCGATGGCCAGCCGCAGGCTGTTGGTGATGATGCACAGATTCTTTTTCTCCAGCAAAAATGGCACCATATACTGCACGGTGGTGCCGCCGTTGAGGAAAACGGTATCCCCGTTTTGCACCTGCCGCGCAGCCTCCTCGGCAATGCGGCGTTTTTCCTTCTTCTTATAAAATTGTCGGGTATAAAGGGGCGGCAAGCCTCCCCGATGCGCCGGCTCTACCCCACCCCGGCTGCGCTGCACCAGCCCCAGAGCCTGCAGGGCGTTCAGGTCCCGATTGACCGTGGCAGAGCTATACTGTAAAATGTATATCAGCTCACGCACCGTGACGTATTTGCGAGCTTCCACGATTTGCAGGATCTTTTCCTGTCTCAGCTTTTGTGACATTTCAGCCTCCTGTTTGAGAAAAAATGAGAATTTCTCAAATAATCAAACTCTATTGACATCATTTGAGAAAACGATATACTTGATTATAGCATCCAACCCTTTCCGTGTCAAGGAGGTTTTTGAAATGGCTGTAACCAAACGCCTCACCGAGGGCAATATCTACGCAAGGTTCGTCCTGTTTGCTCTGCCGCTGATCCTGTCCTCGCTGCTTTCTCAGGCATATAGCACCGTTGACGGCATCATTGCCGGCAAATTCGTCAGCGAGCACGCCCTGGGCGCTATCGGCGCCACCAGCTCCTTTGAGTCGCTGCTGAACGCACTCTTTCACGGCTTCGCCGCCGGCTTTGCCATCTATATTTCGCACCTCTTTGGCAAAGGCAATGTCCGCGATATCAAACGGGATGTCGTAGGAACCGTTTCCTTTGTGGCCACCGTTTCCCTCCTGCTGAGCGTATTGGTCATCACCCTGCGGGGGCCGATCCTTGATTTTCTCAACGTGGATCCCGTCCTATACAGGGACGCGGAGATCTATTTCATGATCTACGCCGCAGGCTACGCGGTGCTTTACGTCAATATGTGCTTGGTAGAAACCCTCCACGCCCTTGGCATCAGCTCTTTTTCGCTGTACGTATCGCTGCTGTCGGCGGTGCTGAACATTGGCGGCAATCTTTTTGCGGTATTGGTGCTGGATCTGGGCGTAGCGGGGCTTGCGATCTCCACGGTGTTTTCCTCCGCCATGGCCACGGTAATTTATCTTGTTTTACTCCGCCGCGCCTTCCGTGAAATGGGAGCTGCCGCCTCCTGTCGCTTTAGTCTTGCGGGCGTGCGGCACTCTATGAAATATACCCTGCCCACCGCCCTGCAGAAGATGGCCTTTCTCGGCATCGCCTTCCTCATTGCGCCCTCTATCAACGCTCTCGGCGCCGACGCCACCACGGGCTACAGCATTGCCAATCGGATGTACGCCCTTGCCACCATCGGCCTTTGGGCAATGTCTTCCTCTCTCGGGTGCTACACCGGCCAATGCGCGGGTGAGGGCGATACCCAAAAGCTCCGTCGGGGCTTGCGAGTGGGCTTTCTGCTGAACGCGGCCACGCTGCTGCCCTTCGTGCTGACGATCATCGGGTTTGCCGAGCCCAGTATATCGATCTTTTTTCCGGATGAGCACGGCAGCGCAGCCTTTGGATACGCCGTTCGTTATGCCACCGTGTTTCTTCCTTTTGTCTACGTACAGCTGGTGGGGCACGTGTTCCACACCTACATGCGCAGCCTTGGCCGGGTGCCCACGGTGCTTGCCATCACCATCGTGGGCAGCACCGTGCGCCTTGTGGCCACGCTGCTGCTGATTCCCCTGCTTCATCTGGACGGCGCCTACGTAGGGCAGATCATCAGCTGGGCGGTGGATGCGGCGCTTTCCTTCGTGCTGTATGTTTTCTTGTACCGCACCGATCGCCAGCTCTCCCGTATCGTCGGCGGTGCGTAATTCAAAAAGCACAAAAGCAAAAAATCGGGAACGAATGGGCCGACTCATACGGCTACCGACAGAAAAAGGGGACAGAGCGTGCTTTTACACGCCCTGTCCCCTTTTCTTCAGCTTGCTGACAAGGTTACGCTAAAAAACTTTAACGGCAAAATAAATATACAAACGCAAAGAAGCAAAGAGCCTCCCTTGTGCAGTCCGTTTTGCTTGCAAATAGACAAAAATTTGGTTGCAATCTTTAATTAAGGCATGCGAAGCAATACATGAAAGCCTTAAGGCTTCATGCTTTGAAATCTATCGAGCATCATTATGCTGTCGGCTGCTCCTCGGACTGTGACTCCGCGGCAGCTGCGGCTGCCGCCTCGGCTTTTACAAATTGCCCGATCTGCTCCAGGGCATTGCCGATAAACACGAAAACCACCACCCAGCCAAGCACGACCAGCACGACGATCGGCGCAAGCACACCAACCAACGTATTGCTCAGGGCAATGGGCATATCCCATACAGCGTGGAGCAGGATCGGTATCCAGAAAATCTTCCAAAACGCCTTTTGATTGAGGAAAAAGACACCCTCGCCACCGTTCTTTTTGACAAGCATAATGGCGTATCCGGACATAGCGGCCCAGATCACGTGACCACCCGGGGCAAGCAGCGCGCGGAGAATGATGTTATCCATCATTTCGCTGTAGGCGTAGGCCACATTCAGCTGCGAGTTCAGCAACGAGCCCAAAAAAATGTTAAAGGCGTAGCCGGCGGATTCAAACGCCGCAAAGCCCGCACCGATAGCGGCACCTACCAAAAGGCCGTTCAGGGCGTATTTCATATTTTTATTGCGCAGCAAAATAATCGCCACGATGGCCAGCTTTGCCACCTCCTCGATGATGCCGGTAAGCATGGCGCTCACCCATTCATCCACCTCCATGGTGACGAAGTCGTTGAGCAACAGCGTCACCACAAGAGACGCGCAGCCGCCTATGAGGAAATATTTGATAATGGAGAAAAAGCTGATATTTTTCGGCGTGTTCAATTCAAAAAAGAACACCATGACCGCCACGGGAATCATAAAGGCGCCCATCACCATCAGACCAGGATAAGCGTTCAGATTGTCAAACGTGGAGCAGCACAAATGAAGCAAAGCGAAGGCAGCCACGAAAACAAGCAATATTCTCGACCACAGCCAGGGTCTGGGCCAGGCCTTGCCGTCATCGGTCAGAACAGGCGTGGTCTGCTCCGTGCCGCAAATGAATATCTCCTCCGATTCCGCACGCGTATGCTTTGCGAAAACATTGGAAAAGATCCTGCCCAAGGGGGGACGCACAGCACCCATGCCGCCGGTCATCTGATTGATCCAGGCGGTCACTTTATCGTACCATTTCGTCTCCTTGGGCGCGTCAGGAGCCGCCCCGCCCGTTGCGGGATTGCCACACTTGACGCAGAAGGCGTCGGTATCCTGCATTTGAAAGCCACATTTTGCACAAAATTTCATATTGCATCTCCAAAGTGGTATTTTTATTTTCATTATACAACAAATTCAGCATTTTGCAAGAGGGTTGTCGAAAAATAAATAAAATAGCCGTAACAGAATCAGCCGCCAGCTGTCACGCGTCGTCGGCAATACGTAATCAAAAAAACGCAAAAAATCAAGGAAAAGGGCCCAAAAAATGAGATGGGACTCGCTAATTTCCCAAATTCGTCCAAAATCATCCTCCACCACCCGTAGCCGCCCAAGGCCGCTCTTGCATATTTTATAAAGGTGTGCTATACTATAATCGTCAGGAAAACCAACCGTCGCGAAATCTTGTACAAGTACACCGCGGTGCGCGAGTTTGGGCCATCCGACGAATATTTTAAGGAGGATTTTCTCTATGACCCCTTTCATCATTGCAGGTGCAGCCGTAGGCTTTGTGCTAATTTTGTTCGTTTCCTTCGGCTATCTGAAGGCGCCGCCCGATACCGCCTACATCATTTCGGGTCTCGGCAAAAAGCGTATTCTCATCGGCCGTGCCGGTTGGCGTGTGCCCTTCTTTGAGCGCGTGGATAAGCTGGCGCTGAGCGTCATGCAGGTGGATATCAAAACCACCGAGGCCGTTCCCACCAACGAGTTCATCAACGTTTCTGTTGATGGCGTTGCCAACATTAAAATCTCCTCCGATCCGGAGCTCTTGAAGCGCGCCGCCGAGGCACTGCTTGGCAAGAGCCGCCAGGAGCTGGTCGCCCTCGTCACCCAGGTGCTGGAGGGTAACATGCGTGGGATCGTGGGCTCCGTTGGCCTGAAGGAAATGGTACAGGACCGCCAGGGCGTTGCCAAAAAGATCACGGAAAACGTGGTGCCCGATATGGAGAAGCTGGGCATTGAGGTGGTCAACTTCAACATCCAGAACTTCAAGGACGAGGCCGGAACCATTGAGAACATGGGTATCGACAATGTGGAGCAGATCCGCAAGAACGCCCAGATCGCCAAGGCCAATGCCCAGCGCGACATCGCCATTGCCACCGCCAACGCCCAGCAGGAATCCAACGCCGTGCACGTTGAGGCGGAAAAGAAGATCGCCGAGCAGAATGCAGCCCTTGCCGTGCAGCAGGCCGACATGAAGGTTCGCGCCGATACCAAGAAGGCAGAAGCAGACGCCGCCTACTCCATCCAGCAGGAAAACCAGCGTAAGATCATCGAGATCGCCAAGACCAACGCGGACATCGCACGCCGCGAAAAGGAAGCGGAGCTGGCTGAGAAGGAGATCGCCATCAAGGAAAGAGAGCTGGATGCCGAGATCAAGAAGCAGGCCGACGCCATGAAGTACCGCGCCGAGCGCGAGGCTGAGGCTGAGCTGGTGAAGCGCCAGCGCGAGGCCGATGCCCGTCAGTACGAGGCGCTGAAGGCCGCCGAGGCCAAGAAGGCCGAGGCCGAGGCACTCCGCTTCGCCATGGAGCAGGAGGCTGAGGGTATCCGCGCCAAGGGTCTGGCCGAGGCCGAGGCCATCGAAAAGAAGGCCGAGGCGCAGAAGAAGATGGGCGAGGCTTCCGTTCTGGAGATGTACCTCAACGCCCTGCCCGAGGTGGTCAAGAACGCCGCCACGCCTCTTGCCAAGACCGACAAGATCGTGATGTACGGCGACGGCAACTCCACCAAGCTTGTGCGTGACGTGATGAACAGCGCCGACCAGATCATGTCCGGCATGAAGGAATCCACCGGTATCGACCTCGGTAGTCTCCTTGCCGGCTTTGTGGGCGGCAAGGCCGCTGCTCCCGCAGTCACCCCCGCAGCAGAGGTTGCCCCCAAGGCTGAATCCGCCCCCGAGGAAGTGTAATACGCGGGACGCCTCAAGCGCCCCACGGCACAAACGCCGGGCTCCGCCCCGGCAGGTAAAAAATGTCCCCCGGCAGAGAATTTCTCTGCCGGGGGATTCGCTTTGCAAGAGCCGCCTTTTGAGGGAGAGGAGGCTCTTTTTGACAAAAGCCGCCTCCTCTCCCTGTTGCCGTTTTCGCATCACGCATCGCACATCGCGATTTGCTCGCGTTCTGCGACTGTTGCCACTCCTTAGCGCTCGCTGCATCCCACACAGTGGGCGCTCGCGCACGTCCCCTCTTTTTTGCCCTTCCGGGCAAAAAATTCACCCTCACCTCCGCAAAAACCTTCAAAAAAGAGGAAAAATGCGAACAAAGCGAAAAGCCTCAAACAGAGCGGTAAATTTTGATTTATCGGGGAGTTTG
>JAFTQT010000020.1 GCA_017462615.1 Clostridia bacterium | reverse complement strand
TCCTAAAGGCACTGATTTTTCTTTGATTTCAGAAGAAGAGATTTTAAGAGTTGTTCACCTTATTAATTCTCGTCCCCGAAAATGTCTTGATTACATTTCTCCCTTGGAATTTATTTCTAAAAAGTGTTGCACTTGACTTGAAAACTTGCCGACCACCGTAGGTGGTGGATGAGGTGTTATGTAGCTGTAAAGTTTTAGTCGAAACCAAGGTGCTATTAAGTGTCATAAGCTCCCCGATAACCCCCAATTTATTTGTGTGGCTATCCGCCATGAGCGGAGGCATATTTCGGCCGCGAGATGTCGAGGGCGCCATCCCCTGCCGCACGTTGTGCGCTATTTTCCCTTTTTGAAGGTTTTCGGTGAGGAGGGTGAACGTCTTTTCGCGCAGGCGAAAAGACAGAGGGAGGAGCCACCCTTTTGCAAAAGGGGGCTCCTCCCTCACAACCATTCAAATGCAAGAGGAGGGCGCTTTTGCAAAAGTGCCCTCCTCCTTCTCCTTTTTCCTTAAGGAGAGATTATTTCATCTGTACAATAGCGGCGCTGGCGCCGGGGGTGGTGCTGATCTGAACGGAACCGGACTCACCGGCGTTGTAGAGACCGTCCTTGCCGCCCACGTTCATATTGGGGCCATCCTTGGTAAAGGTAATGGTGATGTTATAGATATCGGAAGCGATATTGTACTGCACGCTGGCCATGTGGAAGGCGTGGTAAGATACGTAAGCAGAGCTGCCGCGGCTGGCATTGGCGTTGCTGGTGCGGCTCTTCATCTGCGCGGCGCTGCAGGGCCAGAGCAGCATGCTTGCCTTGGTCAGCTCGTAAAGCTCACGCTCGCAGCCGGCACCGCCGTGGTGCGCGATCTGCACGATATCCGCCTTCATATACTCACCGTACATGGCGCGCAGGCAGGCGCTGCCACGGGTCTGCAGGTCGCCCAGCCACAGAATGGTGGGGGCAGCACCCTGGAGCTGGCCGCTGCCGTTGGTGTTGTGAATGGTGGTGCGCAGCACGGTGGAGGAGTTGTTGAAGCGCTCGAAGGTGTTGGGGTAAATATCCTCGTGGGTGTAGAGCACCTCGATCTCCAGGTTAGCAAGGTACAGCGTCATACCGGTATGTACCTTGATATACTTGGTCAGGCTCTGGGTGTAGTTGGCAATGGTGGTGAGGCTGTTGCGTACGGACAGGTTGGGGTCGTAGCAGTTATAGCTTTCAAGGTCGGAGGGGTTGTTGGCAATGAGGCGCTCCAGCTTGATGCTGGTGCCGTAGTTCTGGCAAAGCTTGAGGAAGTTGCCGGTATGGTCGCCGTGGCCGTGGGACATATACCAGGCGGCGATGGTGATGGGGTTAGACTTGCTGGGGCTGGAGCCGAAGGCCTGGCGGTACAGGTCGGCCAGCACGTTATACAGACGGCTGACGGAGTTGCCGCTGACAAAGCCGCCGTCCTGCACGATGAAGGAGCCATCCTCCAGCTGCATGACGTAGAGGTTGCCGTAAACCGAGGAGGTCTCGCTGTCGTAGTTCAGACGCACGGCGGTGAGACGGGTATCGGTCACCTTGGTGTAGCCGCTGTAATCCGGCTTCAACAGATCGTCGGTAAAATCATTGCCCACGTCGGAGAGGTCACCAGTGACCACGCGGATGCACTTGTCGTAGATGGTAACGCCCTGGCTGAAGGCATGCTTGTAGTCCGCGTAGGCGGTGTAAAGCAGCACGCCCTCGGACTTGTTGCGGTAGAGGCGGAAAATGCTGCCCTCAGCAGACTTTTCCTGTGCCAGCACGTAGCCGCCCTCAGCAAGGGTAGCGCAGTACTTGTTGAAGGCCTCGGCATTGACGCCCTTGCCAGTGTAGTAGAACTCCACGGAGCCCTCGCCTACGTCAACGGAGCCGGCAAGATCAATACCCTCGCCCTCGGGACGGGGCACTTCCAGCTCCCAGCCAAAGTTCTTGGTGGAGGTCATGTGGAGACCGGCAGGCCATACCACGACCTTTTTGCCGTTCTCGTTGGTGGTGGAGCCCAGCTTTACCAGCTGCTCGAACATATCCACAGCCTGGCGCAGGCCGTTGTCGTTGAGGCCGGAGACCACCACAGTCTGGTCGTAAAGTGCCACGCCGAAGCCGTCCACGTCAATGGTCTTGATAAACTGCTTGGTGGCGTCACGGTTCACCAGTCCCACCAGCACCTCGCGCTTGGTGGCCTCCTTCTTATCGGAGGTCATCTGCAGACTGGTGGAGGTCACGTTAACGGAGCCCTTGAGGATGTTGCGGACATGCTCTGCCATGATCACGCCGTGATCGCGGTTAGTGAACTCTTTCTCGTCGGTATTGAAGTCGCTGCTGGGAAGACGGCCGCTGCCGGTGCTGGCCGAGGCGTCCCAATCCTGGTTATAAATGACGGAATAGGAGCCGGTGAGCTCTACCGTGGGGGCATTGGAAACAATGGTCTCCTCCACGGTAACGGAGGTACCGCCCTCGCCGGTGAGGCAGTTGTCATAGAAGGTCTTGACGGCCATCACGGTCATCAGATTGGAGGTGCCGACCAGCACCAGCTTGCCGTTCACCACGCCGTAGGCGTAGCCCTCGCCCTCGATCTTCGAGAGGAGCTCGGTGGACTCGGGACGGTTGGTGACGCCAAGAAGGATCTCCTTCTCGGTCTTGGCACCGGAGGCGTCTCCACCGCTGCTGATCTTCAGCCCGGTGTAATCGGATAGGGTGGTGCCTACGCCCTTTGCCCAGGTGGAAAGGATGTTCTTATAGCTGGACTCGTAAACCAGCTTGTAGTCAGTAAGATCAATGGGGTCCACGCTCTTCTTGCAGGAGGCAAAGCACAGCAGCGCGCCCACCACAAGGCAAAGACAGAGCAGCAAGGATAGTAATTTCTTCATACGTTCCTCCTTTGTTGTGCGTACGCAAGCGCCCGTTCGGGCCAAAGCGTACAATTTTGTACCTATATAGTATGACATAAGCCGTCGTTTTTGACAAGGACGGATCTTGCCAAAAAGGGACAAATGTTATCTTTTTCAAAAACGTCACAAAATTTTAACATTCTGAAAGGGCGAGGGCGCCATGGACTCACCGCAAGGTATGCTTGCGATATTGGAGAGGGGTGTAGCCGGTACGCTTTTTGAAAATGCGGGAGAAGTAATTGCTATCACCAAAGCCGACCCGATCGGCGATCTCCCGGAGGGAAAGCTCACCCTCCAGCAGCAGGGCCTTAGCCTCGGCAACCCTCATCTCCAGCAAATGATCGATGATGGAGCGCCCCATATCCTTTTTGAATACCGTGTCGCAATATACGGGTGAAAAATAGGTGAGAGCACCAATATCCGAAAGGGTGATCCGCTGTCCCATGTGCTGCTTCAGATAGGCAAGGATCTTTTCCGTCAGTGGGTGGATCCTCTTGGTTTCGATCTTGCGGGAAAGGAGCAGCAGCAGCGCCTCCAGAAGGTGAGCCAGGGCAGCGTTTTCGGCGGGATCGCCCAGGGCATTCACCTCGTCCGCTGCGGCCAGGATCAGCTGCACGTCATGCCCCAGCACCCCCTCCATGCGGGTAGGGAGCACGGGTGGCGCTTCGGTATAAAAATTGAAGCTGACGTAATCCGCCACCTCCCCGGTAACGGGACGGGAGCGGTGGGTGCCCTTTTCCACAAAGATGGCATCGCCCGGCTGCAGCTGCACCGGATTGCCGTCGAGAAAATAGCAGAGGCTCCCCCGTGTCACCAGCGTCAGCTCGTAAAATTGAATGGGATGAGGGCGCACAATGGGGGCCGGTGCGTTTTTGTTGTGGCGCATGAAGAATAAGGAAAGATCGTTCATATTAAGATAATCCTGTTTTTTTCTCTAAAAATAAATATATTCCCTTGAAAAGCGAGAAAATAGTGCTAAAATGATAGTAACACAGAAAATTCGTTTTGTCAAGGAGAAATTTTATGATCAGACTTTGTGCCTTTGCCGACGAAAGCGGCAAGGAGCTGGAGGTGCAGGCAAGGGAGCTTTGCCGCCACGGCATTTCCCTCATTGAGCTGCGCAACGTGAACGGAAAAAACGTATCCGATCTGACCGACGAGGAGGCCGTGGCCTGCCGGGAATATCTGGCCGCAAACGGCATTGCCGTTTGGTCCGTGGGCTCCCCCCTTGGCAAGGTGAAGCTTTCCGAGGCCGAGGCGCACATGAAAAAGGTGGAAAGGGTCTGCCATCTTGCCACCCTGCTTGGCGCGGATAAGATCCGCGTATTCAGCTTCTTTGAGGCGGGGGATGCGGATTTTGAGGCCGTAAAGGGCTATCTTGTGAGAATGACGGAGATCGCCGCCAAATACGGCGTAGCGCTTTGCCACGAGAATGAGAAGGAGATCTACGGCGACACGCTTGCCCGCGTCAAGACGCTGATCGGGGCTGATATTCCCGGTCTTGGCTTCGTATTTGATCCCGCCAACTACATCCAGTGCGGCGAGGATATTCCCACGGCCTTGGAGGCCTTGTTCGACAAGACCGATTACTTCCACATCAAGGACGTGGTGGCGGCCACCGGCCAGCTGGTGCCTGCCGGCCACGGCGATGGCTGTATCGGTGAGCTGGTGGATCGCATTGCTGCCTCTGGGCGGGATCGCGTCCTCACGCTGGAGCCTCATCTGAAGGTTTTCGAGGGCTACGGCCAGATCGACAACACGGTGCTGCACACCGCCTTTACCTACGGCACCAACCAGGAGAGCTTTGCCGCTGCCGTGGAGGCCATGAAAAAGGTGCTTGCCGATTGCGGCTATACCGAAGCGGCGCTGGCCGACGGCACGCGGGCTTTTGTAAAATGAACTATCTGAAAAGTCTGCTGGCGGCGCGAAGTCTTCCGGACGTGCTTGAGACACCCGACGGACGCGCTGCCACGGCAGCGGAATGGGAAAGCCGGGTACGCCCCTATTGGCGAAAGCAGATGCTTACCCACATCTATGGACAGCTGCCACAGGTGCTGACACCCACCGTCACCACCGAGGTCAATCAGATCGATTTTGCGGGCAAGGCCACGTGGGAAACCGTGCACTTTACCTTTGAAAAGGATGGGAAAGCCCATACCGTTCCTGCCCAAATGGTCACACCCAAGGGGGAGGGCCCCCATCCCTTCTTTATCCTTCTGAACTTCCGCCCGGAGGTGCCGGATCGCTACTGGCCCACGGAGGAGCTGATCGATGCAGGATACGGCGTCTTCGGCGTTTGCTATCAGGACGTGACCGCCGACGACGGTGATTTTCAGAGCGGTCTTGCGGGGCTCTTTGCCACAGAGGGCGAGCGGCGACCGGATGAGGCAGGCAAGCTTACCTACTGGGCGTATATGGCCTCCCGGATGATGGATTACCTGCTGACAAGACAAGAGGCTGATCCAAAAAGGATCGGCGTCATTGGTCACTCACGTCTTGGCAAGACCGCGCAGCTGGCGGCGGCGCTGGACGAGCGCTTCGCCTTTGCCTGCGTCAACGGCTCCGGCACCGCCGGTGCTGCATTGGCCAGAGGTCGGGATGCTGCAGCCGAGAGCATCCGGGCCATCTGCACCAGATTCCCCTATTGGTTCGCGCCCAATTACTACAAATACATGGATGCGCCCGAGGCGTTACCGCTGGATCAGCATTGCGTGGCGGCGCTGATCGCCCCCCGCAGGCTTTTGGTGGGCGCTGCGGTGGAGGATCTGTGGGCGGACACCTCCGGGCAGTTTCTCACCTGCGTTGCCGCTTCCCCTGTCTGGGAGCTGTACGGCAAGCGAGGGCTGGTGACGCCCGATGCGCTCCCCTCCGTGGGCGACGTGCTGGGCGAGGGCGGCGTGTGCTTCCACCTGCGGGCAGGCAAGCACTATCTCAGCCGTACCGACTGGCTCTCCTATCTCAAAACGCTTTCCAGTATAGCGGAAAACGGTAAAAAAGAATAGCATAATATTGTCGATTTTTCGTGATATTTGTAAAATATTGCTCTTTTATAAAACGAAAGGATGGATGAAGTATGAAATTCGGACTCAATCTGTACTCACTCCGCAAGCAGATCGCCACGCGAGAGGATTTTTACAGCACGCTCTGCCGCCTGAAGGAAATGGGCTACGACTACGTGCAGTACTCCGGCGCACCCTTTGACGGCGAAATGATCCGCGAGGTTTCCGAAAAGGCGGGCGTGCCCGTGGTGCTGACCCACGTGCCCCTTGCCCGTATGCTGGAGGACGCCCCCGCCCTCGTTGCAGAGCACAAGCTCTTCGGCTGTGACCGCGTGGGGCTGGGCGGCATCAACTTCAAGACCCTCACCGAGGAGGAGATCCTGGAGAATATCAACAGCATCGGTGAGGCCTCTCGCCGTGTGGCGGCCGCCGGCGGGCGGTTCTTCTACCACAATCACAACCACGAGTTCCGGCATCTTTCCACGGGTGAGACCATCTACGACAGAATACTGACCACCCTCCCCGAGGTGAATTTCACCCTGGACACCTACTGGCTCCAGGCCGGCGGCGTGTCGATCCTCGAATACATCAAAAAATCTGCCGGCAGAATCTGCTGTGTACACCTGAAGGACTACCTTCCCACCTTCCCCGAGGGGAATTTCAAGGCCAAGTTCGCGCCCGTTGGTGAGGGTAACATCAACTGGCACGACGTGATCCCCGCCTTTGCTGCCGCAGGTGCGGAGTATTATCTGGTGGAGCAGGACGACGCCACCGACTACGAGGATCCCTTCCGCGAGGTGGGCAGCAGCATTGCTTACCTCAAGAAAAATTTCGGTTAATTTCAAATTTGATAACATAAAGGAGTAAGGTTATGGAAAAGGTAAGATACGGCATTATCGGTATCGGTAATCAAGGCAAAAAGTATCTGAAGGAGTTCTTCCTCACGGACAAGACCGTGGATGCGGAGCTCACCGCCATCTGCGATATCGACCCTGCCGCCATTGCAGAGGCCAAGGAGCTGGGCTTTACGGGCACGGTCTTCACCGATTACAAGGAAATGATCGACAGCGGTCTTGTGGACGCGGTGATGGTGGAGGTTCCCCACTACGATCACCCCGAAATGGTGATCTACGGCCTCACTCACGGCGTACACGTGCTCTGCGAGAAGCCCGCCGGCGTTTACACCAAGCAGGTGAAGGAAATGAACGCCGTGGCCGAGAGATCCGACAAGCTCTTTGGCATGATGTTCAACCAGCGCACCGACTGCCTCTACCGCAAGATGCGGGAGATGATCGCGGAGGGCGCCATCGGCGAGGTGCGCCGCGTCAACTGGATCATCACCAGCTGGTTCCGCAGCAAGCGCTATTACGAGTCCTCCGACTGGCGCGCCACCTGGCGCGGAGAGGGCGGCGGCGTGCTGCTCAATCAGTGCCCCCACCAGCTTGACCTCATTCAGTGGGTAGTGGGCATGATGCCCAGCAAGATCCACGCCTTCTGCGGCTTCGGCAAGGGTCACGACATTGAGGTGGAGGATGAAGTAACCGCCTATCTCGAATACGAAAACGGCGCTACCGGCGTGTTTATCACCACCACCTGCGAGGCCGGCGGCACCAACCGCTTTGAGGTCGTGGGCAACAACGGTAAGCTGGTGGCCGAGAACAAGAAGCTCACCTACACCAAGCTTGCTATGGGCGCCAAGGAATACTCCGAGACCACCGATAAAAAGTTCGGCGAGATGGATAAGACCGTTGAGGAGGTAGAGCTGGACGGCCTGAACGAGCAGCACATCGGCATCCTCAACAACTTCACCGCCGCCATCCTCGGAAAGGAGCCTCTCTACGTTTCGGGCGTAGAGGGCATTGACGGTGTGGAGATCATGGACGCCATGCTCCTGTCCTCCTTCCTTGGAAGGGCCGTGGAGCTGCCCATCGACGACGATCTGTACCTCGCCGAGCTGCAGAAGCGGATCGACGCCAGCGATAAATAAGATGTCCGGCAAGATGAGAACCGCCGTGGTAGGTCTCGGCGTCATTGGTCACGTGCATCTCGGCGTGCTTGCCGAGATGGAGGCGAACGTGGTGGCGCTGTGCGACATCGACGTGGAAAAGGCCGCTGCCGTAGGCGCGGAATACGGTTTTTCCGCACCCGTTTGGGGGGATTTTGAAAAAATGCTGGCCGAAGCGCAGCCGGACGTGGTGCACATCTGCACCCCCCATTATCTCCATGCGCCCATGGTGATCGCGGCGCTCCGTCGTGGCGTGCACGTGCTTTGCGAAAAGCCCCTCTGCATCCACCCCGAGGAGATCGACGCCATCCTTGCCGCCGAGGCGGCCTCCACGGCAACGCTTGGCGTTTGCCTCCAGAACCGCTACAATCCCGCCAATCTGTTCATCAAGGAATACCTGAAAAGTCACAAGCCTGTGGCCGCCCACGGCAGCGTGACCTGGCACAGGGACGCCGCCTACTACAACAAGGCGGCCTGGCGTGGACACTGGGACACCGAGGGGGGCGGCGTGATGATCAATCAGGCACTCCACACCCTGGATCTGCTCTTGTGGTTTCTGGGTGACCCCACCAGCGTTTCCGCGGAAACCGCCAACCTCACCCTTGGCGGTGTCATTGAGGTGGAGGATACGGCCACGGCCACCTTCCACGGCAGCAGCGCTCCCTTTACCTTCTTTGCCACCAACAGCGCGGCGGTGAGCCTGCCGGTGGAGATCGGCTTCCGCATGGAAAACGGCGACGACCTGACCCTTTTGCCCCTCTGCGTCCTGTGCAATGACGAGGTGCTGTTTTCCGCTCCCCGTCCCTGCGTGCGGGGCAAGGTCTGCTACGGCGCGGGGCACGATCCCCTCATACGGGATTTTTATAGGTGCATTTCCGAGGGCAAGCACTTCCCCATCGACGGTCACGAGGGCGCTCGGGTCATTCGGCTGATCCTCGCCATGTACGAAAGCGACCAGCACGAGATCGAGATCAAATAACGTTTTTTTGAATATTATCCGC
>JAFTQT010000172.1 GCA_017462615.1 Clostridia bacterium | reverse complement strand
AGGCGAGAACGCCTATACCATTCTGGATGTAAACAGCCTGCCCGGCAAGGATACCGTGGATGCCATCAAGGCCATCGACGGCGTGCGCCGCGTGCGTGTGCTGACTTTGTTGCAGTAAAAAATAAAGAAGTGAAGGTGCGCCCTTCACTTCTTTTTTTGCTTAAAAAATCCTGCTCCCCCCTTGTCAAGCAGGGGATTTTATGGTATAATATAGTGAAGTATTGTTTCAAATCCGCAAGAAAGCCGCTTTGGGCGGCGGGAGGGTGAATTTTGATTATTGCACTGGAAAATGCCAGAAGAGAATTGCTGGATATGAGAGAAAAGCTGGAGGACCTTGGCAGCGCCCTGCGCATTGAGGATCTCGGCGGCCGCGTGGCGGAGCTGGAGCAGAAGACCGCCGACCCCGCCTTTTGGGGGGATCAGGAGAACTCCTCCAAGGTGCTGCAGGAGGTGAAGCAAAGCAAGGATACCATTGCCGATTACGAGGCACTTTGCGGCCGGTTGGAGGACGCCATTGCCCTGGCTGAGATCGCCATTGAGGCCGAGGACGAGTCCTGTGTGGAGGAGGTAGAGGCTGAGCTGGAGGCCATCCGTGCCACCGAGGATGCCCAGCGCATGGCCGTGCTGCTGTGCGGTGAGTACGATAAGAGCAACGCCATCGTTTCCTTCCATCCAGGTGCCGGCGGCACCGAGGCCCAGGATTGGGCGCAGATGCTGTATCGCATGATCACCCGCTGGGCAGAGCGCCACAACTTCAAATACAAGCTGGTGGACTGGCTGGACGGTGATATGGCCGGCATCAAGAGCGCTACCATTATGGTGGAGGGCACCAACGCCTACGGTTATCTGAAGAGTGAGAACGGTGTGCACCGTCTGGTGCGCGTGTCCCCCTTTGACGCCGCAGGTCGCCGCCAGACCTCCTTCGCCTCCATTGAGGTGATGCCGGAGTTTGCCGACGTGGATAACGTGGTGATCCGGGATGAGGATATTGAGGTGACCGCTCACCGCAGTAGTGGTGCCGGCGGTCAGCACATCAACAAGACCGACTCCGCTATCCGTATTCTCCACAAGCCCACGGGAATCGTGGTGGGCTGCCAGACCGAGCGCAGCCAGCTCCAGAACAAGGAAACGGCCATGAAAATGCTGAAGGCCAAGCTGATGGAGATCAAGCTCCGTGAGCGGCTGGATACCATTGAGGAGATCCAGGGCAACAAGGTGAACATCGAGTGGGGCAGCCAGATCCGCTCCTACGTCTTCATGCCCTATACCCTGGCAAAGGATACCCGCACCGGCTTTGAAAACGGCAATATCGGCGCTGTGATGGATGGCGATATTGACGGCTTTATCAACGCCTATCTGAAAATGAACGCCAACTAAGGAGGGCTGCTATGAGTCGCCGCCAAAAAATGATCGCCAGCCTTTCGCTTGCTCTCGGCGCCGTCGTGCTGACCGTGACCTTCGTGGTGCTTGCCCTGCGCAAGCGTAGCCTCCTGCAGGCGCTGCTTGCTGTGGCTGCCGCCGGTACCGCTGCCGCCGCCCTTTGCTTGCTGCGGGAGGAGCAGGCTGCCGACGATGCCTTGATCACGCCCGATGAGGACGATATGACCGAGGAGCTTTTTGCCGAGGAGGAGGCCGAGGCCGCGCAGCGCCGCGTGTGGGAAACGCTGGCAGACGCATAAGCCTTGCGGCTAAAAATAACGGAGAGCACCGTAGCGGTTGCTTCCGCGTCATAGGCATGGATTAACCGTCAACGTGTGGAAGCTGTGGCGGTTAATCCTTTTTGTTATGATTATCTACGTAAGCGAGCAGGGAAAGGACGAATCCGGCAAAAATAAAAAGCAGCTCCCAGGTTACATACATAGGCATCACCTCCCGTTCCTTGAATGGAAGGCCGAAAAAGGACGTCTTGCTCCCGTTGGGGAAGCAGTCGCCACAAGGGTACTCTCCGGGCACCTTTGGTGCCGCTGATAGTATAACATAAAATCCCGCCGTTGTCGTCAACGGCGGGATTTTCTTTTATGGTGCGGAGGCAAACAGCTTGAGGGCGCTGGCTGTCATCACGTAGAGGCCGGGACCCGCAAGCCCCCGTCGGGCGGAGCACACCACGCCCTCGTCCAGCCCCGAGATCAAACCGGGACTGCCGGGGATCACCAGAATATTGACCCGTCCGGGCTCAATCTGATAAGGGTGGAAAATGCCGGTTACCTCGCTTGCGGGAGAGAAACCCAAGGGATAAAGCTGCTCTGCCACCACCGACCCGCTGGGGTGACAGCGGATGAAGGTGTGGCGCCCCGCCCGCTTTTTGAGGGTGTGAACGGTAAAATCCTGCCCACCGTGTGAAAACCGTACGGTTTGCAAATGAGGGTGCTCTTCCTCCCCCTTGGGCTGGCGCAGATACGCCTCGTAGATCGAAGCGGCCTCCTGTTCAGCACAGAGCTCCACGATATCGGTGAGATCGCAGGAGAGGGCGGCGCAGATGGCGGTCAGCGTATCCGTGGTGACCGATTCATTTTTGGTGAGCTTGGCCACGGTGCGGGAGCTGAGGCCCGTGAGATTGATAAGATCGGTTTTATGGAGCCCCTTGGCGGCCAACAGCTGCCAGAGTCTTTGATAACTGAGATGCATAGTACCCTCCGCGTTGTCGTTTTTCTGTATTGTATCATATATTTTCCTTTGTGTCAAGTATTGTTTACAAAAGTAAATAAAATCTCTCAAAAAACAATTAAAACAGGGCGCTTTGTCGCTGCCGGGCGAGAAATGGTGCAAAAAGTGGATGAAAAACGCAAATCCCCCTTGACAAGGAGGCGCTGTTTGTGGTATGATATGAGAAAGACTGTGACCGAAAAGAGTAAGCAGCAAAGCGCCGCGCAGAGAGCCGTCGGATGGTGCAAGACGGAGGGCGAGGCTGCCGAATACCTTCGTGAGTCGCGTACCGAACGGCATGCTGCCCTGTAGGCTACGCCGGTGTCGCCCGTTACGCGAGCGCGGCGCGTTTGCGCCGGTTGAGGTTCGTTTCCGTAAGGAACGGGCAAAAAGAGGTGGTACCGCGTGCCCATGGCGCGTCCTCTTGCGTGAGCAGAGGGCGTTTTTTATTTTGTTTCAAAGAAAAAGGAGATAACGCAATGCAAATTTACGAAGAATTGGTAAGACGTGGCCTGATTGCCCAGGTCACCGATGAGCAGGAGATCAAGGAGCTGATCAACGAGGGCAAGGCGACCTTCTACATCGGCTTTGACCCCACCGCAGATTCTCTGCATGTGGGCCATTTTATGGCGCTGTGCCTGATGAAGCGTCTGCAGATGGCGGGCAACCGTCCCGTGGTGTTGATCGGCGGCGGCACGGCTATGATCGGCGACCCCTCCGGCCGCACCGATATGCGTCAGATGATGACGGCTGAGACCATTCAGCACAACGTGGACTGCTTCAAAAAGCAGATGGCGCGCTTCATTGACTTCGGTGAGGGCAAGGCCATCCTTGTGAACAACGCCGACTGGCTGCTTGACCTCAATTACGTGGACGTGCTCCGCGACGTGGGCGCGTGCTTCTCGGTGAACAAGATGCTGGCTGCCGAGTGCTACAAGCAGCGCATGGAGAAGGGGCTTTCCTTCCTTGAATTCAACTACATGATCATGCAGTCCTACGATTTCTACCATCTCTACAAGAACTACGGCTGCAATATGCAGTTTGGCGGTGACGATCAGTGGTCCAATATGCTGGGCGGCACCGAGCTGATCCGCAAAAAGCTGCAGAAGGACGCCTACGCCATGACCATCACGCTGCTGCTCAACTCCGAGGGCAAAAAGATGGGCAAGACCCAGTCCGGTGCCGTGTGGCTTGACCCCAACAAGACCTCTCCCTTCGATTTCTACCAGTACTGGCGCAACGTGGGCGATGCCGACGTGCTGAAGTGCATCCGCATGCTGACCTTCCTGCATGTAGAGGAGATCGACCGGATGGATACCTGGCAGGGCGAGCAGCTGAACCGTGACAAGGAGATACTGGCGTATGAGTTGACTGCGCTGGTACATGGCGAGGAGGAGGCAACAAAGGCCGAGGCCTCCGCCAAGGCGCTGTTTGGTGCCGGCGCCGGTGAGGACGCCCCCACCACTGAGCTTTCTGCCGCTGACCTTGTGGACGACGCGCTGGATATTCTCACCCTTT
>JAFTQT010000171.1 GCA_017462615.1 Clostridia bacterium | reverse complement strand
CTCGCCGCGTTGTGCGGTGCGAACGTATCCCGGACCGTCCGGGAGGCCGGTCCCTGCAGGGTGTCCACTACAGCCGCATTGTCACATCAACCCACAGATAAATCAAAATTTGAACGCCACATGGGCGGACCGAGGCGTTAATGTCATCGTAGGGGCGATTCACGAATCGCCCGCAAAGCCAAATTGGGGTTTATCGAGGTGCTTGAAAATTGTAGAAACAATCCAAAAAATCACAAACCGGTAGGGGCGATTCACGAATCGCCCGCTCGTTCTGTGATTTTTCTTTGCGGCGGGCGAACACAGTTCGCCCCTACTGGTTGGGTATGCTGCCGCATCACCACATCAAACGCCCCGATAAATCAAAATTTGAATGAAAAATAGCTGTCTCAGGCTACGATGCTTCATCATAGCCCGAGACAGCTTTGTTGCTTTGCTTCGCAAACAGCCTCTTTTGCTTTTATAAGGCTCAATCCTCCTCGCGGAGCTGGTCAAGGTCGGTGCTATAGCACCACTTGCCCTCGGTGAATTTGCCAAAGATATACTTGCTGCTGGCGGATTCGCCCACCACGTAGAGTCTGCCCTCCAGCATCACGATCTCCTCAGCCATGGGGGGCAGCTGGTATTCCTCCACCAGCGATCCGCTATCCATGGCGTACAGGGGCAGCTCCTCACCCAACACGGTGATGGTGCCCTCGTCGGAAAGCTCGGTCATATCGTGCTCATAAATATAGGAAAAGCTGAGGCCCCAGGAGGTGGAAAGGTAAGCCTTGCCCTCGGCAATGCACATACCCTGTACCTGATCCGGCAGAGAGTAAGCGCAGGTGGCACTTGCCGCCACGCCAAAGGGAGCATCCGCCCGCAGGGGGAACTCCAGCGCCAGGGCGTTGTTCTTATCACCGCTTTGGGTGGTGATCTTGTGGCTATCCAGGGTATCGTAATCACCGGCACGGTGGAATTCACCCACGATCAGCCGATCTCCCTCGGTGAAAACGAAGGAGGCGTTGAGCGCGTCGTCTTTGCCGTTGGAAAGCGGGATCTCACCGATCACAGAGGCGGTTCCCTCCGTGGTCACCTGCTGATAATCGAAGACGAAGAGACAGCTTTCGCCGCCGCCCGCCACGTACACGTACCGATCAAAGACGGCAACGCCGCCCACGTGGCCGGTGAAGTCACCGCCGTCCTTTTCCAGCAGCGTCACGCTGTGGCGAAGCTCGCCGCTCTCCACGTCGATCATATAGAGCCGCGAGGCCTTGCCAGAGGCGGAATAGCCCGTCATCAGGAAGCAGTCGCTTCTCTCGTCGTGGCAAAAGCCCTGGGGCACGGCACCCTCCTCAAGACCCGGAATTTCAAACTCCCGATCCGAGGCAAGGTAATAATCGGTGACCGGCAGCATCATATAGGCGCGAAAGCCCAGCACCACCAGACAGGCCACCAGCACCAGCGCCAGCAGGATCGCTACCACGATCTGCAGCAGACGCCGGGGAGAAAATTTCTTTACGTTTTCCATAGCACCCTCCATATCAGAAGAATTCCCGCAGCACCCGCACGCTCTCCTCCACGTCGGCGTGAGTGATGCTTGCATTGTGCTCCAGCACACAGATATCCGCGTGGGTCGTTTCCTTTGCGACGGCAAGGAAGCGGCGCACGTCAAAATCGCCGCGGCCAAGAGCAAGCCCCTGCATATAGCCACCGTCGTCGCACTGCACGCCGGTGGGCACGGCACTGTCGGCAAAGTTTTTCACGTGCAGCAGCCCTGCAAGGGGCGCAAGACGGCTCCAGGCCGCGTGCACGTCGGTGCGGGTACAGAGGTAATTGCCCGTATCAAAGCAATAGACCGCCTCCGGCACCGCGTCGGAGATCTCCTCCGCGTCCTCCACCGTGCCGTAAGGCAGCTTTTTGGTGGAGAAATTCTCAAAATACAGCGTCACGCCCCGGGCGGCCGCCTCGGGCAGCAGAAGTTTCAGGCCCTCGATCATCCGTGCTCTTGCGCGAGGGAGATCCGCCTCGCCCTGCACGTCACTTCTCGGCAGCGGCACCACCATCAAACGGTGGCAGCCCGCGCGCACACAAAGCTCCAGCGCCTTCATGGCGTGGTCAACGCCCTCCCGGAAGGTGGCTTCATCCGCCGCCAGCAGACGGGGCAGCGTGTGGATCACCGAGGCGCGCAGCCCGGTTTTCTGCAGCGCGGACAGCACACGCGCCTCACCGGCTATGACAAAATCATCCTCGCTGAACTGGAAGCCGTCAAGGCCGAGCTCCGAGAGCCACGCGCAGGTGCGCTCCAAACCACCCTCCTCGGCAACGCCGGGCAGGGGGTAAATTTCCTCAAAAAATATAGCCTTTTCCATCAAATGCCCTCCTTGGAGCCATTGTGACGCATATCCAGTCCGGCGGCAAACAGGTGAGACATATCCGAATAGACAAGGCATCTGGGTGCCGTTACACCGTTTTTGTAGTTTTTGAACTCCAGCACCGTCACGCCGGTGTGGGTATAGTGAAAGCCCGCCCACATCAGGTGCAAGGGAATATGCAGCAGCGTGGAAAGCCAGGCTCTGGCCATGGCCGAGTGGCAAAACAGCGCCACACGCGCGTCACTCGGCGCCGTGATGCGGTAGATACCGCCCTCCTCCTCATAGCCAAGGCGCCGGAGAAAATCCCGACCGCCCTCTGCAATGCGAGCAGCGGCCTTGTCCATTTCCGTGTCGCTGAAGCCCGGTGCCTCCATGGTGCGGTCATAGGGCAGATCGATGGCACCGTTTTCGCGGTAATAGGTGTTTTGCAGGTCGGTGACGGATTTGCGCTTGCCGTCGGGGAAATGGGTGATGCGCTCCTCCTCGATCTCATGTGCCCAATCCTCGATATGACAGGGCAACGACAGCAGCCGACAGGTGGGGGCGGCGGTCTCCTTGGCTCGGCCCATGGGGGAGGAATAGACCTGGGTGATACCGGAGCGCTGCATCCGCAGCGCCACAGCCTCCGCCTGCGCCCGACCGCGCTCGGTCAAGGTGTCGGTTTTATAATCGGGATCGCCGTGGCGGATGATATATAAAAGCATAACGCTCTCCTTTTTGGGTGATTTTTCTTATTTTAACACATTTCATGCGAATTGTAAAGTACCGAAGAGAAAAAAGAGCTTTCAGCAATCCTCCTCAATACCGCTCCAGCATACCGCGGCGGTAGGCGGCAGGGGTCATGCCGGTCTCCTTTTTGAAGACCTTATTGAAATGGGACTGGGAGCAAAAGCCCAGCTCCAGGGCGATCTCCAGCATGCTCTTATCCCCGGCGGAAATGAGGCGCCGCGCCTGCTCGATGCGCCGCAGCGTGACGTAGGCGTAGGGGGTCATGCCCGTGGCACGCTTGAACACCGCGTGGAGATAATTGGGGGAAAGGTTGAGCGCCGTCGCCAGCTCCGTGAGGGTGCAGGGCTCCTTATAATGCTCACTGATGTATTCCATGGCGTGCTGCACCACGGGGTCAACGGGCACTGCCTCCTGCAGCTCCTCGCCGCAAAGCCGCAGGAGCCGGTAGAGGATCTCCAGCAAAATGCCGTTGGCCCGCACCTCCCGGGCGGTATCCCGCTCGGCGGCACAGTAGCTGCCAAGACGGGCAAACAGCCCCCGCAGCTCCTCCACGTCCTCCCCGTCGCCAAGATAACAGACGTCCGGTAGGGCGCGCAGCAGGGCCTCTGTCTCCTTGTCCAGGTGCTCACCCGGCCAAATACGGATAAAGCTGCAGCGCGTGGGGAAAACGGTATGGCGCAGCTGCCCGGGCTTTGCCACCAGCAGCATTCCCCGCCGGATGGGATATCCCTCCCCCGACACGTAGCTGACGCCCCCCTCCTCGTGAAACAACTCCAGCTCGTAGCAGACCACCTGCCGATCCAGGCTGACGCCTTGATTTTTGCGCAAAATACGGCTGTCGAAAAGTCCGCTGTAAAACTCCTCTCCTATTTTTAACATATCCACCTCAAAAAATCGTAAGATCGTGACAAAAAGAAGGTAAATTTCGCCTATACAGATGAAATATAGCGTGATAAAATAACAATAGCATTATAGCAGAAGAAACCGCATTTGTAAATAGCGAAACGAAAAATTGATAAAGGAGAACGATATGACCATCACCTGGCTTGGACAGGCGGGGCTGCTCTTTGAGGAAAACGGCTTCACCGCCATGATCGACCCCTATCTTTCCGACAGCGTGGCGAGGCTTGACGCCACCAAGGCACGGCGGGTGCCCGTGGAGGAGCGTTTTTTTGAGATCACGCCCGATATTCTGGCCTTCACCCACGACCACCTCGACCACTACGACACCGAGACCGCCCCCCGGTTTCTGGAAAGAACCGACAAGCAAATGATCGTGCTGGCACCCACCTCCGTGTGGGAGAAGGCACACACCCACGCAAAATGCCACAACTACGTGCAGTTCAACCCGGCAACCAGCTGGACGGAGGGACCCTTCCGCTTCACCGCCGTGCCCGCCGCCCACAGCGACCCCTATGCCATCGGTATTTTGGTGGAGGCGGGGGGCAAATGCTACTACGTCACCGGCGATACCCTATATAATGAAGCGATATTCCCCTTTCTGCCCCGGGAGATCGAGGCGGTATTTCTGCCCATCAACGGCGTTGGCAACAATATGAATATGTGGGATGCCGCCCGCTTTGCCGCCCGCACGGGCGCCAAAAAGGTGGTGCCGCTTCACTTCGGCCTCTTTGACAGCCTCGACCCGGCCGCCATGCCCTGCGAGGATCTCGTCATTCCCCAAATTTACAAGGAAATCAAAATAGAAGAATAAAGGAGCTTATTATGAAAGTTACGGACATCAAAACCTTTGCGGTGGATTGCTTCCGCACCAACTGGGTATTCGTGAAGATATACACCGACGAAGGGGTGACGGGCGTGGGCGAGGCCACGCTGGAGTACAAGGAAAAGGCACTGTTCGGTGCCATCGAGCACATCAAGGAATATCTGGTGGGCAAAAACCCGCTGGAGATCGAAAAGCACTACCACGATATTTACCGTGACGCCTACTGGCGGGGCGGCGCGGTGCTGATGAGTGCCCTCTCCGCCGTGGAAATGGCCCTGTGGGATATTCTCGGAAAGAGCCTGAACGTCCCTGTCTATCAGCTGCTGGGCGGCAAAGTGAACGACCGTTGCCGCATCTACGTGAACGGCTGGTTTGCGGGCGCGAAGGAGCCGGAGGAGTTCGGTGCCAAGGCAAAAGAGGCTGTAAAGCGGGGCGTTACCGCTATGAAGTGGGACCCCTTCGGCAAGAACTATCTGCAGATCTCCAATAAGGAGCTGGACAAAGCTCTTCGTTGTATCGCCGCCGTTCGCGAGGCCGTGGGCGACGAGGTTGACCTGCTGATCGAAGCCCACGGCCGCTTTGACGTGCCCACGGGCATCAAGATTGCAAAAGAAATTGAACAGTTTAAGCCCATGCTGTTAGAAGAGCCCGTGCCCCCCAACAACCTTGAGGCATTGGAGGCGGTGCGCGCCAAATCCCCCGTGGCCATCTCCGCCGGAGAGCGTCTTTACACCCGCTACGACTACAACGAGCTGTTCCGTCGCCGCGCCGCCGATTACATTCAACCCGATGTGTCCCATGCAGGCGGCATCATGGAGCTGAAGAAGATCGCCGCCATGGCTGAGGCCCATTACATCCCCTTTGCCCCTCACAACCCCTCAGGGCCCGTGGCCAACGCCGCCACATTACAGCTGGCCGCCTGCTGTCCCAACTTCTGTATTCTGGAGATCATGTACTCCGACGTGGAATGGCGGAAGGATGTGACCAACGAAAGCCTCACCTATGAGGATGGCCACATTCTCATTTCCGACAAGCCCGGCCTTGGCATTGAGATCGACGAGGAGGCATGCCTCGCGCACCCCTATCAGACCCACACTCTGCGACATTACACGGGTGCTCTCACCGATATCCGTCCCGCCAAAACCGCGTTTTACTTCTGATCTGCCTTGATTCGAGACCTCTGTTTTGCTAAAAAACGCTTGCAACCACCTATTCTGAAAAACGAAAAGGAGAATACCATGAATAAATTTGATGTAAAGAATCACGCCCCCAGCTATCTGCCCGACGGTAAATGGAAACTTGTTTGGGCCGATGAATTTGACGGCACCGAGCTTGACCGCACCAAATGGGATTTTCGTCTCAACTTCTGGGGCGAGCCCTTTGAGGCGTTTACCACAGAGGGTGTTGTTCTTGACGGCAACAGCCACCTGGAGATGCACCGCACCGAACGCAACGGTTGCTACGTTTCTCCTCAGCTACAGACCGGCTCCATCATTTATGACGCCCCCAAGGAAGAGGATAACAGCCTTTGGCGCAAGGGCGGCATTTGGCCCTTTGCCCCTGCCGAAAAGCCGAAGTTCGTCCACCGCTACGGCTACTACGAGTGCCGTTGCAAGATGCAACAGGACCCGGAGCGTTGGTGGAGTGCCTTTTGGATGCAATCCCCCTCCATCGGTGCCCGTTTCGAGCCCGAATGGTGCGGTGTAGAGTGCGATATCATGGAATATTTCCACAAGGATGAGATCACCACCGGCAACATCTACGGCGGCTACGGTCCTCAGCTGGTCAATGAGGGGCGCGTCACCGTTCCACTGCCCGAAACCGAGGATGGCTGGCACTATTTCGGTATGGATTGGCAACCCGACGGGTACGTATTCTATTGCGACGGCAAGGAGATCACTCGCTGTAGCGACCACGTTTCTCACGTGCCCGAATTTCTCCTGCTGACCACGGAAATTCAGGGCTACCGCAAGCGCGCCACGGACGTGCCCGGCGTCATCAAGCAAAAAATCGAGGGCGAGTTTGTGGACGATGCCTTTATTGTGGATTTCGTGCGCGTATTTGATAAAATTGAGGGCTAACCGTGAAGGGGATTGAAATTCTCGCCTTTGAGGGTGAGGGTTACGGTCGCACCATGCATTACGGCGAGTGACGCGTGGCGTTGGCCAATTTTGGTGCCCCCTTTGACCGCAATCGCTACACGTATCTTGAACGTCATCACCTGACCGACGCGGTCTTCGTGCTTCTTGCAGGAAGCGCATCTCTTGTGATCGGCCTTGAAAAAGCGGAAACGCATATGGAGCAAGGTAAGCTTTACAACGTAAAAAAAGGCACATGGCACGCCCTCTTGATGAGCGAGGATGCCAAGGTGGTGATCGTGGAAAATCACGACACCTGTCGGGAAAACACGGAATATTATCCTCTCAGTTAACGGCCACCGCCACATTCTGCATTTTGCACCTCCCCGAGGCATATTGCAAATGCGAGAGACTTGCGCATACCCAGGCCTTCCCCGCCGGGGAAGGCAACGCACATTGCGCATCCGCCTCATTCCGCACTCTGCATTCATTTTGCATTCATTTAAGAGGAGAACCTTTATGAAAACCGTTCTTGTGACCGGTGCCTGCATCAATACAGGTGTCGCTATCGCTGAAAAATTCGCCGCCGAGGGCTATACCGTCCTCTTTACCGGCAGAAATCCCGAAAAGGTGGCCGCCGCCGAGGCGGCATATCGTGCTCAATTTCCCACCGTCACCATCCACGGCTACGCCATGGATTCCCTCACCGCCGAGGGCGCGGTGGACGAGGCGGGCATCGCCGCCCTCTTTGCCGATATTGACAGCAAGGGGCTGTTGGTAGACACCTTGGTGCTGAACGCCGCCGATCAGGGACTGGGGATGAAAATTTTTGAAAGCCCCTTATCGGACTTTATGCGCGTGACCGCCACCAACGTTTTCTGGAACTACGCGCTTGCCGAGGCGGCCGCGAAAAGAATGAAAGAGGCAGGCGGGGGCAGTATCATATTCCTCAACTCCAATACTGCCTACCGTGCCATCCCCGACCGCACTGCCTACGTGACCTCCAAGGGCGGTCAACTGGGCTTGATGCGCGCCCTTGCTCTTGATCTTGGCAAATACAACATCCGCGTCAATGCAGTGCTCCCCGGTATGATCAAAACCGACCGCTGGGAGAAAAATCCCGATTTTTACGCAAGCGTTCCCTCCCGCTTCACCCCCCTCGGTGACGTGGCCGAGGGTGCTGACGTTGCCGACGCCGTGTGGTACTTTGCCGCTCTCGCCCGCAATACCACGGGCGCTGAGCTGGTGGTGGACGGCGGCAATACCATTCAGCTCTATCCGCAGATCCCCGAAGCGGTTAAATGAGCACCTTGCAGCGCTTTCCACCGTTGCGTTTCCTATGATGCTTCCATACACGTTAAAATGAATAAGGTAAAACCGCAATGCCAAAGCCTGCGGTAAAGGATCACACCACCGAAGATGGAGAGCGGCATCCGCAACCGCAAGCGCGCCACCGACGTGCCCTGCGTCATCAAGCAGAAGATCGAAGGCGAATTTGTAGACGACGCCTTCATCGTGGCTTTCGTCCGCGTGTTTGATAAGGCGTAAGCTGCAACAATGCCGCCGCGCAACCTGCCAAAGCAACGAGAACAGGAGCCGAGTCACGAAAACGTGACTCGGCTCCTTTTGCCTATTTCGAGCCTTCAAATTGGTGTTTGTCGAGGTGCTTGAAAATTGTAGAAACAATCCAAAAAAGCACAAACCGGTAGGGGCGAACTGCGTTCGCCCGCTCGTTCGGTGATTATTCTTTGCGGCGGGCGAACACAGTTCGCCCCTACGGGTTGGGTATGCTGCCGCATCACCACATCAAACTCCCCGATAAATCAAAATTTACCGCTCTGTTTGAGGATTTCCACTTTGTTTGCACGTTCCCCCTTCTTTTTTGAAGGTTTTTGCGGAGGTGAGGGTGAATTTTTTGCCCGAAAGGGCAAAAAAGAGGGGACGTGCGCGAGCGCCCACTGTGTGGGATGCAGCGAGCGCTAAGGATGTGTCCTGTCCTCGGCTGCGCCGAGACTGCAAGTTTGCCTGTGGCAAACATTGCCGCG
>JAFTQT010000170.1 GCA_017462615.1 Clostridia bacterium | reverse complement strand
CCGGACCTGCGGCCCGACGCTAAGACCCAGGTGACGGTGGAGTACGTGGACGATGTGCCCGTTCGCGTGGATACGGTGGTTATCTCCACCCAGCACGCCCCCGAGGCCACTGCAGAAGAGATCCGCGCCGATATGATCGAGCAGGTGATCAAGCCCATTATCCCTGCCGAGCTTTTGGATGCAAACACCATCATTTACGTCAATCCCACCGGGCGCTTCGTGGTGGGTGGCCCTGCAGGCGATACCGGTCTTACCGGCCGTAAAATTATTGTTGATACCTACGGCGGCTACGCCCGTCACGGCGGCGGCGCTTTTTCGGGCAAGGATCCCACTAAGGTTGACCGCTCTGCCTGCTATGCAGCCCGTTATATTGCCAAGAACGTGGTGGCCGCAGGTCTTGCCGACAAGTGCGAGGTGCAGGTTGCCTACGCCATTGGCGTGGCTCGCCCCGTCTCCGTCATGATCGATACCTTTGGCACCGGCAAGGTCTCCGAGGCTGCTATTTCTGAGGCCGTGCAGCGTCATTTTGACCTGCGTCCCGCTGCCATCATCGAGCGCTTTGGTCTGCGTCGCCCCATCTATGCCCAGGTTGCTGCTTACGGTCATATGGGCCGTGAGGATCTGGATATTCCGTGGGAGAAGCGGGATATGGCCGACGCGCTGAAGGCCGAGCTGCTGTAAAACCAAACTGCACCGCTTTGCATACACTGCCCGTGAGGGGGTGAGTTCCGTGGCCGTTATGATAGCCGAGGTTCTGCTGTCTTTGCTTGCCGTATTCGGACTGTATGCGGCGGTGCGTTTGTTTTTGCTGCAACCCAGTCGCAGCTTTGCCTCTATCGCGATAGAACTGCGTGCGCCGCTGACACCGCAGGAGGCGGAGATGAGGATCGCCATAGCCCGTAAACAGTTCCTTTTGGAGGGGTATCCCATCGTGCTGCTGGTGGATGCCGTTCTGTTGGAGGATGCGTCGTTTTTACCGTTGCTGGAGGCGGTGGACGCCTGCTTCGTGGTGGAGGACGAGAAGAAGGAAATGTAAAAAACGCCCGCAAGGGCCGGAGGGAGGTCGTAGTCGTGAAAAATGAAGAAAAAAACGAGCCGCTGCAGGAAAAGCTCATTGGCAGCGTGGAAAGCGTCATTTACAGTAACGAGGAGAATGGCTACGCCATCCTTGATTTCGGCACCACCGAAAACGAGCTGGTCACCATCGTGGGAACCATGCCCTTCGTCGCAGAGGGGGATGAGCTGGTGGTGTACGGCAAGTGGATCCATAATCCAAAATACGGGCGCCAATTCCAGGTGGCGCAGTTTGAAAAAAATCTCCCCTCCGACAGCGCTGCCATTCTGCGCTACCTTTCCTCCGGTGCCATCAAGGGCATCGGCCCCAAAAAGGCCAAAAAGCTGGTGGACGTGTTTGGAGAGGATACCTTTGACGTGCTGGAGAACCATCCGGATTGGCTCACCCAGGTCCCCGGCATCAGTCGGCGGATGGCGGAGGAGCTTTCCGAGGAATTCCGCCGCCAGGCCGGCGTGCGAAGTGCCATGATGTTCTTTCGGGATTTCTTTGGTGCGGCGCTGACGGTGCGTATCTACAATACCTGGGGCTCCCGTGCCGTGGAAAAGGCCAAGGCTAACCCTTACGCGCTGTGTGCGGAAATTGAGGGCATTGGCTTTGAGAAGGCGGACGCCATGGCCGAACGCCTGGGACTGCAGCGGGATGGCATCGAGCGCATCAAAAGCGGTCTTCTGTACGTGCTTTCCTACAATCAAAGCGCCAACGGCCACACGTGCTTGCCGGAGGAAATGCTCCACGAGGCAGCCGCAAAGCTTTTGGGCGTAGATACGGAGCGAGTAAGGGAAGCGGCCGCCATGCTGCTGTCGGAGCAGCGGATCCGCAAGATGCGCACGCTGACAAAGGCAGGGGAGCGGGTCTACGTGTATGACCGTACCGCCTACCATTGGGAGCGCACCATTGCCGAGCGTCTGGCGCTGCTGGATCGGCAATGTATCCGCATTGAGAACGCGGATATCAACGGCTTCATTCAAAGAGAGGAGCGCGGCGGCGTCATTACCTACGCGCATCTGCAAAAGGAGGCCATTGCCAGCGCCTTGGAGAACGGTGTCATGGTGCTGACCGGCGGTCCCGGTACGGGTAAGACTACCGTAGTGCGTGCGCTGCTGCGCATTTTTGCCAGCATGGATCTCCGTGTGGCCTTGGCCGCGCCCACGGGGCGTGCCGCCAAGCGGCTTTCCGAAGCCACATCCTCGGAGGCCAAAACGGTGCACCGTTTATTGGAAATGAACTTTTCCGAGGGAAAGCGGGCGGAATTTGCCCGCAACGAGCAGAATCGTCTCACGGAGGACGTCATCATCGTGGACGAGAGCTCTATGCTGGATGCGCCCCTGACGGCAGCGCTGCTGCAGGCGGTCAAGCCCGGTGCCCGAGTCATTCTCATCGGTGATGCAGACCAGCTGCCCTCCGTTGGCCCCGGCAACGTGCTGCGGGATATCATTGCCTCCGGGCGCTTTGCCACGGTGGCGCTGACTGAAATTTTCCGCCAGGCACAAAACAGCCTTATCGTGACCAATGCCCACGCCATCAACCGCGGTGAGCTACCGCAGCTGGACGTGAAGGATAACGACTTTTTCTATCTCACACGGGAAAGCGATCGGGATATTGCCCTCACCATTGCCGATCTTTGCCGCAACCGCCTCCCTCGCACCTACGGCGCGGAGATCGTGGGCGGTATTCAGGTGATCTGCCCCTCCCGCCGCGGGGAAAGCGGTACTGAAAATCTCAATCGGATCCTGCAGGCAACCCTCAATCCCCCCGCCTATCACAAGCGGGAGCACAAGGTGCGGGAGACGGTGCTGCGCGAGGGGGATCGCGTCATGCAGATCCGCAACAACTACGATCTTTTGTGGGAGCGCGGCGAGGAGACAGGCTGCGGCGTATTTAACGGCGATATTGGCATTATTGAGGAGATCGATGCTGAGGAAAAGCGGCTTTCCGTCGCCTTTGATGATCGTCACGTCAGTTATGATTTTTCCGGCCTCGACGAGCTGGAGCTGGCCTATGCGGTGACGGTGCACAAGAGCCAGGGCAGCGGTGCGACTCGTTCCTTAGTGAAAAGCTAAGGCACTTAAAGAAGTCGAAGTAGTTAAATACTACAAGGTTATTTAAGGAGAACTCTTAATTCGAATAGTCAAATGATAGAGCCAATCCCGAAAGGATTGGGCAACCCT
>JAFTQT010000169.1 GCA_017462615.1 Clostridia bacterium | reverse complement strand
TGGAGGGCGAGGCGCTCACCACCCTGGTGCTGAACAAGCTCCGTGGCACCTTCACCTGCGTTGCCGTCAAGGCTCCCAGCTTTGGCGACCGCCGCAAGGAGATGCTGCAGGATATCGCCATCCTCACCGGTGGCGAGGTCATTTCCTCCGACCTTGGCCTTGATCTGAAGGAGACCTCCATTGCACAGCTTGGCCGTGCCCGTCAGGTGAAGATCAACAAGGAAAACACCATCATCGTGGGCGGCGCCGGCAATCCCGTTGCCATCAAGAGCCGCGTGAACCAGATCAAGAACGCCATTGAGGTGACCACCTCCGACTTCGACCGTGAGAAGCTCCAGGAGCGTCTGGCGAAGCTCGCAGGCGGCGTTGCTGTTATTAAGGTTGGTGCTGCTACCGAGGCCGAGATGAAGGAGAAGAAGCTCCGCATTGAGGACGCGCTGAACGCTACCAAGGCCGCCGTTGAGGAAGGCATTGTGGCAGGCGGCGGTACCGCTTATCTGAACGTGATCTCCGAGGTTGCCAAGCTGGTTGACACCGTTGAGGGTGACGAAAAGACCGGTGTACGCATCGTGCTGAAGGCTCTGGAGGAGCCCGTGCGTCAGATCGCTGCCAACGCTGGCTTTGACGGCGGCGTGGTGGTTGACAAGATCCTCTCCTCCGGCAAGGTCGGCTACGGCTTTGACGCCTACAACGAGGTTTACTGCGATATGGTTTCCGCAGGTATCGTGGATCCCACCAAGGTGACCCGCAGTGCTCTGCAGAATGCTGCTTCCATCGCCTCCGTGGTGCTGACCACCGAGTCTGTGGTTTCTGACAAGAAGGACCCCGCAGCTGATGCTGCCGCTGCTGCCGCTATGGCAGGCGGTGCCGGCATGGGCGGCGGTATGTACTAAGCCTGAAAGCAGAATCATAAAAAGAAGGGAACCCCTTTTGAAAAAGGGGTTCCCTTCTTTCTTGTTTTTGGCATCCGCCAAAAACAATTCAATTTTTCCTCCCGAAAACCTTAAAAAGGTTACGTCTGCTCTTCCCTTTCCACCAGCGTATAGCGCGGGCTGCGCAGCCACACGCCCTCGTCGCTCAAAAGCAGCTCCACCTCGCTATCGAGGCCGTACAGATTGCGGATCTTCTTCGGGATGCAAATTCTGCCGAGAGAATCAAACTCTAATTTAATGCCTACCTGCTCCATTGTTTCACCTCAAAATCAAAAAAGTGCGCAGCCGAGGCTACGCACCGAAAAACGCATAGCTCGATTGCTGCGACACAACTTTTCATCCCACACAAGTAAGCGAAAAAAGAGCATGCATTTTTACCTATGGTAAAAATGCTCACTCATGTGAGAGCGTATACAGTTGCGTCGCATCTTTATTTTAGCATAGCCGATGGATTTTTGCAATACGCTTTTGGCAAAAATTTCAATTTCTTTTCGACACATCCTGTCAAAATACGTCCAAAACGGACAAATACCGGCAAACAGGGCGAGATTTTGAAGGTTGGCGGCAGAATTTTTTGAAAAAGTCATTGCAAAACGGTGGAAATGTGGTACAATAGATGGGTGAAAGTGAGGTTTTATCCCATGCGTATTTGTTTTCATTGTCATTGTTTTCCTGATGCGCTTGCACCCCGCGCCATGGAGGTGCTGACCCGAAACTGCGCTCCGGCAGGCATCCGTCCCCACACCGACGGCACCGCCGCGGGGGCAAGGGCTGTGCTGGAGGCCGCAGGCATTGACGGTGCGGTGATCTGCAACATTGCCACCAACACGCGGCAGGAGACGAAAGTGAACGACTTTGCCATTTCCCTGCGACAGCAAAGCGATTATTTTTACGCCCTCGGCTCTCTGCATCCCGATAGTGAGCAGATGGAGAGCGAGCTTGACCGTCTGATGACGGCGGGCATCCGGGGCTTGAAGCTGCACCCCGATTACGTGGGCATTCTGCTTTCCGACCCCCGTTTTGACCGTATTTTCTCGCTTCTTGAGGAGCGTGGGCTCTTTTGCGTGGTGCATACCGGCCTTGACCCCATCTCCCCCGATCTTATCCACGCCACGCCCGAAATGATTGCGGACGTGATCAAAAAACACCCAAGGCTCACCTTTATCGCCGCCCACATGGGTGGTCTGATGCGGGCAGCGGAGGTGCTGGAGCATCTGGTGGGCACGGGGGTATATATCGACACCTCCCTTTGCAGCAAGCGCCCCGACGAGCGGGAGCTGCTCCACCGCATTCTCCGGGAGCACGACAGCGATCGCATCCTCTTTGGCACCGACACCCCCTGGTCCACGCCCCGGAAGGAGGTGGCCTTCGTGGAGGAGGCGCCCATCTCCGACGCAGTGCGGGAAAAGATCTTCTCCGGCAACGCCAAACGGCTGTTGGGGCTTTGACGGCCGCAAAAAGCAAAACCGCACTTTGTCACAAGACAAAGTGCGGTTTTTGTTGCCTTAAACGAGTGAAAAGGTCAAGCTGCCATTCATATTTACGCCGTTTCCCAATCAAAAATCTTAGTTTTCTTTCCTTTTTGGTCAATCTTATAAATGGCAATCCAACTAAAGGAATCAGAATATTGATCTTCAGTAAATTCGAGAGCTGTATTTTTCTGAAATTCTTCAAACGATTCGTCGTTTTCAATCTTGATCTGCAACGAAACCATATCCTTGCATTTCAATTTGAAATGCGGATCATATTCTAAAGCTTCTTGCGTATGCTCGCCTGTCATACCATCGTAACCGTGAATTCTGTTATCGAAAATCAAATGCTCCTTTTCGCAATCGACACATTTGATCTTTATAACTGTAATCATCAAAAAGAATGGACAATCGGGAACTATCAGCTCTTCATGTGCCCCTTCCAAGCCCTTCAGCGGCTCAAACAATCTCCAATAATGCACTTTTCCATCCTCGTCAACAGTACGCTTTCGGGGCTTATCGCTGACATAAATCTCCCACATTGCGTCGTTATACGGTTTTTCAAGCGCTTTTTCTTCTTTATTGAGACAATTTTGATAAACGAAAAACTTATCGCACCCGCAAGTACACTTAATGGAAAAGTGAGTCCAGGTTCCCTGTTGTTTATCAAGCGTAGCAATATGCTTTAGATAATTCGGAATTGGAACACTCATGATCGCACCGCCTTTCTTGCTTTATTATAGCACACTTTCCCAAACAAATCAAGGCGTTAGTCTTATATATCATCCGCAACTTGTTGCGGTATATCATCAGCCCGTAGGGTTGGATATAAGACACAAAGCGGCTGCTGGGGCTTTGAGCAACACACAAAATACAAGGCGCAAACGGCGTTTTTCCATACCGTTTGCGCCCTTTTCAAAAAAGTTAAAAATTTTTTCAAAAACCCCTTGCTTTTTTTCGCCGTTTATGCTATACTATTATGCGTTGCGAT
>JAFTQT010000168.1 GCA_017462615.1 Clostridia bacterium | reverse complement strand
ACGCAGCTCTTTTACCATTTCAAACGCGACTCCTCTTTTTCATCTGTAGCAAACAGCTTCTCGGATATCCGCCACGCCGATCTCCTCGAAGGGATACAGCGGCTCCGGGCGGTGCTTGTAGGGCAGCGCGGTCAGCACCGTGCCGGCGGCACCGGGCGTAGCGGTGTTGCAGATCTCTGCCGCAATGGGGCCATACGCCGCGCGGAAGGAGGTACAGGCCTTGACCGATACCAGCTGGCACAGCTCCGGATCGATGCCGAAGCCACGGAAAAATCCGATGTCCTTCTCGTTACGGCTGGCGCTGGACACCTGAATGAGAATGCCATCCACGTCCAGCACCGCCACCCGACCGCAGCGGGAGCGATCTCCCCTTCCGCTGGGGCCAACGGCAAAAAACTCTCCGTTGTGGAGACTGCGCACCAGCGCGTTCTTCACCGTTACCGGACGGGAGAGGTCGGGCGCGATGGTGGCCCCCAGGGTAAAATCGGCACAGTTACCGACGCCCACACGGAAGGCCTCCTCCACGGCCGGCGCGTCGCAAACGCCCACGGCAGCGCGCAGCTTGCCCCGATGGGGCAGCAGCGCCTCAATTACGGCGGCGCTGTCGGCGGTGGAGCCGGCCCCACGGGAGTCGGCGGAATCCACCAGCACCACGGGCTTGCCGCTCTTATTGGCCAGCGCTTTTTCGATCACATCATCGACGTCAAAAAGCGGTGTCCCTTGTAGCTCGCGGCGAATTTCAAGCTGCCGCTTGGCGAGGTGATCCGCCACTTCCCTTGCCTTTTCGGCATTTTCCGCCGTCACCACCACGGCGGCGGCGATCTCCGGCGTATCCAGCCACGGCTGCGCCTCGAAGATGGTGTAATCCAGGATCTCGCCCCCCTCTACCAACGCCTTCGCCTCGTCCACCAGCAGCTTCAGCGCGCCGGACTCGGTGGTATAGGCATGGGCGGGCGCGATCACCGGCACCCGGGCGTAGGCAGTTTTTCCGACTTTTCCCGACAGATGCCGCAGCAGCAGCGTTGCCGCACGGACGCCGGTGCCGTGCTGATCCAGGTGGGGATAGGTCTGATAGCCACAAGCGTAGTCGGCGTTTTGTGAAATTTTCTCCGTGATATTGGCGTGCAGATCAAAGCCGGCGGCAATGGGCATCTCCTCGCCCACAGCGGCGCGGATCGCCGCCAGAATATCACCGCACACGTCATCGGAGGAGGCCGACATGGTAGCACCGTGCAGCGCGATGGCAATACCGTCCAGCTTGCCTGCGGCGGCAATATCCGCCAGCGCTTTTTCTATAAAATGCAAGGCAACCGCATCCTCCAGCGGCCCGCCGCTGGAGGCCGTCATATATCGGCCATAGATCAGCTCTGCGCCGCTGTCCACAAGCGTATCTATCATGCCGCCAATGATCCCGCGGTTCCGACCGTAAAAGCCAGCCACCTCGTCGCCTTCCCACGTGCTGAAGCGCTCCTCCCGCATCAGCACGGGATTGAAGCTATTGGATTCCTGATGCAGACCGCATACGTAAATGCGTTTTTTCTGATTGGACATAAATACCTCCCAAAACTCCGCTCACGCCCAACGCGGGAGCAATATATTACTTTTATTTTATCATGCACGAGGTCAAAACGCAAGGCCTTCGTCTCACATTTTGGTGACGTGATCCACTTTTTTATGAAAGCGCGTCCGATTTTTATTTTCCAAATTTATATCTTTTATTTTCTAATTATTTCTATTATTTTTTTAATTTCAAGATTGCTTTGTCGGCTATTTTCCAGATACTGGCTAAAGTTGCCGATTTTTTTGCATTTTTGGAAAATTCGTCCTTTGGATCCTTTGCGCTAAAAATCAGATCAAATGCGCCTCTCGTCGGATGGAAATGGGCGTTTTTCCCGTTACCGCCTTCACGATCTTACGAAAGCACGCCGCATTACCAAAGCCCAGCCGCCAGGCAATTTCCTCTACGGAAAGATCGGTCTCCTCCAGCAGCACCGCCGCCCGCTCCACCTTGATGCGATTACGCAGCCCCAGGGGCGTTGTGCCAAGACAACGCTTGAAAAAGGCGTAAAGGCCGGATTCGCTCATGCCGCAATGCCGCGCCAGCTCCGCCACGCGGAACTCCGGATGCGCCTCGATATATGCCCGTGCCTTTGCAGCAACGACCTCTTCATCAGACAGCGTCTGCCGCTTCATTCCGGGCATCAGCTCACCCATGACCAGATACAGGAGCCCCACAAAGCGAACCGTCACGTCGCCCTCGGCAGCCACCCGGTCAAGCAGCTCGTGAATCTCCGCCGATACCGCCACCGTCTGCAGCGCCAGCGTGTCCTCCTTCGCGGGCAAAAAATCAAAGCGGTGGGATTCCCACTCCACGCGACCGTCGGCAGCGGGATCGCCATACCAATAGGAGTGGTATCGCAATCCGCGCGGCAGATAAAACACGTCCCCCGCCGAAAGCTGCAGCGGCTCACCGTAAAGCGGCACGATGCGCCCACTCCCACAGCGCATCCGCGCCAGAAAATGACAAGCGATGCCGGCGCTGTTATCGGTGTGGCGCTGTCCCTGAAAGCACAGCGTCCGAGTGGCAAAGGAATTATAGAATTGCATATGATCCATTGCTTTTTTCTCCTTTTCATTAGAGGATCGCACCTGTTCCTTTGCAGTATAGCATATTGCGGGCACCCCGTCAAGAGGGTACAATAAAAATAACGAAAGGAGGACTTGCCATGAAGAACCATTCTATTTTATTTACCGCCCCCTGCGTGGCGGAATATCTGGAAACCGACATGCCCGTTGCGGGCGCCGGTGAAGTGCTGGTGGAGATTGCCCGCACCGCCATCAGCTCGGGCACCGAGCGTGCCAACCTTATCGGTGAGGCCAACACCAACAGCACGAAGCCGGGCGAGGTCAAATTTCCCCGCATTTGCGGCTACAGCGCCGCAGGCATCGTCAAGGAAGTGGGCGAGGGTGTCACCTCGGTAAAGCCCGGCGACCGCGTGGCCTGCATCTGGACCAAGCACCGCCAATACTGCGTATTGCCCGAGGAAAACGTATTCCCGCTGCCGGATACCGTTTCCTTTGATGAGGCAACGCTGATGAACATTGCCACCTTTCCCCTGGCCGCCATCCGCAAGTGCCGGTTGGAGATCGGAGAGTCCGCCATCGTGATGGGTCAGGGCATCCTCGGACAGTTTGCCGTACTGCTGCTGCGCGCCGCCGGTGCCGCGCCCATCATCGCGGTTGACCCGGTACCGGAGAAAAGAGCGCGGGCATTGACGCTTGGCGCGGACTACGCCCTTGATCCCTTCGCCCCCGATTTTGCAGGCGAGGTCAAGCGCCTCACCTGCGGCGGTGCCGCCGTGGCCATCGAGGTCACAGGCAACGGGCGGGCCCTCGATCAGGTGCTGGATTGTATGCGCCCCCGCGGTCGGGTGGCGCTGCTGGGCTGCACCCGCGATCCCAATTTCACCATTGACTATTACCGCAAGGTACACGGCCCCGGCATTACGCTGGTGGGCGCGCATACGCAAGCCCGCCCCCACGCGGAGTCCTATCCCGGCTACTGGACGGCACAGGATGACGTGCGCGCGCTGATCCGCCTCGTGAACGGCGGGCGGCTTTCCCTTGCCGCTTTGATCGAGGAGCACCACGTCCCCACGGAGGCACCGACGGTCTTCAAGCGGCTGGCCGAGGAGTCGGCCTTCCCCATCGTTATTTTTGACTGGAGTAATGAAAAATGAGAAAAATCAGAATCGCACAGATCGGTCTCAATCAGCACAGCCACGGCAGAATGATCTTTGAGACCCTTACCAAATTCCCGGAGATCTTCGACATTGCGGGCTTTGCGTTGGTGGAGGATGAGCGGGAGACCTGCGCCGCGCAGCTTCACATATTCAAGGGATACCCGGAGCTTTCTCTGCAAGAGATCTTAGACGACCCCACCATTGAGGCCGTCACCGTGGAGACCGACGAGATCCACCTTTGCAAATACGCCAAAATGGCCGCCGAGCACGGCAAGCACATCCACATGGAAAAGCCCGGCGGCGCAACTCTTGCGGAGTTTGAGGCATTGGTCGACGCGCTGAAAAGGGCCGGCAAGGTCTTCAGCGTCGGCTATATGTATCGCTATAACCCCTTGATCCGTGAGCTGATCGACCGCGTAAAGCGAGGCGAGCTCGGTGATATTTACAGCGTTGAGACCGATATGAGCCGTATGGACGGCCAGGTGCTCCGCTCCTGGCTCGGCACGCTCCCCGGCGGTATGATGTTCTATCTCGGTTGCCACCTCATTGATCTGGTGGTGCAAATTCTCGGCTTTCCGCAGCACGTGGTGCCGCTCAGTCGCGCCTCCGGGCAGGACGGCATCGATTCTCTGGATATGGGGCTTTGCGTGATGGAATACCCCCACGCCGTTGCCACCGTCAAGACCACCGACGTGGAGATGGGCGGCTTCAAGCGCCGCAAGCTGGTGGTGGCCGGCAGCAAGGGAACGGTGGAGCTCTGCCCCCTTGAAAACTGCGCCCCGGAGGACAGAACCATCATCTCCACCGTCAGGACCGAGTACACTGTCCGCGATTTCCACGAGCCGGGCAAGGTGTCTGAGGTAGGCGGCTTTGGCCGTTATGAGGAAATGATGCAGACCTTCGCCGCCTGCGTGCAGGGAGAGCGGGAGAATCCCTATACCTACGATTACGAGCTGCAGCTCTTCCGTACCGTGCTCCAATGCTGCGGGCTGTGAGGCGCACATGACATATACGGGCAAAACTTTTTGCTGATCACGGGCGGCGGCACGCTTGGCACCTACACGGCCAAGGAGCTGCTGCGCCTTGGCGCACCGTGGAGATCCTCTGCCCGGAGGTCGGATATGTGGAAAAGGCTACGCCGCAGGGCTTACCCGCGCCGATGGCCTGCGGCAATTTCATCCAGCGATATGCGAATATCACCTTGAGCGGTCGCCAAACAACAAGATCCCCCTTGCCCGAATATTTCGGGCAAGGGGGATCTGCTTATGAAAGAATATACTTCAATCAGTCCTTCAGAGCGGCCTGAGCTGCGGCAAGGCGAGCGATCGGCACACGGAAGGGAGAGCAGGAAACGTAGGTGAGGCCAACCTTGTGGCAGAACTCCACGGAGGAGGGGTCGCCACCGTGCTCACCGCAGATACCCAGCTTAATGTCGGGGCGGGTAGCGCGGCCGAGCTTCGCGGACATCTCAACCAGCTTACCAACACCGGTCTGGTCCAGCTTAGCGAAGGGATCGTTCTCGTAGATCTTGGTGTCGTAGTAAGTATCCAGGAACTTGCCGGCGTCGTCACGGGAGAAGCCGAAGGTCATCTGGGTCAGGTCGTTGGT
>JAFTQT010000167.1 GCA_017462615.1 Clostridia bacterium | reverse complement strand
TGGGGATGCGTGCAATCATCAAATTGGGGGTTATCGGGGTGTTCATACAGCCTCGTAGGGGCGAACTGCGTTCGCCCACCGCAAGGGACAACCACCGCACAAACGGGCGAACGAAGTTCGCCCCTACGGGTTGGGTATGCTGCCGCATCATCACATCAAACTCCCCGACAAATCAAAATTTATCCCCGCTATGCGCGTAGCTTTTTCAGCAAAAATTTATTTTTTCCAAAAGCATTTACAAATTATTAAAAACGTGATATAATAAAAATGCCAAACAAAACCAAATAACTTTTTAGGATAAACGCCCTATTTTTCGGGGGGTTTTTTACCCTTTTTCATTTTTGCGAGTTAGAGTAAAACAGGTAAAAACGCTTGCTCCGCTCTGACTTGCATATGGTGTTTATCCATGTAGTTGGTTTTGTTTGGCGACAATTGGAGTTCGCGTTTTTCGGTGCGTGGCTTCGGTTGCGCACCTTTTTTATATGTTGGCAGGTGGATATATGAGCAAGAATATTCCAAAAAGAGTAATGGATGTTACCGGTGTGGAAATCACGCCAGGAGATCCCACCGTTTGTCTCGGCAACGGAGCGCAGGGTCTTGAGTGTTGTGGCGACGAGTGCGATTACTATTTGCTTTGTTTTCCCGAATTTGACCCCAACAGCAAAAAATATTGCATGGGTAAAGGTTAGCTTGATCATTAAAAATAATACCTGCCGACAGGTGAACCAGTCCGTTACGGACTGGTTCAATGCTCTCGTCAAACCAGCCGCAGTTCCAAAGGAGCTGCGGCTGGTTTACTTATTTATGCCGTTTCCGGTCAATGCGTCCGAAAGAGCTATAGAGGATACGCCGACGGGTGTTGGCGTTTTGCAGATCCCGGTCGGTGAGGCGATGATCCTCCACGTACCAAACGCGCCAGGCGCGGTAATGGGCAAGGGACACCAGCAAGAGAGACAGGAGCGCGGTAAGCGGCAGAGAAAGCAGCAGCGGCCATGCGGCATAGAGGGAAACGAGCCCCAGCGGGAACACCGCACATAGCGCAAAGGTAACGACCCGCAGCGCTTCACTCTCGCGGCAAGCGATGGCGAGCAGCATGGCCAGAAGATAGAGACAGAGGAGGTATTTCCCCTCGCCGCGCAGATACAGCTTCATATCGGTAAGGGGGTGAAAGTGATCGGTAAAATTCTTGGCTGCCGCCTCGCTTTGCCGTCGGGCGTAGATGATATAAAAGGCCAGCGGCCAGGAGAGCGCAAGGGTGATGAACATTGGAGCATTGGTGTTGCCACCGAGAAGCGATACGATCAGAGTGGCGGGGAGTCCCGGCACCAACACCAAAAGAAAAGCCACCAGCGCCGTTGTGGCCAGCCGTTGCAGCATGGGCAGCAGATATTTTTTCATGGTATCACCTCCTGTTTTTTATTATACAGTGCAGAAAATATATTGTCAAGCCGCCGTTTGGCAAAACTTCAAAATTTGTTTACACAAATGGGATTGACTTTTTCCTTAAAATGTTTTACTATATAGGAAATTCCTTTGACGAGGGGAGAATGACAATGGAAGAGCGTCAGGATCATAAACGAAAACAGAATTTTTTCAAGCAAAGTGACGCACCGCGTATCGTGGGCCTCGGGCTTTTGCTTGTGGGCTTTATTTTACTCTTTTGCTCGGGGTATCTCGACGTGAAATACGTGCTGGTGATCTTTGCCTGGATCGCCATGCCTGTGGGATTGGTGCTGTTCATTGTGGCGGGATCCGTTCGCACCAACGAGGAGGATATGGATAAGCATATGGAGGATCAGCTGCTGGGGCTTGAGATCTCCGCCGCCGAGGAGGATAAATACCGCAAGCGCTTGCTGCCCCAAAAGCACCCCCGCGTGCTGGAGGGCTACGAGTACCGGGAGGGGCTGATGCTTCGACGGGATAAGGTGAACACATTGCGCTCCTCGGAGTTTTCAAGAACGCTGCTTTACCTTCTGCGGGATGGATTTTTTCTCGTAACGCGCACGATCTCGCTTTTGGATAGCGAGCAGCGGGAGCAGCGGGTGGAGATAAGGCTTGAGGATATTAGCGAGGTGGCAATCGTTGAGGAGCAAAAGCACCTCACCTTTGAAAATCGGCAGTTTGAAGCAAGAGACGTCAGGCTTTCATTCCGCTATCACGATGGCAGCAGCTACAGCGTGCCGGTTCATCGGGATATGGAACTGGAGGATTTTGTGGAGCTGTGCCGCGAATGGCTTGCGGCGGGTGAGATCAGCCTGTGATCGGCATTCCGCGCGGCCAAAATGATCCAATTTGCATCGCAGTAAATAAACGGCAAGCCCCGACAGATTCCGAGAGAGTCTGTCGGGGCTTCTGATATGGAGTGCTCCCTGTGGGAGAACGCTCTGCCGCACTCAGTTGGTCTTGAAGTATTCGACGGCCTCGCGGCGTCGACGGTCGAGAAATTCCGTCCACGTACTGCCGTCCAGGAATGGATTGACGCCCTCGGCCACCCGTGCCAGCTTGTCAAAATGCCCGTTGTCGCCCAGATGGTTGCCCACGTGCACCGTCACCGCCTCGTCACGCACCCTGTCGATGCTGTGGAGAAACGCCTCGCGGAGCGTATGGGGAAGACCGTAGCGGTCGAGATAGACACGCGCCATGGAGGCAAGCCCGCCGCCGCCGAACATCCCCGCGCGATACCGCTGACCGCCGTCGGTGACATCGAAAAAGATGGACAGCGTTCCCGCCGTGTGACCGGGGCAGGAGACGAAGCGGAAATGATGCCCGCCGATGTCAAGCTCGTCGCCGTCCGAGAGCAGTACGTCGGGCTCAAAGGCTACGGTAAAGGGCATTTGGTACTCGTTCGTCCACTGGAGCTGATTGTTGCCCCGCGCGATATCCGCGTCGGCCGCGCTGATGTAGGTCCTTGCACCGGAGCGCGCCACCAGCGCGGCGGTACAGCCGATGTGGTCGATGTGACCGTGAGAGTGGACGATGTGTCGCACCTCCTCCACCCGATGCCCCAGCGACTCGATGCGCTCCGCCAGTAGCGGGGCATCCTCGGGCATCGCCGTGTCGATGAGAATCAGCCCGTCGGTGCCCTTCAGCAGCCAGCAGGGGGATTTTCGCGTGCCGATATAGTAAAGATCGTCCGTATAGCGGACGGGGGCTGTAACCTGTTCACCTGCCATGACCGTACCTCTGAGATGTAAAGCGTGATATGCTTAGTATAGCACAGCGCGGGGGGCGCGTCAAGAGTGGCCGCCACATTCAGCAAAAAAGAGCGTCTTGTCTGAATTTTAGCTGAAAATGATTGACAAAGTCCCTCGCGTTATGGTACCATTAAGTGAAGAATTTTAAGGAGGCTTGAAATGAAAAGCATTAAGCCCGGCAGAGGCCCCTCGATGATGAGCGGCTTCGTTGGTATTTTTATGATCTGCTTCGGCATTTTGTGGACGGTGCTGGCCGCGCAGGCCAGCGGCTTTATGGCGCTTTTTGGCGTGCTGTGGACGGGAGTTGCCGTTGTTATAACCGTACACAACTTCAAAAACGCCACCGGCAAGAACCGCACCTCCTCTTTTGATATCGTGGACGCCTCGGAGGAGCCCGATCCCTTCGAGGAGCGCTATGGCAGAGGCTTTGCGGAGACGAGAGCCGTCGGTGAGCGTCGCTTTTGTCCTTACTGTGGCGCCGAGGCCGAGGAGACCTTCAAATTTTGTCAGAGCTGCGGCAAAAAATTGCCGTAGGAAAGGAAAATATATGGAAGCACAGGCTTTTTTGGAGATATTGAAAACCCGCAGAAGCGTGAGGAAATACAGCTCCCGTCAAGTGGATGAGGCAACCCTCTCTGCCATTCTGGAGGCGGGCACCTTTGCCGCCACCGGCCGAAACAAGCAGTCGCCCGTGATCATTGCCGTGCAGGACGCAGCCGAGCGGGAAACGCTCCGACGGATGAACGCCGCCGTCATGGGCACGGAGGGGGATCCCTTTTACGGTGCGCCTACGGTGGTCATCGTGCTGGCTGACCGTAGCGTTCATACCTGCGTAGAGGACGGCTCGCTTGTTATTGGTAACATGATGAACGCCGCTCATGCCCTTGGAGTGGACTCCTGTTGGATCCACCGGGCAAGGGAGGAGTTTGACACCGCCGAGGGTAAGGCGCTACTGCAAAAATGGGGCGTTGAGGGCGATCTCGTTGGCGTCGGCCACCTCATTCTCGGCTACGGCGAGGGTGGGCGGCCTGTTGCCGCGCCGCGCAAGAAAAATTATATTTATCGGGTGTAAAAATGGAATTGACAAAAGGCAGACCCGCCGATACTGCGGGTAGAGAAGAAAAGGAGATCGCCGCCTACGATTTTCTCGATGGGCTGGGCGTTTCCTACGTACGGGTGGATCATGAGGCGGCCATGAGCATGGAGGCCTGTGCAGAGATCGACAAAAGTCTCGGCACCACCATTTGTAAGAATCTGTTCCTTTGCAACAGACAAAAAACCAAATACTATCTTTTAATGATGCCGGGCAACAAGCCCTTCCGCACCAGCGTGGCCTCCTCGCAGGTAGGCTCCTCGCGCTTGTCCTTCGCGCCACCGGAGGTGATGGAGCGCTGTATTCATACGCTGCCCGGCTCCGCCAGCGTGCTGGGGCTTATGCACGATACCGAAAACGAGGTGCAGCTGGTCATTGATCGCGAGGTGCTGCAGGGCGAATGTGTGGGCTGCCATCCGCTGGTGAATACCACCAGCCTGCGGATCCGCACCGAGGATTTTAAGAATATCATTTTGCCGGCGCTGCACCACACGCCCATCGTGATCGATCTGCCTCGGGAGACGGCGCAGGCATAAATAAAGCATAAAGAGGAGAACGCCAATGGATTTCAGAATTAAGCAAAAGGATCACGGCCGCTTGGTGCGGGATTTTTTGCGATCCGTTGGCGTTTCCGCCGCTCTTTCCGCCAAGCTGAAGCGAAGAGAGGAGGGTATTCTCCTCAATGGCTCTCGCGTGACCGTGCGTGCCGTGCTGCAGGCAGGGGACGTGCTGACGCTGGCTATTGAGGACGATGCCCCCAGCGAAAAGCTGCTGCCTCTTTCGGTGGAGCCGGATATCCTGCGGGAAACGGCCCATTATCTGGTGGTAAACAAGCCGCCCTTTATGCCCACACATCCCTCTCACGGTCATTTTACCGATACCTTGGCAAATGCCCTGGTATACGCACTGGGAAACGGAGATACGGCCTTTCGCCCACGCTTTATCAATCGGTTGGATCGCAACACCTCCGGTGCCGTGCTGGTGGCAAGGCACGCTCTTTCTGCGGCGGTGCTTTCCCGCGCTATGGCGGAGGGGGCGATCCGGAAGGGGTATCTTGCCCTGGTGAAAGGGCACGTCGCGGCGGGCGCGACTGTACAAACCGGTATTCGCCGCAGGGAGGAAAGCATCATTTTCAGAGAGACCTGCGCCATGGACGAGGGGGATCCCGCCCTCACGGTCATGACGCCGCTTTGCTGCTCAGATGCCGTTTCTCTCGTCAAGTTGGAGCCCAAAACCGGGCGTACCCATCAGCTGCGCGTGCATATGGCGCATATCGGCCACCCCATTCTCGGTGATGAGCTTTACGGCGAGGCGGATGCCCACATGGAGCGTCACGCGCTGCACGCCGCTTTTTTGTCCTTTCCCGATCCCGTGACCGGCGAAGAGACGATCATACACGCGCCGTTGCCGGAGGATATGGCGGCGGTGCTGCAAAACGCATTTGGAGAGGAGGGAAGCTTGCTTGCGAAGGCTGCCTTTTGTTGATTTTGGGCGTGCAAAGCGCTCCGGCAAGCGAATGCCGGGGGGATTGCCGTTATTTTCTTATATTCTATTCGGTCTTGCTGCCGTCAGCGGCGTGATCTATCTTGCGGCGGTGCTTTCCCCGGGCTTTGCCGCGTGGTTCAATCAGGGGATTGCCGCCTTTTTTCGTTGGGTGCTGGCAGGTCTCACCAACTGGCTGCCCGTTTCCTTTGCCGAGCTGATGCTGCTGTCGCTGCCGCTTCTTGTGGTGGCGCTCGCCATCCTTTTGTGGCGCTTGGGGTGTGATTCCTGGCGGGCGACCCTCCGCTCTATCGCCGTCATGCTTTCGGTTGCCAGTCTTTTCTTCACCGGCTTTGTTTTCACGCTGGGTACGGGCTATCATACCGAGACGTTGGATCGTCGCCTGGGTCTTGCCTCGGGTGAGGTGTCCAAGGAATCGCTGCTTTCGACCGCCGAGGCATTGGTGCTGAAGGTAAACGAGGCGGCGGAGGCGGTCACCTTTGGTGAGGATGGCTTTTCCGTGATGCCCTACGATTACCACGGCATGAATCAGCGGCTGCTTCGTGCCTACGAGCGCGTTTGCGCGGAGTACGATTTCATCGTGCCGCTGAAAAGCCGTCTCAAGCCTGTTATGCTGAGCCACGCCATGTCCTATACCCACATCACCGGCGTGTACAGCTACTTCACGGGCGAGGCCAATATCAACGTGTATTTTCCAAGCTATACCGTGGTGTACACCGCCGCCCACGAGCTGGCACATCAGCGGGGCATCGCGCGGGAAAACGAGGCCAATTTCGTGGCGTTCCTGGTGACGGAGGCGTCCGATGATCCTTACGTGCGCTATTGTGGGTATCTGAATCTGTTTGAATACGTATCCTATGCGCTCTACACCGCTGACAGCGAGGCCTACCGTGAGGTGATCGGACAGCTGGCACCCACTGTGCGCGGTGAGTTGCGTGCCTACAGCGATTTCTTTGATGAGTTCCGGGATTCTACCGCTGCAGACGTTTCCGACGCGGTCAACGATACCTATCTGAAGCTCAACGGCAGCGAGGCAGGCACCGCCAGCTATGGCCTGGTGGTGGATCTGGCCGTAGCCTATTTCGCCAAAAGCAACTGAACAGCACCGCCTCCGGCTTTCACCGGAGGCGGCGTTTTTTCATATACTGCAACGAGAAAAGCCCGAAAGGACGGTTGCGATATGAATAGAATTGTAGTGACGGGTGGCAAGCGCTTGGTGGGAGAGGTGCGGATCGGAGGCAGCAAAAACGCGGCGCTGCCGCTACTGTTTGCGGGGATCCTGACCGGCGACGTCTGCGTGTTCAGTAATCTTCCGCGGGTCAGCGACGTGCTGCAAAGTCTGGAGATCCTGCGCTTCATGGGGGCGCGCATCCGCTTTCACCGTTCTGGAGATGTGGAGGTGGATTACCGCGAGCTGCGCCCTGTGGCGCCTCCGGCCTCCCTCACCTCTGCCATTCGTGGGTCTGTATATTTGCTGGGCGCCATGCTGGGGCGCTTTGGCTTTGCGGCGCTTCCCGGCGCGGGCGGCTGCGATTTTGGGAATCGCCCCATCGATCTGCATCTTCGGGGATTGGGGCTGATGGGCGCCGTGGAGGTGCCCACGGAGGAGGTGCTGACGCTACGGGCAGCAGAGGGACTTGTGGGATGTCAGTTTCGATTGCCGCTGCCCTCGGTGGGTGCCACGGGAAACCTTTTGATGGCGGCCACCGCAGCCCGGGGAGAGACGGTGCTGTCTTGCGTTGCCATTGAGCCGCACGTGCAGGCGTTGGCGGCGTTTTTGCGAGCCGCCGGGGCGGATATTTCCCCCTTTGAGGAGGGTACCGTGCGGGTGCGGGGCGGTGCACCGCTGCACGGCTGCCACGTAACCGTGATCCCGGATATGATCGAGGCGGGCACGTATCTTTGTGCCGCCATGGCCACCGGCGGGCGTGTGATGCTACAGGATGTGGTGCCGGAGCATCTGGGGGCGCTGCTTTGGGTGCTGGAGCGCATGGGCGTCAGGCTGCAGATCCGTCGCGATAGCATTTTGCTGGAGGCGCCGGAGCGCTATCGATGTACCCGTATCGAGACCGGCCCCTATCCCGCCTTTCCCACCGATCTGCATCCGCAAATGGCGGCGCTTTTTTGCATTGGTGGCCGCGCCGTGGGGGAGGGGAGTGTGCGGGAGCGGGTGTGGCAGAGCCGCTTTCGCTATACGGAGGAGCTGAGGAAAATGGGCGCGGCGGTAAGGATCGGGGGAGAGGAGGCACGGTTCGTGCCCTCGCCTCTGCACGGCGCGGAGGTGCGCTCACCCGATCTGCGGGGCGGGGCAGCGCTGCTGCTGGCGGCGCTTGCCGTAGAGGAACGAACGGAGATCACCAACGCCGCCACCATCGGCCGTGGGTATGAGCATCTGGAGGCGAAACTTCGTGCTCTTGGCGCAAGGGTGAGAGTGTACGGTTAGGTCTTGACAAATTCCTTTTGGCTTGTTATAATAAATGACGGCAGGCGAAGAATATAAACGGCGCCTGGCGAACGATGCAAAAACGGAGGCGCGATGATGGAGAGCGTAATGCCAAAGGGCTATATCAAAATCGAATCAGCCGCTGACAGCTGGCAGATCTCCCGACGTCGGGTGCAGGCGCTTTGCGCCGCGGGACGTATTCCCGGTGCCCTGCGCGTGGGGCGGGATTGGATGATCCCGGCGGGGAGCATTCGCCCCGTGGATGGGCGCACCAAGGCGGGCAGAGCCGCCCCCGGCACGGAGGCGGGTGCCGATCAGCCCCTGCCGCGAAAGACCCCCTTTCTTTATATGAGCGATCTGTACCACACGCCGGGCACGGCAGAGGCGTGCGCGGCGCGCCTTTGCGATCACCACGAGGCCGAGGTGCTGTTCAGAGCCGAGGTGGCCTATTCCCGAGGGGAAATCGATAAGGTGTATGAGAGCGCCAGCTATCTGCTTCAGAAGCATTCCGGCTTTTACGCCATTCTTTCCGCCGGCATGCTGCTTGCCATGTGCGCCATCTGGAAGGGAGATCTTGCCATGTGGCGTCGTGCCAAGGTGCATATTTCCGAGGCGCCTGCCAAAAGCGATTTTGACCGCGATATGATGCAGCTGGCCATCAGCGCCGTGGATATCATGCTCTATAACGTCACCAGCTTTCCCGATTGGTTCAAGCTGGGCAGCTTTGAGGCGCTGCATCGGGACGCGCTCCCCAGCCGCCAAGGTGTATTACGCCAAGTATCTTTACGCGTCGGCCTACGCCGTTGCCACGGGAACGCTGCAAATGGAGGGCGTGCAGGGACTTTCGCTGATGTCGGTGCTGCCCCACGCGCTGGAGCCGCTGATCGCCTGGGCAAAGTCCAATCAAACGGTGGTGTCCGAGATCTATCTGCGCATGACTACCGCCGCCGTTTATCATAACAGCGGCAGAGATAGAGAGGCGGTGCAGCATATTGACCGTGCCATCTCGTTGGCGTTACCGGATCGACTCTTCGGCCTTTTGGCGGAGTACTGTCGGGTGATGGGACTTTTGATCGAGGAGCGCCTTTGCCGCGTGGATGAGGCGGCGTGGCAGGAGGTAAAGCGTTTGCATCGCATCTATGACGAGGGCTGGGCTGTCCTTGGCGGAAGCGTGCGCGGCAAGCGGATCGTCACCACCCTTTCCCAGAAGGAACGGGAGGTGGCGAAGCTGGCAGCCTTCGGCATGAGCAACGCCCAGATCGCGGAAAAGCTGCATATGTCGCTTTCGGTGGTGAAGCAGGCCATCCGCGTGACTATGGAAAAATCGGGTATGCCCCGCAGCGAATTTGCGGCCATTCTTTGAGTTGATATATCCGCAAGGGGCCAAAAAGGATATATCCTTTTTCGATCCTCCCCATAAAATAAGACCTTAAATTGCCCATTGGGGTAATAAAAATATTGGAAAAAGCGTGCTATAATTTTATCCAAGGATAAAAGGCGGCGCGCTTTTTTTGTTGCCGTCGGAGAGGAGGAGAGCATGCAGAAGCATCGTGAGGGTGAGCTTTACCGCGTCATTGCCCTTGAGGGGCAGGAATTTGCCGTGTACTACGGCTACTATGAGGAATGTGACCGCCAAAACCCGCTGTGTGACCCGGTGCCGCTCTATCCCGATTTCATCAAGGCTCCCCTCTACAATGGCGAGGGCTATCCCTTTGCCACGGATATGCAGGATCCCTGCCGGTATTTTGCGGGCGAGGATCCCGACGGCGGCTGCTACGGCTGTCGGCACTACCGTCGCGGAGCGGACTTTATCGGTCTTTGCCGTTGCGAGGAAAACCGTAGAAACGAATAGATTGTCGCTTATGTTGATATACGAACATCACGCAAAAGGAGAAAACACATGAAAAAGCTATTTTTGTTCACAACGCTCGTTATGCTGCTGGTAGTGGCACTGGGCCTTGCGGCAGGTGCCGTGGAGGGCGCTCCCGTGGAGCTGCTGCCGCGAAACGAAGACACCCAAGAAGGCGATTTTATGCCCTTTGAGACGCTTGAGGAGGCACTGGCGGCCGCAACACCGGATGATTTCCTGTATATTTACAGCGGAGATCACATTCTTTCCGATCCCGCAGGTGTTTATGATTTATATTTTTACGTGCTTGGCGGCTCACTGACCGTCACGGCCGGCAGCCTTCCGCAGGACATCTATACCTACGGCACCTCGCAGCTGACGGTGACCGGTGGCGAGATCAACGCTATTCATGCGGAAAGCGCCGTCAAGGTCAGCGGCGGTCATATCCAATGGCTCAACACGGTGAATGCCACCGCAGTGGAGATCAGCGGCGGTATCTTCGAGAGCGTGGATTTCCCGTTGGGCTCCGTCACGGCAGCTATCACAGGCGGTCAGTTTGCCGATAACTATAGTGCCTATCAGCTGGTGCATTACCTGGCCGATGATTACAAGCGTGTCAACCTCGGCAATGGCTACTACGTAGTGCAGGCGGTGCAGGACGAGGCTGCGTGGGGCAGCTCCGCGGAGGAGCTTTCCTTCAGCGGCACGCTGCAGCAGGCCCTCCAAGCGGCCGGCAGCGACAGCAGCATCCGTTACGTGCGGCTGCTGTGCAACGTGACGGGTGAGCATATCGTGATCGGTGCCAACATCACGCTGGATCTTGCCGGTTTTACCCTCACCGCCCAAAGCTATGCTCTCGACGTTCGGGAGGGGGCCCACGTGACGGTGGTCGATACCGCCGAGGAGGACGGCAGCATTATCAGTACGGGCGATAGCGCCGCTGCCCTGATCGTTCATGAGGAAAGCACGGCTGTGGTCGAGGGGGGCAACTTTATGGGCGATATCGCCGGCATGGGCAACGACCGCAGCGGTACGCTGATCGTCAAGGGCGGCAGCTTTACCGGTTACCGCAACACCTTCCAGAACCTTGCGCAGCTGACGCTGGAGGGCGGCAGCTTTATCGCTGAGGATGGCGAGATCATCTTGATCGGCATGGGTGAGC
>JAFTQT010000166.1 GCA_017462615.1 Clostridia bacterium | reverse complement strand
TGCTCCTTCGTCACGGCACGGCGCACCTGGTTCAGCTTGGAGACGGTTTGGGAGAGCATCTCCCGCACCTCGGGGGCAAGGCCCGTGTAGGCGCGCAGGATATTTTGTAGGCTCTTTTTCTTGCCAAGAGCTGTGAGGGAATCCTCCTCGGAGGCCTCCAGCAGCTGAAAGAGCGTTTCCACAAACTGGCGCTTGTGCTCCGGTGTGGTCTCCTGTAAAAAGCGGGCGATCACGGCCTCGGTCTTCTTGCCGAAGGGGGTGCGCTCCTCGGAGAATACAAAGCTGCCGCCCTCCACCTGCCAGGAGTAGCCGTCGTGCTGCAGCAGCCCCTTGTTGGTGCTTTTGACGATTTGGTAGTTGTTGTCGTGCTCCAGCAGCACCGCCACGATGGAGGCCTCGGGCAGATAGGTGACGATGCGGTCGCGCATCTCCAGATAGGCAGGGGTGCTCACGGTATCGTCGCAAAAGCCGGGGCCGTCGTGATTATATACGCCCGCGATGCGATGGCGGTAGGCGGGAGCGCCCTTGACTGCCGCGTAAAGGGCAAGATTGCCGCCCTTGGAGTGGCCACCCAGCAGCAGTCGCCGCAGCGGAAAGGCGTTGGCCACCGCAAGGGTGTATTCCGCCGCCTTCAGATGGCCGGGGATGGGGCACTCGTAGCCCATGCGAAGGTCCTCCTTCCAGCCGACCAGAGAATCGTCCGTGCCCTCAAAGGCCACAAAAACGGTCTGCCCCGGCAAAAGGAAGGAGAGCGCGCCGAACTGGATCCCGGCGGAGCGGTCGTGGATCTTACGGGCTGCTACAACGGACAGCTCACCGAAGCGCACCGTATCCTTTACCGCACGCAACAGAAGGGTGTGATTGCGCTCAAAGGCGGTCTTTTCCACGTGTGGCTCTGCCAGCCATCTTTCTGCCGCCTCTGATAGCCGGATGGGCTCGTCGGTGCCCTCCGGCACGATGCCGATGAGATTCAAATAGGATAAAAGAGAAAAGATCAGTGCATCCACCGGAGTTACGGGAACGTTGGCAAGGGAAATATCCCCACGCCAGGAAATGTATTCAAACAAATTGCCCATAAGACGCTCCTTTCCTCCATAGTATATGCAGATGCGGGCGTATCTTGCCTGCCATCATTTCTTTTTGGACCGACCGACGGTGGGCTTCCCTCCGTTACGGCCAGATTTTGCCGAAATGGCGGTTTTCTCGCCCCGTTTCGGGGCTGTTTTGCTTTTTTCATCATGTTTTGGCTTTCCCGCGGTGCTGGGGTGTTTTCCACCGTGCTCCAGGGACTTTTTGCCGGATTTCGCACCCCGTTCATGGGCTTTTTCGCGAAAATCGCGCTCCGGGCGCACCAAGCATTCCGCACCGAATCCGATGAGGTCCTCTCTGCCGGCCCTTTGCAGCGCCTCCCGCACCAGAGCGGCGTTCTGGGGACGGTTGAATTGCAGCAGCGCCCGTTGCAGCTGCTTTTCGCGGTAGTCGTCCGGCACGAAGACCTTTTTCATGGTGAGAGGGTCAATGCCGGTGTAATACATCACCGTGGAGGCGGTGCCGGGAGTGGGGTAGTAGTCCTGCACCTGCTCCGGCGCGTAGTGGTCGCGCTTGAGACATTCCGCCAGCTCCACCGCGTCGGCAAGGGTGCTGCCCGGGTGGCTGGACATGAGGTACGGCACCAGATATTGCTCCTTGCCCATGCTTTTGGTCAGCTCAAAATAGCGGCGGCGGAAGCGGCTGTAAACCGAAAACTCCGGCTTACCCATGGCGGCCAGCACGCGGGTTGAGCAATGCTCCGGCGCCACCTTCAGCTGGCCGCTGACATGGTCGCGCACCAGCTTTTTGAAGAAGGTCTCGTCGGGATCGGCCAGAAGATAGTCAAAGCGGATGCCCGAGCGGATAAAGACCTTTTTGACGCGGGGCAGCGCCTCGATCCTTCGGAGCAGCTCCACGTATTCGCTGTGATCCACCTTCAGATTCTTGCAGGGCGTGGGCGCAAGGCACTTGCGGTTGGTGCAAACGCCGCTTTTCAGCTGCTTGTCGCAGGCGGGGTAGCGGAAGTTGGCGGTGGGGCCACCCACGTCGTGAATATAGCCCTTGAAATCCGGCATTTCCGTAATTTTCCGACATTCCTCCACCACGCTCTCCATGCTGCGGGAGCGCACCGTGCGCCCCTGGTGAAAGGCGAGGGCGCAGAAATTGCAGGCGCCGAAGCACCCCCGGTTGTGGGTGACGGAAAAGCGCACCTCCTCGATGGCAGGCACGCCGCCGGCGGCCTCGTAGGAGGGGTGATAGGTGCGGGCGTAGGGCAGGGCATAGACCCGATCCAGCTCCTCCCGCTCCAGGGGCGGCATGGGGGGATTCTGCACCAGCATCTTATCGTCGTAATATTCGAGGATCGCTTTGCCGCTGATGGCATCCTGGTTGCGATACTGCACGCCAAAGGCCTCGGCATAGCGCCGCTTGTCGGTCTTCAGCTCGTTGTAATCAAAGGCGGCAGCCACGGGGAAGTGCACCGCATCCTCGCGCTTTGCAAGGAACACCGTGCCCCGCACGTCACGGATCTTTTTGACAGGCACACCCTTGTCAAGGAGTGCGGCGATGCGCAGGAGGATGTTTTCGCCCATGCCGTAGGTGAGTAGGTCGGCGCGGGCGTCCACCAGCACCGAGCGGCGCACCTTGTTGTCCCAATAATCGTAGTGAGCAAAGCGCCGCAGCGACGCCTCCAGGCCGCCGAGGATGATAGGCACGTCGCCAAAGGCCTCTCGGATGCGGTTGCAATAGACGATCACCGCCCGGTCGGGGCGCTTGCCCATTTCGCCGCCGGGGGAATAGTAATCGGTGGAGCGGCGCTTTTTGGCGGCGGTGTAGTGGGCGACCATAGAGTCAATATTTCCCGCCGTGACGAGAAACCCAAGGCGGGGGCGGCCAAACTCACGGAAGGCCTCGGCGCTGCGGTAATCCGGCTGGGCAAGGATCGCCACCCGGAAGCCTGCGGCCTCCAGCACGCGGGAAATGATGGCAACGCCAAAGGAGGGGTGATCCACGTAGGCGTCCCCCGTAACGTATACGAAATCCGGTGCATCCCACCCCCGCGCCTCCATATCGGCACGATTGATGGGTAAAAAGTTCAACTCGCTCATAATGCTCCTTTGAAAACCCTCTTGACATTTATCAATAATATGATACAATATATTGTCGCATAATGCAAGCCCCAATTTTTCGAGAGGAGACCGAAATGCTGAAAAAATTTATTGGCAACAGGGCCTTTTACGGGCGGATGTTTGCCGTTTTGATCCCCATTTTAATACAAAATGCCATCACCAATTTCGTGTCGCTGCTGGATAATATTATGGTGGGACAGGTGGGCACCGTGGAGATGAGCGGTGTGTCCATCGTCAATCAGCTGATGTTCGTGTTCAATCTCTGCATCTTCGGCGGCATGGCCGGTGCGGGCATCTTCACCGCCCAGTATTTCGGTAGCGGCGACCATCAGGGTGTGCGCTACACCTTCCGCTTCAAGCTGGTGGAGGCGGTGCTGCTTACCGTCGTGGGCGTGGGGGCGTTCCTTCTTTTGGATGAAGCGCTGATCTCCCTCTTTTTGCAGGGAGATGGCGATCCTGCCGCTGCCGCCGCCTCGCTGCAGCACGGTAAGGAATATTTACGCATCATGCTGGTGGGGCTTTTGCCCTTTGCCTTTACCACCGCCTACAGCGGCACGCTGCGCGAGGGCGGGCAGACCATGGTGCCCATGGTGGCGGGCATTTCTGCCGTGAGTGTGAATCTTTGCTTCAATTATATTCTGATCTTTGGTCATTTCGGCGCCCCGGCGCTGGGTGTGCGCGGCGCGGCCATTGCCACCGTTATTTCCCGCTACGTGGAGCTTTTGATCGTGCTGCTCTACACCCATCTGAACAAAAAGCGCTTTCCCTTCGCCGTGGGTGTTTACCGTTCACTGCACATCCCCGGCAAGCTGGTGCGCTCGCTTTGCCTGAAGGGCGCGCCGCTGCTGCTGAACGAGGCGCTGTGGTCTGTTGGCATGACCACGCTGACCCAGTGCTATTCCACGCGCGGCCTTGACGTGGTGGCGGCGCTGAATATCTCTACCACGGTGACCAACCTTACCAGCGTGGTCTATCTTGCCATCGGCACCACCGTGGGTATTCTGATGGGGCAGATGCTGGGCATGGGCAAGCCGGAGGCGGAGGTACGGGACAGCAACCGCAAGCTGCTCTTTGCTACCGTGGCGGCCAGCACCGTGATGGGCGGTATTCTGGCATCGGTTTCCGGCGTGTTCCCGCTGATCTATAATACCACCGACGAGGTGAAGGGAATTGCCACCGGCCTCATTCTGATCGCGGCCTGTATGATGCCCTTTCATTCCTATACCCATTCGGTTTATTTCACGCTGCGCTCCGGCGGCTGCACCGGCATCACCTTTGTGTACGATACCTGCTATATGTGGAGCGTGGTGGTGCTGGCGGCGTTTTTGCTCAGCCGTCTGACGGCTCTGCCCATTCTGCCGCTGTACGTGATCTGCCAATGCCTTGACGTGGCCAAATGTATTCTCGGCTTCTTCCTGCTCCGCAGCCCTGTGTGGATCAAGCGGCTCACGTCGCCCGTGGCGTGACAAGGATGCTTTTTGGGGGAGATGCTTATGTGGGGGAGGGCGCTTTTATCAAAAGCGCCCTCCCCCACGCCCCTTCTCCAAAACCTTCAAAAGGGGTCTGAAGCACGTTTTGGTGCTTCAGCTTTTTTTATCATCGTTTGTGTGAACAAAGTGTAAATATTGTAAACAAATACAAAACAATCTGTGAAATCCCTTGACGGCTTCGTGTAAATTGTGTAATATGAAACCAGAAGGGGCGAGCATATAGCGCAATGTCTCCGGATGGAAGTCGATAGATCAAGGATGAAGAAACGAAGAACCGCAGACACCGCAATCCAGGATTGCAAGGGCCGCGCTCTTGCATTTCTTCATCCTTTTTTGCGCAGAGTTAGGAAGGGAGGTAGAACCATGAAGAAGATCTTATGCATCCTGCTGCTATGCACGTTTATGCTTTGCTTGGCCCTGCCGCTGGAGGCCGAATGTTTCCCCGACTATATTCATCGAGATTATGCGTCATACGAAAGGTACGTCAGCGAGCAGGAGATGCCGGCAGGCTTCGTGCACTATCACGAGCTGCGCTTTCTTGGCGAATTCGTGGAATTTCGCCGGGGCTCCTTGGATCAATCCGGGCTGTGGATCAAGTGGAAATATACGCTGCAGGATGATGCGCGCACCGTTTACGTGATGTACGTAGAGGACGTGGACGTTTTCCAAATTTCAACAAAGATGAAGGAGGTGCCCCCGGAGGCCGTGGAGGACACCAAAAATATGCGCACCCTGCGTAGTCCGGACTATACCGAGGGCGAGAACTGGCAGTACGTGGACCTTGAGGACGTGCAGTACTATTACAACGAGGTCGGCAATCTGCGCTTTGTGTTTTGCAAGGATAAAAAGAGTGCGGAGGGCTACTATGTATTTATGGCAAACGATCTGTATTGCTACCCCCGGCACCGGCGGGACTTTCTCTCCCGGCTGCTGAATTACAGCACGGCAGGGGAGGCTATGATGGAGTTCGAGGCGCGGATCGAGGGCGACTACCGGGAGCCCTGGCAGACGGTGGCGGTGATTGCAGGCGGCGTTGCCCTTGTGGCCATTCCGGGTGCTGCCGTGGTGGTCATGGTGCGTCGGCGTCGCACACGTCGGCCGTTGGAGCGTGTATAAGGCGGAGCTGTTTTTGAAGCTTGAAATACGGAAGAAGGGAGAAGAATGTATGAAGCGTTTATTACTGGTTTTGTTGGCCATTCTTTTGATGCTTTCTGTGGCTGCCTGCAGCGAACAGATGCCACAGCCGCCGGCGGGAGACGCGCCGGAGGCAGAGGTGCCTTCCGGGGACGTACCGGGGGACGGGATCGATTTCATTGGCGATGAGATCTATCATGAGACAGACGAGAACGGCAACGTGATCCGCACGGAAATGACGGAGAAATATCGCACCCTGGAGGAGGCGCTCACGCAGTGCACGCACGTATGCAAGGCGAAGTGCGTGGCCGTCGTCGAACGGGATTACCGCACGGAGTATCAGTTTTCCGTAGAGGAGTGCTATCTGGGGAGTCACACGGGTCAGACGCTGTACGTAGTGGCGGAGAATATCGACGTTACCGTGTGGGAAACGGACTATTGCTACAACCACCGGGATGTGGTATATGAGGTGGGCGAGTCCTACTACCTGCTGCTGCGGCGCAAGTACGGCGCGGACGAGGAAGGCGACCGATACGTGAACGGGGCGGGAAATCTGTTCCTCCCGGTGGGGGAGGTGGATGCCGCTACCATGTACGGCACCAGCCTTTTTGAGCATACCGGGTTGGACGCTACCGTCAGCGAGGCGGAGCTCCTTGCTTACGTGACCGCTCTGCTTGATGAGAGGAAATCATAAAAACGGGTCGGCTCGACAAACCGGACAAAAACCAATTTGACGTTGTAGGGGATTCGTGCATTGGCCGTTAGATCAGAGAACGGATGCGGAATATCCCCTGCTGTCAGCATCTTGAAAGGAGGCTGTATGATGAAAAAATTGTTGCTTTTTACGTTGATCTGCGCGCTGCTTCTCCCCTTTGGCGGTTGCCGGGCAGAGGAGATCCCCGCAACGCCCCTACGGGCGCTGACCTTTGTCGAGAGCTTTGCTTACGATTGCGAAATGGTCTACAAGCAGGAAATATACGAAACGGTAGATATGAATATGAGCTACTTCGAGGAGTATACACGTGAGGGGGCAGAGCCTGTGCGCGTGCTGCGGCTATTTGATCAGGAATGGCAGCTGCAGTATCAAACCACCCGTCCCCTTGGTCTTGTGAACGGCGATAAGGACTTGTACGTGGCGGGAGATGGCTCCGGTATGACCGTTGAGTATCTGGCGGGTACGGAGGAGATCATCGGGATCAATTTCGGCTCGGATGCGGGTACGACCCTTTGGAAGCCCGAAAATTTCACGCCGGATAAGGCGGGGCTCCTTGCCTACGCCTACCATATTTGCGCGTATTACGGCATAGATACCTCGGATTATGTTGTGGAGTACGATTTCGATGGGTGGTCGAATTGCATCGTGCTGATGCGATATCTGCAGAGCACGGAAAGCACTTATTTTCTGCGGTTTTACTTTACCAAGGAGGGAAATCTCCGTAGCTTCCGCTTACCCGGACCGGGATGGGGTACCGTGGCGATCGAGGAGCGGGATCTGGCGCTCTTTACCGATGAAAACATCGTGAACGCCGTCAAGCATCGCATTTGCCCCTATCTGGAGGAGGGGGTGGATCTGACGCAGACAATGATATCAGGAAAAAGCTTTTTCTTGAGGGACGGCAAGCTTTATCTGTTTGTAAAGATGGATTTTGAATATAAAAGGAGCGATCCTTTTATTGATCGCAAGGAACATCGGAGCGGCGGCTTCGCCTCGGACTTCGTCATAGAGATCGCGTAACGGAGATGCTTGAGGGGGAGAAGGAGCTTTTTGTAAAAAGCGCCTCCTCTTTCCTGTTGCCGTTTTCGCATCACGCATCGCAAATCGCGTTTTGCTCGCGTTCTGCGACGCGGCAATGTTTGCCACAGGCAAACTTGCAGTCTCGGCGCAGCCGAGGACAGGACACATCCTTAGC
>JAFTQT010000165.1 GCA_017462615.1 Clostridia bacterium | reverse complement strand
CGTCCGTGAGGGCGTGGAGGAGGACGGCAACAAGCGCAACAAGGCGGATTTCGTCCTCTGGTTTACCAAATCCAAGTTTGAGGATCAGGAGCTGAAGTGGGACAGCCCCTGGGGCATCGGTTACCCCGGCTGGCATATCGAGTGCTCCTGCATCAGCATGAAGCACCTGGGTGAGCGGGTGGATATCCATTGCGGCGGCATCGACAACGCCTTCCCCCATCACACCAACGAGATCGCCCAGAGCGAGGCCTATCTCGGTCACAAATGGTGCAACTACTGGATGCACGTGCTGCATCTGAATACCGACGACGGCAAAATGTCCAAGTCCAAGGGCGAGTTTTTGACAGTCTCTCTGTTGGAGAGCAAGGGCTACGATCCCATTGCCTATCGCTTCTTCTGCCTTGGCTCTCATTATCGCCGCAGCCTGGTGTTTTCTTACGAAAACCTTGACAACGCCGTGGTCTCCTTCAACAAGCTGATCGCCCGCATCGCTGCCTTGAAGCCCGCCGAGGGTGAGGCCGTGGACGCGGAGGCGCTGGCCGCGCTGCAGGCAAAATTCAAGGCCGCTCTCGATAACGACCTGAATACCTCTCTTGCCATCACCGCGCTTTATGACGTGCTGAAATACAAGACCAACGCCACCACCAAGCGGGCGGCGCTGGCTGATTTCGATACCGTTTTGTGCCTTGATCTGCTGCAGAAGGCCGATGCACTTGCTGCCGAGGAGGCACAAAAGGCCGCTGCCGCCGCTGTGCGCGTGTATTCCGACGATCCCGAGATCCGCGCCATTGAGGAGGCCATCGATGCCCGTGCCGCCGCCAAAAAGGCGAAGAATTACGCCGAGGCCGACCGCATTCGCGCCGAGCTGCTGGAGAAGGGCATCGTGCTGACGGATACCTCCAAGGGTACGACCTGGGCGAAGGCGTGATAACGCTTTGGCGGTAAAATCCATACCATTTAGACACTTTTTGGAAATTGCTTAAAAATTTCAAAAAGTTATTGCCTTTTTTGAAAAGCGGTGCTATAATAAGAGTACCCCAAAATATCATCAGGAGGATACTTACTATGAAGAATTTTGTTCGCGTGATGAGCGTTATGCTCGTTGTAGCAATGTTGGCCGTGACCCTGGTTGCCTGCGGCGGCGTGCCCTCCGGCACTTACGTAAACGGTGACACCAGCCTCACCAAGACCTACACTCAGTACGAGTTCAAGGGCAGCAAGGTTGTGTTTACCTCCTATGTTGGCGGCAACAAGGTAGAGGCCATCTCCTTTGAGGGCAAGTACAAGGTTGACGGCGACGAGATCATCTTTACCTGGAAGGACGCCGAGGGTGAGGAGAAGACCAACACCGTTACTTATGCCGAGAACGAGGATGGCTCCCTCAAGATCGGCATGCTGACCTACAAGAAGAAGTAAGATATCACAAAAAACCACCGTCTGCACGGCAGACGGTGGCTTTTGCTTGGTGGGGTCACAGCCCCGCCTTTTCCTTTAGTCGCCACAGGGCGTTTTTGCCCGTGCCCTCGGCAACCGTCACGCGCTCCTCTGCCATTTCCACAAGGAGACGGTGGGTGCGAGCGGCAGAAAGGCCGGTTTCCGCAGCGATCTCGGTGGCGCGTGCCCGGATGCGGGCGGTGAGGTATTCTGCGATCATTTGCTTGGCGGCAGCCTTGGGGATCATGGCGTTTTTCGACCCCGTTTCGGGGGATATTTCGGCTTTTGCCTGCAAGGGCATGGTCAGGACGGTGCGCTCCGGCTCAAATTGCTCGGAGAAATAGGGTGTGGGGCGTCCCCCCCGTCGCCAGGCGGTGAGCATCCGGGGAATACCGCCGCCGATGCCGGCACCGGCACCGATCAGCGCGAAGAGGCGGGCAAGCCCCTTGTTGCGGGAGTCGGAAACGCCGCCGACACGTGCAGCCTTGGGGTCGATGCGGAAAGCGCCGGGATTGGAGAAGCGTACCGCGTCCGCGCGCAGCTCCACGGTTACGCCCTCGTCGCTATGATAATCCGCGTTGACGATGCAGTTTACCAGCGCCTCGGAAAGGGCCTCCCTCGCCGTTGGACTGCGGGAAAAGACTGCCCCCAGCGCGGCAGTGACCGTTTGATGGAAAAAGTAGAGATTGTTTCCATTTACCCCGGAAACGGTATGGCATTTTTGGGATTTGGCATGATCCGGACAAACAAAAAATCGCGGTGAAAAGGAAGGGAAAGCCTCGCGGATAGCGTTGGGAAAGCCGAAGGTCAGAAGCCCTGCCGCCGTGGGGCGCGGCGCGCCGTTCTGGTCACGCACGGCGGCTCCCACCCGCAGGAGAAATTCGGTGTCGTCCAGAGGCTCCAGGATATGCCCGGGGCGCAGAGCCTGCATCTCGGCACGGTAGCTCCGGATGGCGGTGACGTCCAGCGCGGAAATATAGGATCCCGGCAGCGGACGCATATCCTCAGTTTCGGCGGCGGCGTCCCGGCGCATGGCCTCGATCTCTGCCGGCGTGCAGCGGTAATCTCCCTCGCCGCCCCGGCGATAGGTGCCGGTCATGGGGTTGTTTTCAATGTAGATGGGCTTATCGGCGCGATGGGCGCGGGGCACCTCGATCACCACGATCCGCTTGCCGTCGATCTTTTCCACGCGCACGCTGTTTTTGGTCAGAATATTCACGCTGACCCGGCGCGGATCGTTGAGCTGCTGCCAGAACTTGCGGATCAGCTTTTGCGGGTCGGGCAGGTTCACGGCGCGAAAGCTTTTGTCGCGGCTCTCCTCCACGCCCAAAAGAATCACTCCGCCCATGGTGTTGGCAAAGGAGGAATAGGTCTCCCAAACGCTATAGGGCAGCCCACCCAAGGCGCGCTTGGCCTCTATGCGATTGTTTTCGCGGTATTGCTCCAGATTTTTGAAATCGATCACACAAACCACCTCCTGTCTTTATTGTATCACAAAAGCGCGGCGGATGCAATCATCTTTTTGTGAATATTTTAGGGGCTTGACCTTTTTACGTTTTTTTGATATAATAAATCTGATCAAGCCGTATGATGAACGAATATGGTATAACAAGGAGGCTTTATGCGTTATTTCAAGCCGATATCATGTATCCTTGCGATGCTTTTGCTGGTCGGTCTTTTGACCGTTTGTGTTTTTGCTACGGGCAAGGAGGCCCCCCGCATCGTATTTATGGACGGGGAGACCGAGGTCAGCGCCACGGAAACCACCGCCGCCGGCACGCTCACGCTGCCTGCGCACACCCCTGCAAACGGTGGCCAACTGGTGGGCTGGCAGGCAACCGTTGACGGCAACACGGTATTTTTGCCCACCGGTGCCTCTTACGCCTACGCCCAGGATGCTGCCGTCACCTTCCGGGCAGTAACGCTGCATATGACCACCGCCGCCACCGCCACCGCCCGCTTTGATGAGGAGGGCGCCGGATTGCGCTTTACGACCACGGCCGCAAAGGAGGAGATGGAGGCGCTGCGGGCGCTTTGCTCCGACCTTGTGACCGGCACGGTCATTACCACCAACGCAAACGCGAAGGCCGCAGGTAGCTTTGACCATGCGGGACTTGACGCGGCCCAAAAGAAATATCTGGACGTGGTGGCTACCGCCTATTATAAGACCGAGGCGGAGCAGGTGACCTTCGCCGGCTCGGTGAACAAGATCCGCTTTGAAAATTACACCCTCGGCTATGCCGCCATCGGCTACGTGAAGCTGACCTATACCGACGGTACCGTGGGTTATGCTTACGCCGCCCAGGAAAAGGGCTATCCCGCCTCGGTGTCGCCCTGGCAGATGGCCTACGCTGCCATGAAGGATACCGAGAGCACCAAGAGTGATCGCTGTCCGCACGCCTTTGGCGAGGCGTTTTCTCCCTATAGCGATGATGAGCGGGCAAAGCTTTCTCCTTTCTTCGTCTCCGTGGTTGCGCTGAAGGTCAGCGAAAAGGCACCCGGCGGTAAGACGCTGGATCACGACGTGGAGGCCTTCGGACAGGCCTTGTACACGGAGCGCGTGGTGCGGGAATCCGATCCGGAATGGGAAACGGTGCGCGCCTATATTGATGTCAGCAAGTACGAGTGCACGCTGATGATCCTGCCCCCCGAGGGGATGGTGTTTGACGAAACCACCGTTTCCGGCGTGGTGCTCAGCCTCACGGGGCTACCCGGTATTCCCATCAAATACGCCATGACGGAGAGCTTCATTCTCCTGCCGTTCTCCAATTATTCGGATAATTATTAAACGTCAAATAAAAAGCCCGGCCAACGCCGGGCTTTTTCGCACGGTGAATTTTTCAAATTGGGGTTTGTCGAGCGGTTTGAATTTTGCTGCAGCAACCCCTACCGGGAATAGATAATAGCCGCATTGTGCGTCGCGGACGACACCTCATCCACCTTGTCGCTTGCGACAATATCCACCATTCCCCCGCTGGGGAAGGCTAACGCCCGCCGCGCTGTTACATCAAACTCCCACGATAAACCAAAATAAATCCACCGTTTGAGTTTTTTTACTTTGTTCGCACCTTTCTTCCTTCTTTTTGAAGGTTTTGGGGGAGGAGGATGTGAATTTCTTTGCCGTAGGCAAAGAAAGAGCAGGAGGAGGGCGCTTTTGCAAAAGTGCCCTCCTCCTGCTCCCGCTTTTCCTCCCCGACAAATCAAAATTTGAACGCTAAATTGGGGTTTGTCGAGGTATTCAAATAGAGAAAATCTCTCCCTCCGTCGCCTTCGGCGCCACCTCCCTCGTCAGAGGGAGGCCGGCTATGTTTGCCGT
>JAFTQT010000164.1 GCA_017462615.1 Clostridia bacterium | reverse complement strand
TAATAAAGCCTTCCCTGACAAGGGAAGGCTTAATTTAATACGCCAACCGTAGGGGCGTTCTGCGAACGCCCGCGGGCGAACACAGTTCGCCCCTACCGAGTTTCCTATAAATATAAGGATTTACGTCTTTAATTAAAGCATACTAACCACTGCATTTGTGGGCACAAATGCGTAATGGTGAAATATTTTGCTCCGCAAAATGTGAAATAATGTTCTGTAGAACATTGTGAAATATCTCGCTCTGTTCGATGTGAAAAAAATAAATCCCCTCACGCCTGCAGGCATTTCACTCGCTGAAAGCGAATTTCACGCACAAAGTGCATTTCACAAATCCCGCATGGGATTTATTTCGTTGCGCAGTGCCCTTAAGGGCACTGCGCACAAAGGCGCTCTTTTTTGTTAAAACTCACTCATCAGCGCTGCGTGCTCGCTTTGCAGATGGTCGATGGATTCGATCTCCTGAATAGGAGAATCGTCAATATCTGCCGGAACGGTATGGAAAAACGCGGATTTTGAGGGTGGAAGGGAAAGACGGACGTTGGTGTAGATCTCGCCCCGATAGCGGAGGAAACGCTGCTTCATGGTGCTGATCTCGCCGGTGTGAGGATCCCATTTTTCCACCTTGTGCGCACCGCGCAGCAGCACGTGATGGTTGTATTCCTCGTCCGTGGTATTGGAGAAATAATAAATATCACCGTCGTCCGTGGCCTTGTGGATGTGGCTGACCATGCCGCCGCCGGGGAAGGAGAGATCCAGCCCCACGTTGTGGAATTCCGGATAAATGGCGTTGAGAGCGCCGGTGCACTCCAGACGCTGCATGCCGGGGATGTAGATGTCAAAGGGTACGCCGAAGGAATTCAGCGCCTCGTTGATGGTAGATCCCTTGGTCATTTTGGTGCCGTCCATGGCGGAGGCGTTGAAGTAGAGGAAGATGGCTTCGCCACCATGCTCGTTTTTGTTATGGCAGTAGCGCTTCAGAATGCGCGGCGTGCAGGCATCCTCGCCAAAGATCTCCTGCGCCAGGCGCTGCACCTCGCGGTCGTTGTCACCGGTGGTGTCGTATTCAAAAGCCTTGTCGGGCAAAATGCCGGTGGCAAGGATCTTGCCGCCCTCGTCAAAGAATTTTTTCAGCATCCGCATATTGCCAAGGCTGATGATCTCCGTGGCGGGCAGCACCATCACGCGGAACTGTTCCTTGTTTTTTTCGTTGTCAAGGTAAAGCACGCCGCCCTCGGTATGGCAGCGCTCGTTCATGGCCACCGGATGCAGCACCGTCAGATCGTGCCCGGCGTACAGAGAAATGGCGTTGATGACCGTCATGTAGTCTGCGGTCGAGGGTGTGAAGGGGTATTCGTACCCTTCTGCAGGGTAGCTGTAAAGGCACACCTTACTGTGCAGGGTATAAATGGGGTACAGCATCGCAATGTCCGCCACGTGGCGGCCGCCACGGAGCATCGTCTGCACGCGGGCGGTGAAATCGCAAAATTCGCTGTCGGCAGCAAGCTCCTCGGAAAGGTGCAGCGCCGTGCGGTTGACGCCGCGGGCGTAGGCGTTCATGGCATCCTTATAAAGCCGCCCCTTGTCCCTTTTGGCATAGTTGCGGAACAGCTCGCCGTTGACGGTATCGTTGTCAAAGTTATAGGCGGCGCCGGCGGCGATCTTCACGGAATTGGTGCCGTAAAGATAAGCCTTGTCAAAGAGGGCACAGGGGGAATAGATGTTGTTCAGCATCGTGTCACCCATCAGCCAGGAGCAGGCGGTGGATTTGGGCTCGGAGAGATTGCCGAAGATCTCAAGCCCGTAGCGGTCGGCAAAGTCTCTTGCCGCCTGCATGATGCCGTGTTGGATCATGGAGGCGCGGATCTTCATCATCACGGCCTTGATGTGTGCGGCATCGGGTATATCGAAGCCGAACAATACCGGGTAATGAAGGGCGGGATCAAAGCCGAAGCGCTTTTCAAAAAGCGTGTTGAAGGAAACGTCCCAGCTGCGGCGGTTCTTGCCGTTGAAGCCGATGCCGGAGTAGGAAAGGATGGAAAGCGTTTTTCCGAGATGGGGATCGATCACGCCGGAAAACAGGGAAAACACGGCGCAAATATAGTTATAGGAGGCCTCGTAGGAAAGATAATTGGCAGCCTCCCGCTCGGTGTCGTCCACGGCAAGGTATTCGTGGATGACCCAGTTGCCCTCCGGCACCTCATAGATCAGCTTGCCCTCGGAAACAAAGGGGCGCAGGTCGATCACCTCGCCATATTCCTCTGAAACGGCCACCAGAGAAAGCAGCGGTGCCTCGTGCAGCTGACGCTTCACGGTCTCGCCGGCACGGCAGAGATATTCCTTGCACTCCAAAAGCTTTGCACGCATACCGTTGTCACCCAGGCCGTCCAGCATCCGGATGACGGCGTGCTCCAGGGCAGGGTCGAGATAAAGCCCCACCTTCAGCTGAAGCCGCTCTGCTTCCCGCAAAAGAACGGCGTACGCATCCCGCAGCCAGCCAATACCCTCGGCATCTACCTCCGTACCTGCCGGAAGCTGGGGAATGATGGCGCCGCAGCCACAGCGTCGGCAGTCGTCCACCGCACGGCACAGCAGCGCCTCGTCATAGGGCGCCACCAACGGCGGCAGCTCGTAGTAATACATGGGGCGGTGCGCGTTATCCGGGGCCTCGAACAGGGCTCGCCGCTTGTCGTAGTTCATAGCATTTACTCCTTTGCGCGTGATCATTAACAGTATAACATATCAGCGTCTTAATTTCCAGTAGTTTTTTCAAATTGGCGTTGTATGTTGACAAAAAAAGTGGGATGTGATAAAATGAAAGGGAAAGGGAGGGGATGTTATGAACCGCATTGATTTTCACGCGCATATTTTACCGGGTGCTGATCACGGCTCCGGTAGTATAGATACCTCAAGGCGTCAACTGATGCTGATGCGGGATGCCGGCGTTTCGGCCGTGGTCGCCACTCCTCATTTTTATCCGCACCGACAGCGGGCGGAGAGCTTTTTGCGAATGCGGGAGCAAACCGTGGCAGAGCTGCGGCAGAGCTTGCCGGAGGGTGCGCCGCTGATCTACGTGGGCGCGGAGGTGCTGGTCTGTCCCGGCATGCACGAAATGGAGGGCTTGGATCAGCTTACCGTGAGGGGCACCAACTTGCTTCTGCTGGAGATGCCGACCACCGCCTGGAACCGCGCGCTGCTGGATACCGTAGAAGAGATCCGAGAGGCTGGATTCCACCCCGTTATGGCACATATTGACCGTTATCCGATGGAGGAGGTCAAAAAATTGTTGGCAAGGGGGCTTTCTGTTCAGCTGAATGCCACGGCTTTTTCGGGGCTCTTTGGCGGTAAGGTATACCGTCAGCTGATTGGGACTGGCAGCGTAGTTGCTTTGGGCAGCGACCTCCACGGCAGCGATCCTGCCGGCTATCAGCCCTTTTTGAAAGCGCTGAAGCGCCTTGGCGGTGAGGCGAATACGGTGTTTGAACGTACCGCGGCGCTGCTGCAGGGAGCGATTGCTCTGCAGGAGGAGGCTCCCGCCCTGCTGCATACATAAAAAAGAATGGAGTCAAGCCACGTTTCAGTGACTTAGCTCCATTCTTTTTATACGCCAATTTCCTCGTAAATTTCCAGCAGTCGCTCTTCAGCCTCGGTTTTGCGGGCATCCAGCGCTGCTGCGCGGGTGTAATCACTGGCGGCGGAGCCAAACAGCTCGGCTTCGATTTCAGCAAGCTCCGTTTCCAGGGCGGCGGCCTCCTTTTTGAGGCGCTCCAGCCGCGCCTTTTCCTTGCGCGCCTCGGCGGCGTTTTGCTTGCGCTGCAGATAATCCGCCTTGCCGGCACTCATAGGCAGATCAGCGCTTTTCTCACCCCGTCCTGCCACTTCTGCCCGCATTTCCCGGGCTTTTTTGAATTCCAGAAACTCGCTGTAGCCCCGTCCCTTTCGGGTGATCTGATAATCAAGCAGATCACCGTCACCGGTGTTCGGGCAGAGTGCCACCACCCGGGTGGCCAGCTTGTCCATAAAATAGCGGTCGTGCGAAACCGCCAGCACCGTGCCGTCGAAGGCGTCCAGCGCGGTTTCCAGCGCCTCGCGGGAATCGATATCCAGATGGTTGGTGGGCTCATCCAGCACCAGCAGATTCATGCGGGAAAGAATGAGCTTTGCCAGCGTCAATCTTGCTCGTTCGCCACCGGAAAGTACCGAAACGGTACGGAAAACATCTTCTCCCACGAAGCGGAAGAGGGCGAGGGTGCCTCGCACCTCGGTCTCGGTCAGCTCCGGGTAGGCGTTCCATAGCTCGTCCAGAACAGTGTTTTCTGGCGTGAGGTTTTGATTCTCCTGATCGTAGTAGCCCACCTCTACGTTGTAGCCTGCTTCAATGCGTCCCGCAGTAGGCTGGAGCCTACCGAGAATTAGCTTCAAAAGAGTGGATTTTCCGCACCCGTTTGGGCCCGTAATGAACATGCGCTCATTTTTCTTCAGTAAAAAGCCAATGTCGGAAAAGAGCTTTTTTGGCCCGAAGGCCATGGAAAGCCCTCGCACGTGAAGCACCTCGTTACCGCTGGAGATCGACTCCTGAAAGCTCATGCGGATGGCTTTGGGGGCTTCCCTGGGCTTTTCCAGCTTTTCCATTTTGGCCAGCATTTTCAGGCGGGATTCTGCGGCGATGATGTTTCGCTCCCGATTCCATGCCCGCTGCTGCGCGATATAGGCCTCCTGTCGTGCGATTTCCTTTTGCTGATTGCGGTAATGCTTTTCGGCAATTTCCCGATCAACGCGCCGTTGCTCTGCGCAGGCGGAATACCCACCGTTGTAAAGCGTGGCACGGGCATATTCCAAAACAAGGGTCTTGTTCGTTACGCGGTCAAGGAAATAGCGGTCGTGGGAGATGACCAGCACACATTTTTTGTATTGGCAAAGGAAGGATTCCAGCCACGTGAGGGTCTCTATATCCAAATGGTTGGTGGGCTCGTCCAGCAGCAGCACGTCCGGCTCTCTCGCCAGCTGTCTTGCCAGCGCAAGACGAGTGCGCTGACCGCCGGAGAGTGTGTCCAGCGAGCGGTGCATCGATTCCTCGTCAAAGCCCATTTTCAAAAGGGTAGAAGCGCATCGGCTGCGAAATTGGGTGCCGCCCGCGCGGTCAAAGGCGCGATAAGCCTCCTCATAGGTATGTGTGAGCGCGGCATCCGCCTCACCGGCGGCCATTTTTGCCTCCAGCGCACTGAGGTGCGCTTCCATTTCCAAAAGCTCCGGGAACGCCGCATACATCTGCTCCAGCGCCGAATCGCCGGCAGCCTCATCGATCTGAAAAGCGCCATCCTGCGTGAGGATACCAACGGTCTTTTCGTTGGAGATAAACACCTGCCCCTCATCGGGCTCCAGCTCTCCGGTGATGATTTTGAAAAGTGTGGATTTTCCGCACCCGTTTACGCCGATAATGCCCAATTTGTCATTTTCAGCAAGGGAAAAGGACACGCGATCCAGGATCAGCCTCGTGCCGAAGGAAAGGGAAATATCCGAAACGCCGATAACGGTCATGAGAGGCTCCTTTCACAGTAAAATATCTTTATTATTATACCGCAAAGCCGCCACTTTGTCAAGAGGAAAGCCCCCACGCGCAGCGTGGGGGCCTGATTGTATCAAATATCATATTTTGCCAGAATCTCACTGGGGGTCCTGCGCAGCAGCGATAGGATCGGCAGCACACCGCAAAGAGTACAGAGCAGATAGAGCAGCGCGAGCAGGATCAGCGCCACCCAGGGAGGATAGAAGAAGATGGTTTCCACCAAGGGGGAAATGCCAAGGCAGGCAAAAACGAAGATGCTGCATACCACAAAGCCGACGAGAACCGTCAATGTGGTCAAAACCAGCGCCTCTACCAGGAATTTGAACACCAGATTCCGCTTGGAAACGCCGATGGCACGGTAAATGCCCACCTCCTTGATGCGATTCATCAGCGAGGAACGCATAATGAAATACATGCAAAGACTCATAATGGCGAAGATCAGAACCATTGCGATCAGATTGATCAGCATACCGATCCGTGCATCCGCAATGAGTGCGTCGAAGATGCTTTGCGGCGTGAGGATCGCGTCAAGGTAATCGTAGGGAGGCTCCACGTCGCCGAATTCTGCCGCCAGAAAGGCCGCTGTGGCATCGGGGTCGGAGGAGTGGATCACCGTGTAGATGGGCGCACCGTAATAATCCATATCCACCACGATCTCATCCACGATTACGGATGAGAGCTTTCCCATCGCCTCTTCCTTTTCAGGTACGGGTTTTTCGTTCGGCAGAGGCTCTTCCTTTCCGCTGGACTCGGTGGAGATGCTATAGGGGCCAAGCTGTCTTGCCAGCGCTACGTAATCCGCATCGGCTACGATGTAGCTGATGCGGTAGTGGGTCTGGGGGTGATTCTTGTTCAGCCCGTAAAACTCCTCCTCGTAGCGGGTGTAAAGGTCCTGTAGCAGCCTTTGGAGGGCGTCGCCGTCAAATCCGTTTTGCAGCGTTTCGCTGCGGCTGGGGTAGCTACCTGTGGCAGCTTTCCTCTGCGTGACCGCGTAGTATTCTGCGGTGTCGATCTCGCAGCCGCTGGCGTATAGATATTTGATGGCCTCTGCACCCTTTTCGGTATAGAGCCAGGAATCCATTTCGTAGGGGGCGAAAATCCCCCGCGCCTTCATATAGGCATCCAGCTCAGCGTAATAGTAGTCGGCGTATTCGTAGTAGCGTTGGTCGATCTCAAGATCTTCCGTGACGCCAAGCTGGGCAAAATAAGCGCCGCGTTCCAGCTTTTTTATGCCGTGCTGCTCGAGGTAATGGTTGTAGTTGCCGTATTGAAGGATATCTGCCACCTGCAGCAGCCTGCCGCGTACCGTGATCTGCTCGCCAATGGCAGGCAGCTGCAGCCCACTATCCGTAGAGCAAAGCACCACCTTGCCGGATGCTACGGAAAGCCTCATGTTTTTATCCAGCAGGATACCGTGATCATAGTCGCGATAGCCGCCGGAGAGGGAATTCTCCGCCAGCGTTGTGTCGGCCACGTAGGCAGCCGTTTCCTCCGAGCGAACCACGCCCGCCACCCGCAAACGCTTGTCGTTGTGGCGGATGGTGCTACACACAAGGCCGATCAGGTCTTCATATTCCGAGATATAGCCAACGGGCGATACCTTCAGCAGCTTGTCGGCCACGGCCGAGGTGAGGATCATTTCTCCCGCGTCCGGTACGCTTTTGCCGACCAGGGCCTCCGTATCGGCAATCAAGGATGCCCCCAAAATCACCGCGTTGGCGCTGATATCGGTGTAGGCGTCAAAGGTCTCAAAGGCGCCGATATAGAAGGTGAGAGAATCATCACCCCGCACGTAGTCCGATTTGAGATAGAGATAATCGATGCCGTGCTGACCGAGCGCCCCGTTGATCTTGCCGGAAACGGCGGTGTCGCCGGTGTAGAGATAGAATACGTTGTGGTTATAGGACTCTCTCGCGTTCAGCAGATCGCCGATCACGGTGCCGAAAAAGGCAGTCATAAACACCAGCGCTGCTGCAAAAAGACTCATGCAGCGGCGCAGCACGCTTTTGCCGCGCTTGCTTTCCTTGAAATTGGCTCGGTAGCCGCTTTTCACCGAGGAGCGGAGGGAAAAGAGTCGCCCGAAGCGGGTGCCCGTTACGGGCGGGAGCTTTGACATATCGATCCGCTCCTCGCCGGCAGCTTTGGCCGCCTTGGTCTCGTAAACGCCCTCCCTCAGCTTGATCTCGCTGGTATCATCCAGCACCTGTACCTTGGGGGTATCCACGCGGACGTAGAGCTTTCCGCCGTGATTGACGATCTTCACCCGCACGGGCTCCTCGGGAGCTTCGCCGTAATACGAAATATCCACGTTGGCATCCTTGCAGGCGGTCTCCTGCAGCTCACCGAGATAAATGTGGTTTTTGTCCTTGGCAACGAAGCCGTCAGCGCCCTCGTTTTGCCGGACGCTGACCACAGCGCCGTCCTGCAGCTCCACCACGGTATCGCAGTAATAATCCACCAGATTGGCCTCGTGGGTCACCAACAGCACCAAATGATCCTTGGCGATCTGCTTCAGAAGGTCCATGATCATCACGGTATTGGCCTCGTCCAGGTTTCCGGTGGGCTCGTCGGCCAGGATGATGCGGGGATTTTTGACGATGGCGCGGGCAATGGCGATGCGCTGCTGCTGACCGCCCGAAAGGGTATCGGGGGTGCGGGCGGCATAGTGCTCCATTCCCACGTTGGCAAGAGCGGCGTTGACCCGCTCCTCCATCTCCTTGCCGTCGGCCATGCCGCAAAGGCGCAGGGCGTTGGCTACGTTGTCGTAGCAGCTTTCTTCCTTTGAAAGGTTGTAGTTTTGAAAAATATAGCCAATGTAGCGGTTTCGGATGGTGTCGGTATCGTTTTTGATGCTTTGACCGTCTATGGTCAGCGTGCCACTGCCGAAGCGATCAAGACCGCCGATGACGTTGAGCAGCGTGGTCTTACCGCAGCCGCTGCGGCCGAAAATGGCTACCATTCCCCGCTCGGGCAGAGAAAGAGTGACGTCGTTGATCACGTGGATCTCGTTTTGCTTGCCCTTGTTGAAGAATTTATGCAGATGCTTTAATTCGATCATGCGGCTCCGCCTCCTTTCAGGGATTTTTTCACGCTTTCACCAAAGAGTCGCTTCACCTGGGTATAGGTAATGCGCACCGTCAGAAGGATCATGCCAAGGTAGATGGCCGCGTATTGCCAGGCGTAAAGATAGACGAAAAATTCGTTCATGCGGGGAGAGGTAAAGATGGATACTGCCAGCACGGCCAGCAGCACGCAGGCGGGGACGAGAGACAGGAGCATGCGTGCGTACATGCCAACGCGAATGACCCGCACGGGAATACCCATGGAGCGCATAATGGCCATATCGCCCTTGAAGGCAGACAGGGCGCGGCCGGAGCAAAGATTGATAAAGAAGGCGAGAAATACGATGGCCAGGAGCCAAATGAGCGCCAGAAAGATGGAGGCCACCATAGAAAGCACGGTTTCACCGGGCTCCGGGGTGTACTCGGTATAGGAGGGCACGGCAATGTAGCCCGCCTCCTGCAGCGCCCGGGCAGCTTTTTTTGCCTCTGCGTCGTTTTCAAAAAAGAGAGAGGCCTGCCTGTAAGTGCCGCCCAGCGCCTCCTCGGCGATGGCGGTCAGCGTTTCGGGACTCATCATCAGCACCTTGCCGTATTCGGAAACGCTTGGCGTACTGGTGGGATCTACGTCGTCCAGCGTAAAGGCTTTGGAAAACGTCATATGCTTTTCGCCGTCGTCGTGGAAGTAATCGTAGCGGTAATAGGTGGCAGAAAACTGCAGCGAGAGGCTGGCCAGCTTTCCGCTTTTCTGCATGGAAAGAAAGCCTTCCTCTGCCAATGCAATCTTGCCCGGCGCCAGCTCTGAGGAGAGACGGAAGCTGTAGATCTCGGCTTGATGCTCCGCACCCGTGGTATCGGTGTAAAACGCCTCGATATGGGTACTGGAATCCTGAAGATAGCGCTGCGCTGTGGCGTAGCGGAAGCCCTCCTCCGTAAAGAGGCAGCGGGCGGTCAGGTTATTGTCAAAATAGTATGCCACTCCCACCACCTTGGCGCTGAAGCTGCCCATCAGATCAACGGTGTCGATCAAAAGGGTGTCCTTTCCGGCGGCCGGCTGCAGATAAATGGGCAAATACAAGAATACCTCGTCTGCCGCTGTGGGATAGCGCCCTACGATATTGGTGCCGTAGTCCTCGCCGTAGGTGTAGGAAAGGCTGATATAGCGGTCACCGATCCGTGCACCGAAGCGGTAGGCGTCATCCAGCAGCGCGTCGTAATGCAAGGAGCGTACGGCGCCGTGCGCCTCCTGCAGGCCCAGAAGCTCCGCATCGGTCAGCGGCGAGCCGTCCCGGTGCGCCAGCACCACGCGGCCGTCGATGTGATGGAACATATAGTGCTTGTCAAACATATCGGTGGCAGATCCACAAAGGGTGGTCACGGCAAAAATGCCAAGCATACCCACGATCATCAAAAACGCAAGGAAGCAGGAAAGCTTCGGCTTCGCAGCAAAAATGGTGCCGCCCAGCTTCAGGCCGTTTTTCACGTCTCGCCGCTTGCCGGGGGCGGATCTGGGGGCGGTGGGTGTGGCAGGCTCGGCAGTCTCTGTTTTTCTGATAACGTGATCCGCCTCAATGGCGCCGTCAAAAATGCGGATGTGCCTTGTGGCACAGTCCTCCACCTGGTCAAAATTGTGGGTCACCATGATCAGCAGCTTGTCACGGGAAACCTCCCGCAGCAGCGCAATGATCTCCTTGGAGGTGGCGTGATCCAGATTGCCCGTGGGCTCGTCGGCAAGGATGATGGGGCTATCCTTGGCCAGCGCTCGCGCGATGACGGTACGCTGCTTCTGACCGCCGGAAAGCTTGCTGCCCTTTTGGCGGATGTGGGAGGCAAGCCCTACGCGGCGGATCAGCTCCAGCGCCCGCTGGCGGCGCTCCTTCGGGTTTTCAATGTGCAGCAGCGCCAGCTCCACGTTCTGCAGTACGGTGAAGCTTTCGATGATGTTGTAGTCCTGAAAAATAAAGGAGATGTACTTTTCTCTGTATTGCTCCCATTCGGGCTGCAAATAGTGGGAGGTGGTCTCTCCCTCAATGAAAAGCTCGCCCTCCTCGTAGGAATCCATACCGCTGATGACGTTCAGCAGCGTGGATTTACCGGAGCCGGATTTACCGGTCACGGCCACGAATTCACCCCGGTCAAAGGAGAGGTTGACCCCTCGGATACCCACGGCTACGTTACCCTCGGAGACGTATATCTTACCAATGTCCTTTAAGGTCAGTAATGCCATAGCTTGCTCCTTTCGTGTTTTCGTTGCAGCGATAGCCCTGTTGATGCTTCTATTATAAACGCATCTGCCCTCGCTGTCAAGAAAATTTTGGCGGCGATGGGGAACGCTTCATTATATAAGACCGCAAAATAACAAAAATGTGACAGAAAAAATATAAAAAGGGCTGCATCAAATGACGCAGCCCCTTTTCTGATTTAATTGTTTTCCAGCATCCGGAGCAGCGCCTCCTCGTCAATGACGGGCACGCCCAAGGCCTGTGCCTTGGTGAGCTTGGAGCCGGCCTCCTCGCCCGCTACCACAAAGGAGGTCCTTTTCGAAACCGAGCCCGTCACCTTGCCGCCGGCGGCGCGAATGAGGTCAGAGGCCTCGTCGCGGCTCATATTCGGCAGCGTACCGGTGAGAACGAAGGTGAGGCCTGCCAGCTTGTCGCCCCGAGGGGCGGCGATGGCGGCAGTCTCCACACCGGCAGCAATCAGCCGCTGACAAAGTGCCACGTTCTGCGGGTGAGAGAAGTAATCCACCACGTAATCGGCGGTGATCTGTCCCACGTCCTCAATGCGGCAAAGCTCCTCCGCGGTGGCGACAAACAGCGCCTCTAACGTGCCGTAGCGCGCCGCCAGCGCCGTGGCGGTGACCTGGCCGATGCTGCGGATGCCCAACGCAAAGATCAGGCGCTCCAGCCCCGCCTTTATGGAGGCCTCGATGGAGGCGATGAGGTTGGCGGCGGATCTGTCGCCCATGCGCTCCAGCTCCGCAATATCCTCGGCACGGAGGCTATAAAGGTCAGCCGCGTCGTGGATGAGATCGTTTTTCAGCAGCAGCTCCACTACCTGCGGGCCCAAGCCTTCAATATCCATGGCATTTTTGGAGGCGAAATGCTCAATACCGCGGGAAAGCTGTGCGGGGCAGGCGCTGTTGGTGCAGCGCACCGCCGCGGCCTCGTCCTTATCGCGGGTAACGGGCTCGCCGCAGGAGGGGCAATGGGTGGGCATGACAAACACTCGCTGGCTGCCGTCCCGCAGCTCCGGGTGGGCAGCGACCACCTCGGGAATGATATCTCCCGCCTTTTGCACCGTCACGGTGTCACCCAGCATAATGCCCTTTTCCCGGATGAAATCCTCGTTGTGCAGCGTAGCACGGGAAACGGTAGTGCCGGCCAGGCGAACGGGGGAGAGGATCGCCGTAGGGGTCAGCACGCCGGTGCGCCCCACGGCCAATTCAATATCCAATAGCTTGGTTTTTTTCTGCTCCGGCGGGAATTTGTAGGCCACCGCCCAGCGGGGCGTATTGGTTCCCTCGCCAAGGAGCGCGCGATCCGCCAGATCGTCGATCTTGATGACCATGCCGTCAATATCAAAGGCCAGCTCATCACGCATTCTTCCAATTTTTTCAATGTGCGCGAAAACACCCATCTTCATATCGGTCTTGATGCGGTGGGGCAGTACCGTAAAGCCCAGCTCAGAGAGGCGATCCAGGGTCTCGGTGTGGGAGGTGGGTGCATGACCGTCGGCGTAAAGCGCACCCTCCTGCAGATTGAATACGAAAATATCCAGCTTGCGTTCGGCGGCAATCTTGGGGTCAAGCTGCCGCAGCGACCCTGCCGCCGCGTTGCGGGGATTGGCCAGCAGCGCCTGTCCCTCGGCCTCTCTTTTTTGATTGATGCGCTCAAAGGTGGCCCTGGACATATAGACCTCGCCCCGCACCGTGAGGGAAAGGGGCTCCTTCAGCGTCAGAGGCACGGAGAAGATGGTTTTGATATTTTGTGTCACGTCCTCGCCCACCACGCCGTCACCACGGGTAGCGCCTCTCACCAGCACGCCGTTTTCGTAGCGCAGCGAGACCGAAAGACCGTCGATCTTCGGCTCCACCGAGTAAACGGGCGGGTGATCCAGCGTGGCGCTCATCCGGTCGAGAAATTCTAGCAGCTCCTCAAAGGAAAACACGTCCGAGAGGGAATTCATGGGCGCGGTGTGCGTCACCTTTTCGAATTTATCCAGCGCGGTGCCGCCCACCCGCTGGGTGGGGGAGGCAGGATCGAAGAGGGCAGGGTTTTCCTCCTCCAGCCGCAGCAGCTCTGCGTACATTTTATCGTATGCAAAGTCCGAGATCTCCGGCGCGTCCTCCACGTAATAGCGGCGGGCGTGATAGTCGATGGCAGCACGCAGCTCCAGGATCCGTTTTTCGATATCCGTCATAGCAAATACCTCGCTTTTGTCTGTTGAAAATATTATACCCCTTTTCGCTGCGTTTGTCAATGTGAATTTATTTCGTTTTCCTCTTCCATTTTGCCGCGAAATGTGATAGAATAGAAAGCAGTAAAACAGAGGAGGCACGTATGAAAGTTCTGATTGCATATGCCGGCAAGACGGGGAACAGCGCTTCCATGGCAACGCTGCTGGCCGAGCTGTTGCCGCGCCATGAGGTAACCCTTGCCGATCTTGCCGTAACCGCCCCTTCTCCCTTGGATTTCGACTACGTGGTGCTTGGCGGCGCTATTCGTATGGGCAAGCTGTATCCCGCAGCACGAAAATATTTGAAGCAGCATGAGGCAGCGCTTGCCGCCTGTCCCCATACCCTGTTTCTTTGTTGCGCCTTCGCGGAGCAATTTGAGAATTATCTCGAAATGGTTTTCCCTACCTCGGTGCTGGAGAGTGCGGAGGATGCGCTGTATTTTGGCGGTGAGCTGAATGTGGCAAAGCATAAGGGTTTGGATAAATGGCTGGTGAAATTGATCCGCAATAGCATTCTGGAAAGCGAGGAGGACGACGCTGCGCTGCCCGGTCTTCTTCCGGAGCACGTGCGGCAGCTTGCCGACCGATTGAAGCAAAAATAAATAAAAAAATTCAAAAAACTGTTGACAAACCCCTTGTCGGATGCTATAATATATGGGTGCCAATGCGCCCCTGTAGCTCAGACGGTAGAGCACTTGACTTTTAATCAAGGTGTCCGGAGTTCGAGTCTCCGCAGGAGCACCAAACAACAAGACCCCCAAACGGGGGTCTTTTTGTTTGGCGTGCCTACGGCACGAAAGCTCCGCAGGGCGTAGCCCGGCGGAGTTCAGAGGTTGCT
>JAFTQT010000019.1 GCA_017462615.1 Clostridia bacterium | reverse complement strand
GGGCGAACGCAGTTCGCCCCTACGAGGCTGTATGAACACCCCGATAACCCCCAATTTGATGATTGCACGCATCCCCAATCACAGCAAAGCCCCGGGCGCAAAAGCGCCCGGGGCTGCTTTGATGTTATCAGCCCTTGAAATACTTGACGGCAGATGCAAACAGCTGCATATCGTATTCACCCACTACGTTGCGGTAGAGGTTTTTGCCGATACGCTCGCTGTGGCCCATCTTGCCAAGCACGCGGCCGTCGGGGGAAACAATGCCCTCGATGGCGGCGATAGAGCCATTGGGGTTAAACTCGGTATCCATGGTGGGATTGCCTGCGAGATCCACGTACTGGGTAGCGATCTGACCATTTGCGGCAAGCTGCTTCACCAGCTCGTCGGAGGCGAGGAACCGACCCTCACCGTGGGAGATCGGCACGGTATAGATCTCACCCACCTTGGTGGCAGCAAGCCAAGGAGACTTGTTGGTGCACACGCGGGTACGCACCAGCTTGGACTGGTGGCGACCGATGATATTGTAGGTCAGCGTGGGGCAAGAGGCATCGGTATCGATGATCTTACCGTAGGGCACCAGACCCAGCTTAATGAGCGCCTGGAAGCCGTTGCAGATACCCAGCATCAGACCGTCGCGGCAGTCAAGCAGCTTCGTCACCTGCTCCTTGATCTCGGGATTGCGGAAGAAGGCGGTAATGAACTTGGCAGAGCCGTCGGGCTCGTCGCCGCCGGAAAATCCGCCGGGGATAAAGATCATCTGGCTTTCCGCGATCTTGCGGGAAACCGTTTCCACGCTCTTTGCCACGTCGTCGGCGGTGAGGTTGCGGATCACCACGATATCCGCCTCCGCACCGGCCTTTTCCATGGCTCTGGCGGAGTCGTACTCGCAGTTGGTGCCGGGGAATACGGGAATCAGCACGCGAGGCTTGGCGCACTTGACGGCAGGAGCGGCGGTAAAGCCCTTGTCGTAGGCAAAGGCGGGCGCGGTTGCTTCCTTGGCGGGTGCCTTGGTGGGGTAAACGCCCTCCAATACGCCCTCGTTGATTGCAATGAGCTCATCAATGCTGACCTTATCGCCTGCAAGATCAACGGCCTCCTCGGCAGTGGTCTCACCCAGCTTAAAGGCGTACTTGTTCTCTACCTGCTCGGAGAGCTCGGCCACGATAAAGCCGTACATACCGGCAGAGTGCCAATCGTCGCAAAGGGCGGACTTAAAGCCGATCTTATTGCCGAAGGACATCTTCATCACGGCCTCGCCAAGACCGTTTTCCACAGCCCAGGCGGCCCTGACCTTGCCTGCCTTATGCAGGGCGTAGAAGGCGTCCCAAGCGGCCTTCTGAGACTCGGCGGTGTCCTCGTCGGGCGCAAAGAGGTAAACGGGATGACCAGCCTCCTTGAACTCGGGCGTCAGCACCTCACCGGCCGCCACGGGCGCAATGGCAAAGGAAATGAGCGTGGGGGGCACGTCCATATCCAGGAAGGTGCCGGACATGGAGTCCTTACCGCCGATGGCGGCCGCACCCAGCTCCAGCTGAGCATCCATGGCACCAAGCAGCGCGGCAAAGGGCTTGCCCCAACGGGTGGGCTCGGTGCGGAGCTTTTCAAAGAACTCCTGCAGAGTAAGGTATGCCTTGGTATAGTCACAGCCGGCAGCCACCAGCTTGGCCATGGACTGGTACACGGCAGCGCGTGCGCCGGTGTAGGGATCCAGGCTCATGTGGTCGGGGTCAAGCGCCCAGGACATGACGCTGGCCTGCTCGGTTGCCTCACCGGGCAGCACAGGCAGCAGCGCTGCCATGGACTGCGCGGGGGTCTTCTGTGCCTTACCGCCGAAGGGCATGGTCACAGAGCCGGCACCGATGGAGCCGTCAAAGCGCTCCACAAGGCCGCGGCGGGAGGCGGTCTTCAGGTCGCCTGCCATCTCGCGAAGCGAGCCGTACATGGCATCGCTGAGGGCGGAAAGATCCTTGGGGGTAACCTCCACCTCGGTATGCTTGTCTGCACCGTTGGTGTTGAGGAACGCACGGGAAAGATCGGCAATGGTCTGCCCCTTCCAGGTCATCACCATTCT
>JAFTQT010000002.1 GCA_017462615.1 Clostridia bacterium | reverse complement strand
CTACAGGTTTGCGAGATTGTTTTTCGTATTGGCAAACACCCCACAAACCCAAATTTAGCGTTCAAATTTTGATATGTCGGAGAGTGATGTGCCGCCAAGGGCGGCGTGATGTTGCCCCTTTGGGGCAATGATGTTGTGCGGCTTCGCCACACAATGATGTTCTGTTCGCCTTCTGTAGCCTTCATTTGCGCTCGAAACGAGCGCAAGCATCATGCGGCGCATGCCGCGCATCACAAGCGTAGCGTCATCACTCGCCGCAGGCGAACAGAGTTGCGCTATCCGGGCGCTTGACCATGGTATAACGTGGATTGCGGATCAAGAGCCCCTCCTTGGTGAGAACGATCTCGACCTTTCCATCCAGAGCGTGCACCTCCCGCATCTTTTTGGGCAAATGCACTCTGCCCAGATGATCCACCTCTGCCATAACGCCTACGTTATCCATCGTACGTTCTCCTTAAATAAAAAATGCGCCCACCGAAGTGAGCGCCAAAACGCAAACTCCGATTGTCGCCAAACAAACCGCAGAATAAGCTCCTCATCGTCGCCATCCCATAGGTGGAATTTGCATTTTATCAAATTCACTATGGGAAAACTGATACGAAAAAAGGGTAAAAAACCCCCTTGGTATCGAGGAAGCTTGATTTGTATGCAGTTTGTTTGGCATATCCATTGTAACACATAAAGCGGCAAATTGCAAGAGGCGCGCAAAAGAAAATCCCAATTTCTTTTCGACCAAATGCAACAAATCTCGCGGTGCTCCCTCGCGCCTTGCCGCACCCCTTCCACATTTTCCCCCGGGGAGGGGGATTGACAGTGGGGGAGGGTTCTGCTATAATGGGGTTAGTCTAAAAAAGGAGGATTTCCTATGGACAACGCAAAAAAGAGAAGGTGGATCACCCGCGTCTACACCGTTGTTTCGTTGGTGCTGCTGGCGGCGCTGGTGCTTTGGTGCGGCCTTTTGATCCACGAGGCCTTTTACCCCAACGGGAATAGCGCCGGGGCGGTGCTGGCGGAGCTTGCAGCGGTGCTGCTGGTCTTTGTGTTTTCTCTTGGCGCGGCGGTGCTGGAGCTGATGCTCTTTGAGGTGTTCGTGCTGGTGCGCTATCTGCTGACCGACGTACATAAAAAAACGAGCTTTACCGTTTGCAACGTGGTCTCTGCCTCGGTGGCGATCCTGCTGCCCGTGGTGGTACTGCTTTGCAACGTGCTGGAGTGGGATCAGGACGGCACCCTCAGCCTGTGGCTGTTGATCTCCTGGGGCGTGCTGTGGGCGCTCTTCCGCATCGTCTATGCCGTGCTGCGGAAAGCAGAAAAGCAGCGTGATTTCTTGCAGGAGTGACCTTCTGCAACAAAAAATGAGAGATTTGGGAAAAACGCTTGCTTTTTTACAAATTGTATGCTATACTATATGAGATAACTTTTGGAAAGGCGGATCATACTTATGGCCGGCGTTAATCTGCGTGAGCAATCTATGGATCTTACCGTAAAGGTTTTGAAGCTGTGTGAGGGCATCACCTCTCACCGTTCTCTTGTCATTCGCCTGGAGCAGGCCGTTACCGATATCGGCGCCAACATTCACGAGGCAAGCTATGCCTACGGCGGCGCGGAGCAGGTAGCTCAGTGGAAGGAAGCAGTCAAGTATTGCTATGAGACCGAATACTGGCTGGAGCTGTTCGTCAACGCGGAAATGGTGGATAAGGACGAGGCCAAGACCCTTTACTATCTTTGTAGCGCGTTGCGGAACACCCTTGCTTCTAACATCGCAATGGCAAAGGAGCTTTAAGAGCCAAAGGAAGCACGCTTGCCGTGCTTCCTTTGCTTTTAAGAGAAAGGAGTAGTTATGAAAAACGTATTTGATATGAATTATAAGCGCGATCGTTGGGACGGTGACTGCTTCAAGGTGCGCACCCTTCCTGCTGATCTTGTAGGAAGGGTGGATGCAGCCGCTCAGCAACGGGTGGCTCTCCTCTTGAACGAGCCGCCACGGCTTTACCGCACTCTGCGGCTGGTGTTTTTGCTGTTGACGGGCTTTCTGGCGGTGCTTGGCCTGGAGATGCTTTCCGCCGGCAATCTCCCCGTGGGTGCGACTCTGCTGGTGTTGGCCGCGGCTTCTCTGGTGGCGCTTGCGGTGGTATGGGTGCGCGGCAATGCCAAGCGCCTCTCCGATGTGGAGATAGAGGCGGAGCTCCAAGCCTTGGATGCCGAAATGGAGCGAGAGACTGCGCATTTGCGAGAGGTAATGAGTGTGCCCGGCGACGCGGCCATCGTGGACGTGCCCTCCCGCATTTACAACAGCCATCTGCGCACGGATGGGGAAACCTATGGCAATGGACTTTGCCCCGTGTTCGTGGAGGAGGCGAGCCTTTGCTTTTTTGACGGTGAGTACGTGCTGGCCATTCCGTTTGCCGAGATCACCGGCATCGTGGAGGTAAAAAGCCCCTTGACGATCGACGGCTGGATGAAGGAGGTGCCCCACACCGCCGCGCCTTATGACGCTTACGATATTACGGAGCTGGGCGAGGGGGAGGATATCTATCGCCTCGGCAGCTACTGTGCGGTACGCTGCCGCAGGGAGGGGGAGGACTATCAGGTCATCATCCCTCGCTACGACATCGACGTCATTCTGGCTTTGACCGGCCTTGCCCTCACCGATGGAGAATAAGGGAACGAAGCGGGGCGCGCTGTTGGCGCTGATCCTTGCCATGAGTATTTTCGGCACCATCGGCATTTTCCGTCAATGGATCCCGCTGCCCTCCGCCACCGTGGCGCTGGGGCGCTCGGTGATCGGTGCGGCGTTTTTGCTGCTGGTGCTGGCCCTTCGCCGCAAGCGGCCGGATCTTGCCGCCCTTCGGCGGGTGCTTTGGCCGCTGCTGCTTTCCGGTGCTTGCCTTGGCGCCAACTGGGTGCTGCTGTTTGAGGCCTATCGCTATACCAGCGTGGCCACCGCCACCCTCTGCTACTACATGGCGCCCATTTTGCTGATCCTCCTGTCGCCTCTCCTTTTGCGGGAGCGGCTGACGGTAAAGCGGATCCTTTGCGTGCTGGTGGCACTGCTGGGCATGATCCCGGTTTCCGGCGTTTTGGAGGCGGACGGGCAGGGAACCGGCCCCCGAGGCGTGCTGCTGGGGCTTGCTGCCGCCGCACTGTATGCCGCAGTAGTGCTGCTCAACAAGCGCATTGCGGGACTTGACCCCGCCGAAAAAACGCTGCTGCAGTTTGCGGTGTCTGCCCTGGTGCTGCTGCCCTACGTGCTGCTGACCGAGCTGCCGCTGGCGGCCGCTCCCACGCTGCCCGCGTGGCTTCTGCTGTTGCTGGTGGGCGTGGTGCATACGGGGCTTGCGTATCTGTTGTATTTTGGTGCCATCGCCCATCTGCCGGCGCAGACCGTGGCGGTGTTCAGCTATATCGACCCGCTGCTGGCGGTGCTGCTTTCCGCCCTCTTCTCCGCGCCCCTTACGCTCCCTACCGTGGTGGGCGGCGTGCTGATCCTCGGCGCTGCCATTGTGAGTGAGCGGTAAAGAGGCAGGGGCTGCATCATTTGATGCAAAAGGCGTGGTCTCGGCACGATAGGCGTATTTTATACGTTGCGTGCTGCGAGCGCGTCTAAAACCCATCATAATCGAAATTCGAGGAAATTTCCACCTTGAGAAAAAGTCTGTCGCACGAAGGAAGATATGCGCAAAGAATAGAAAAAACAAGGCTTCCCTTACACAGGGGAGCCTTCGTGCTACGGCCAAAGTCTCTACGGCCCCCGCTTAGTGGATGGCTTTCGAAAACCGAAAAGCGGTGTGGGAGTGCACCGCGGTGCACTCCCACACACAAAACGATCCGCCCCTCGCTCAGGCGGTGTGCGCATCCATATATTCCTTCGGTGCGCAGCCGAATTCCTTCAAAAAGGCGTTATAAAAGGTACGCATGGAGGCAAAGCCGCTCTCCAGGGCGCAGTAGGTGACGCTATGCCGCTGCTCGTGCATGAGCATAATGGCGTTTTTTAGCTTGATGATGGTCAGATACTTGATGAGCGTGATCTGAAAGCAGGATTTGAAATAACGGGACAGATAGCTCTGGCTGTAGCCGAAATGGGCGGCGATCTGTGCCGGAGTGATGCCGTTTTTGAAATTTTCGTTGATATACAGCAAAATCCGGGCCGAAACGGAGGGATCATGGGCGTCACCGGCGCCCTCCGGGAAAATATGATCCATCACAATGCCCAGAAT
>JAFTQT010000163.1 GCA_017462615.1 Clostridia bacterium | reverse complement strand
GCCTTGGCTACTACTGCACCGAGTCGAGCGAGCACAACGCTGAGTACAACAATTTCTTTATCAAGTCCAATTATCCCGAGCTTATCGAGCGCTACAGGATTCCGCTGGACGAGTATCCCCGCCGCTGCATCCGCCACATCGAGAAGTGGGCGGAGGACAGGCTCAAGTACGCCAACGACAACATCACCCATACCCGCACCCGGGAGTATGCGGCGCACATCATGGAGGCCATCGTGACCGACGTGCCTTACAAGATCGGCGGCAACGTGATCAACCATAACCTGATCACCAACCTGCCCGCAGAGGCCTGCGTTGAGGTGCCCTGCCTTGTGAACAAGCTGGGCATTCAGCCCACCCATGTGGGTGCGCTTCCTCCTCAGCTGGCGGCTATGAACATCACCAACATCAACGTCCAGCTGCTGACCATTCAGGCGGCTGTGACCAAGAAGAAGGAACACATCTACCACGCGGCCATGATGGATCCCCACACCTCCGCCGAGCTGTCCATCGACGAGATCATCTCGCTCTGCGATGATCTCATCGCGGCGCACAAGGGCTGGCTGCCGGAGTATCATTAAGGGCGCGGGGCGCGCAGGGGACGCCGTCCCCTGACCCCTGCCAGGGAAACTTTTTGAAAAAAGTTTCCCCGGACCCTTCAAAAACTTTCCAACAACTACCTTTTAAGGAGATACGATATGTCTAAGATTACGTTTATGGGTGCGGGCTCCACGGTTTTCGCCAAGAATGTACTGGGCGACGTGATGCTGACCCCTGCTCTGCAGGACTTCGAGATTGCGCTCTACGACATTGATGCCGAGCGCCTGGAAGAGTCCTATACCATGATTTGCTCTCTCAACCGCAACATCAACGAGAACCGCGCCACCGTGACCAAGTACCTGGGCGTGGAGAACCGCAAGGACGCGCTCCGCGGCGCGGATTTCGTGGTGAATGCCATTCAGGTTGGTCTGTATGATCCCTGCACCATCACCGATTTCGAGGTACCGAAGAAGTACGGTCTCCGTCAGACCATCGCCGACACCCTGGGCATCGGCGGTATCTTCCGCACCCTGCGCACCATTCCCGTGCTGGCTGATTTTGCCGAGGACATGGCGCAGGTTTGTCCTAACGCATACTTCCTCAACTACACCAACCCCATGGCCATGCTGTCCGGCTATATGCAGCGTTACACCGACATCAAGACGGTGGGTCTGTGCCACTCGGTGCAGGTTTGCTCCTCCCGCCTGCTGAAGAAGCTGGGCATGGAGCCCAAGCGCCCCATCCGCGAGAAGATCGCCGGCATCAACCACATGGGCTGGCTTCTGGAGGTCTACGACGCTAAGGGCAACGATCTCTACCCCGAGCTGCGCCGTCGCGCCTGCGAAATTCTGGAGCATCCCGAAAATTATGAGACCCATAATCTGGTGCGCCTTGACTACCTGCGCCGCTTCGGCTACTACTGCACCGAATCCAGCGAGCACAACGCCGAGTACAACAATCTTTACATCAAGTCCAAATATCCCGAGCTCATCGACCGCTACCGCATCCCGCTGGACGAGTATCCCCGCCGCTGCATCAATCAGATCGCCAAATGGGAGACGGATCGCGAGAAATACGTCCAGGGTGACGTTTCTCACACCCGCACCCACGAGTACGCCTCTTACATCATGGAGGCCATGGTCACGGGCGTACCCTACCAGATCGGCGGCAACGTGCTGAACACCGGTCTCATCACCAACTTGCCCCACAACGCCTGCGTTGAGGTGCCTTGCCTTGTCAACCGTCAGGGCGTACTTCCCACGTACGTCGGTGACCTGCCGGAAATCTGTGCCGCCATGAACCGCACCAATATCAACGTGCAGCTCCTGACCATTGAAGCCGCCGTCACCAAGAAGAAGGAGGCCATCTATCAGGCCGCTATGCTGGATCCCCATACCTCCTCTGAGCTCTCCATCGACGATATCGTCGCCATGTGTGATGATCTCATCGAGGCTCACAAGGACTGGCTGCCGGTGTACCACTAAATCTTAATGAAAATCCAAGCATAGAAGGCACATTGCGCGACTTGCAAAAATTGACCGCACGCTGCCCGCCATCTTCAACGAATGCACGCACCTTTTCTGGGATGGCCCCAGCAAGGAGCCGGGAGATAAACTCTACCCCTACGTGGGCAATGGATGGAAAGCAAAAAACGTTTTCCCCCACGGCATTCGCGTCACCACCGACTTTATCCGCTCCCTCGGTATGAGGGCAGGACTCTGGATCGAGCCGGAGATCATCGGCATCCAGTGCTGGGATATACTCAAATAAGCGTCATAACTGCCGGCGTCATCGGTAGTATGCAACCAAAAATCGCCACCCGGCATGCCGGGTGGCGATTTTGTCATTGAAAATATGCGGTGATGTCGGGCGAATCAGTTACCGATGCTTTTTTCCGCCTCAATGCCCTTGATATGGCGCGCGTCGTTGAGCACTTCAATGCGCGGCGTGACCAGCGCGCCCTTTTCGTTTGAAAGCGTCAGCACGGTGATGGAGGTAAAATCGGGGTGCAAAACACCGGAAAGCAGCGGAAAGGGCATATTGAGCATATGTGCCAATGCCGCCGTGGAGGAACAGCTATGGCTGAACATGGCAACGGTGCGATCCGTGTCATCCCCCACCACGCGATAATATTGGCACTCACGCACGTAACCGAGCTCCGCAAGCCACTCGTCCGTGCCGCGCTCCACCAAGTCAACGCGCTCCACCACAACGCTTCTGCAATACGGATCCAGCTGACGCCAATCGGCGCGGGTGATATCCGCCCCCATTGCCACGTGAGCATCGGCCACGTACCAAGGATGCCCCTCTCCCAAAAGCACACTGCCGTCTTTGGAATGACACTCCAGCTCCCTGATAAAATCCCGTGCCTCCACCGCAAGCCCCAGGCGGTCTGCCGTAGGCGCGGCGGTTTCCCGGGCACGCCCCTGCGAGGAGGCATAAATTTTTTCAATTCCCTCATTCGCCAAACGCTCCGCGCACGCTTCCGCCTGCTTGCGGCCGATATCGGTCAAGCAATCCAGCTTGTAATCGGGATGAGCATGGCGCACAAATATAATTTTCATGCTTTGCTATTCTCCTCTCTTGCCTTGCTGGGCAGACCCACCACGCCGTCCACGGGCAGCGCGAAGGCAATGCCCTGGCCGGGGGTCTGCAAACCAACCTTTTGATAAAGGGCGTGCAGCACGTCGTCCTTGATCTCCGACGGCACCAGGATCATCACCAACTCCTTTTCGGGCTGAATGGTGATCTTGAAAAAGGTCTCGGCCTCGGGGCTTGCCGTGCCTCTGGCGTGCAACACCGTGCCGCCGCTGGCGCCGCAGGCGCGGGCGGCATCCATTACTTCGCCGCTGAAGCCATTATTTACGATGCACAGTATCATTTCATGTTCATATTTCATACTTACGCCTCCTTTCAACGGCTATTAGACAGAAAACGGTATATAGAAACGCCGATCACACCCGTGAGCGGTACGGTCATGGCAATGCCCTTTCCCTTTTTGATGGTTTTGAATTTTTCCTCCAGCATGGCAAGAGCGGCAGCGGCACGATCCTCACGAATCAGGCTGAAGATCACCCGCTTTTCACTTTCCTCGATGCCCATCAGATGCAGGATATCCGAGGTGGCCGTGCCGGAAGCGGTGGCCGTGATCTGCATATTGACCTCATAGGCCTGCAGCAGATCCATGTAAAGCTCCGCCTTGCTGCGCTCCACCACCGTGATCAGCAGCTTGAGACGCTTCGGCGCGGTCTTATGCTTATTGGCAGCACCGGACAAGGGCTGCTGCCGCGTGGCGCGCACCACCTTTGCCGGACGCAGAGGCGCGGTTGTATGTTTCTTTTCTTGCATAGGGCCGCCTCCTTACATAAAATCGATGATCTGCTCATCGTCAGCATCCAAGATCCGCTTCATCATAATACGCTCACGCACGTGGGTAGCCATCACGGCACGGAAGCCCATCACCTGAATGGTAATCAGCGGTGTCATGGCAACCATAGCCACAATGCCAAAGGCGCTTTCCAGCACCCGCTCCGCGCCCTGCAACGTCACACACGCGCCAATGGCCAGGGGCAGAATAAAGCTGGAGGTAAGAGGACCGCTGGCAACACCACCGGAGTCAAAGGCGATGGCAGTATAAAGGCGCGGGACGAAGAAGGAGAGCATAAGGGAGATAAAATAACCCGGCACCAAGTAGTAAAGAATACTGAAATCAAAAATAGCGCGGATCATGGCAAGGGCAATGGAAACACCCACGCCGATGGAAAGCGCGATCAGCATGGAGCGCTTGCTGACGGTGCCGCTGGTGATCTCCTCCACCTGCTTATTCAGCACGTGAATGGCAGGCTCCGCCAAAACCACCACAAGACCCAGCACGAAGCAAAGCGACACGAGGAGCGCGGGATACCGCGCAAGATCGTGACCGATCCGATAGCCGATGGGCATAAAGCCCACGGTCACGGCAGTCAGGAACACCACAAGGCCAAGGAAGGTATAGATGATACCGATAGCGATACGTACCATATTGCGGCGTGGCAGGTGCAAAAAGACGCACTGCACCACGATAAAAAACAGCACCAAGAGGCCAAGCGCAATGGCAACGTCGCAAACAACCTCCAGGAGGGTATGGAAAAACGCCACGCCCAGATAGTTTTCCACGCGATAATCAGGGAGGGTATAGGAAATTTCTCCGGAGGCAAACACACCGAGCCCCATAACGGCCAACACCGGCCCCACGGAGCAAAGCGCCACCAGACCGAAGCTGTTTTCTCCCGCGTTTTTGCCGCCCAGCGTAGCCGCAATACCGGCGCCCAGAGCCATGATAAAGGGTACGGTGATCGGGCCGGTGGTCACGCCGCCCGAATCAAAGGCAAGGGCGAGGAACGCGCCGTTGCCGCGGGACAGCACCATAGCCGCAAAGGAGAACACCAGCATATAGCAGATCATCAAGATCTGGGAAAGAGAGATCTTAGTGACGATACGCAGGATCGCCAACACCAAAAAAAGCCCCACGCCCACGCCCACGCAAACGATCAGCAGCGTGCCGCTCACAAGGTCACTGACCTGGGAGGCTAATACCGACAGATCGGGCTCGGCAACGGTGATCAGCACACCAAGCAGGAAGGAGATGGAAAGCAGCAGTCCCACGCTCCGGGACTTGGAAAGGCCGGCACCCACCTGCACACCCATTGGCGTCATAGCCATATCGGCACCCATATTAAAGAGCCCGATGCCAATAACAAGGAAGAGAGAGGCGAGTAAAAATACCACGGTTTCCATACCGGAAACCTCAACCAGCGGCGTTAGGTTCAATAGCATCACGATAGCCGTGACGGGGAAAACGGAAATCAGTGCCTCCTTACATTTTAAAAGTAGGATCTTCATTGGTTCGTTTTCGCCTCCCTTCCATAAAAATTCGCACCGTTTGGGCACATTCTTATTTTATTATACCGAAATTGCGCCGCCTTGTCAATAGCAAAACGCGGCAAAATCATTTTTGTCGAAAAAACCGCAAATGACGCATATAATGACAGCAGAGGAGGTGAAGCGCATGAAAAACAAGCAAAATCCCATTTGTATTGCCGCCATCGGCTCGCTTACGCTTTCTCTCAAGGCGGCACACGCGCTGCAGGCGGCAGAGCTGCCGGCAGAGGTGCTCTCCCTCTCCCGGGAGGAGACCAGGCAGGGCTGTGCCTATGGCGTTTCCTTTCCCTGCACGGAGCGAGGGCGTGTCAAGGCAACACTTGCCGCCCACCGTCTCTTTCCCACACAATATATTGAAAGGAACAGCACGCCGTGATCTATCTTGACAACGCTGCCACCACCTTTCCCAAGCCTCCGGCAGTCGTGCAGGCCGTATGTCGGCATATTGAGAAATATGGCGGGAATCCCGGCCGGGGCGCTCATCAGCTGTCCTTGCAGGCAGCAGAGGTGGTTTATCAATGCAGAGAAGCGCTCTCCGCCCTGTTGGGGCTGGATGCCCCCGAGGGTATTGTATTCACACAAAACACCACCTATGCGCTGAATATGCTCCTCAAGGG
>JAFTQT010000162.1 GCA_017462615.1 Clostridia bacterium | reverse complement strand
GCTACGCAGTTCGACTTCGCGCGCTTGCGCGCCGCTCCGCTCAGGATGACACGGGCGGACTCCGCTCAAGATGAGGCGCAGATACGCAGATACAATCATCAAGTTTTAGTTGTTACATCGTAGTAGGGGAGGGCTCTCCCCTCCCGAAATCATCAAAGCTCGTTGCAGCGGGAGGCGAAACGCCTCCCCTACAGGCTTGCGAGATTGTTTTTCGTATTGGCATACACCACACAAACCTCAATTTATCATTCAAATTTTGATTTGTCGGTGACCCTCTCCGTCACGCATACGCGTGCCACCTCCCCCAGAGGGGGAGGCTATCATTAGGCTCCCCCTCCGGGGGAGCTCCCGTCGAAGACGGGTGAGAGGGTTCGACAAACACCAATTTATCGCCGCCACGTTCGGCTTTTTCAAAGCACACAAGCGCCGCCGCAAGGGGCACTCCCCCCTCACGCCGACGTGGCTTAACTTGTTGTCTTATATTATACACCAAAATTTGAGGATTGTCAAACAGTTTTGTGTCGATGAAAGGAATTTTCTCAAAAAACAAAGCAAGCGTTGTGAAAAAGCTCGCCGACGGGTGCCCTACCAAAGATAGCCGTGTAGCGTCGCGGCCGAAGCAATAAAGAGCAGCACGCCTGCTGATCCTCAGCGGGCGTGCTGCTCTTTCAAATTACAGCGTCACCTCGTGACCGCACTCGGCGGACTTGTAAATGGCCGTGAGGATCCGCATCAGCTCCACGCCGTCCTCGGCGGGGGCACGGCAGACCGTTTTCTCGTCGCAAAGGCAATCCACAAAATGGTTGATCTCCTTCATGAAGGCGTCGTCCACATCAAGGCCGGTGCTCCTGCCGAGAGAGGTATCGGAAAGATAGCCGTTCATCTGGCCAAATACCTGTACCTCGTTTTCCATATGCACGCCGCTTTCCACGCCGAAGAGCTGAATACTGTTTTCGGTCTTGCCTACATTGAGGCTAAAGCTCATTTCCACGGAAAGCACGGCACCATTCTCAAAGCGCACCATGGCGGTGGCCAGGTCCTCGCAGTCGTAAACGTCGCAGGCACCCTTGCTGCTGACGGAGGTATAGCTCTTTTTCACCTTCAGATCGCTGCGGTTGCCGAGCTTGGTAAAGGCGCTGCCGTAAACGGATACCGCGCGGGGCTTGCCCAGCAGATAGCGCACCAGGTCGATGGAGTGAACGCCCAGGTCGATGAGGGGGCCGCCGCCGGAGCGGGATTTGTCGCCGAACCAGCCGCCGGGGGCGCCGTTGCGGCGGATATTCTGTGCCTTGGCGTAGTAGATCTCGCCGAGATTTCCGTTTTCGATTAGATCCAGCACCGTGTCGGCATCCCGACCGAAGCGGCGCACGAAGCCGATCATCAAGAGCTTGTTGTTGGCCTTTGCCGCTGCCATCATGGCCTCGGCATCCTCCACGTTGGTAGCCATGGGCTTCTCGCAGAGCACGTGCTTACCGGCGTTCAGCGCCATAATGGTACAGGGCGCGTGAGCGCTGTTCCAGGTGCAGACGCTGACGGCGTCGATCTCAGGGAGTGCTGCCAGCATTTCGGCCTCATCGGTGTAAAGACGGGTGATGCCGTATTTTTCACCCATATATTTCAATCTTTCCTCGTTGATGTCGCAAAAAGCATAGAGCTCCACCCGCTCATCAGCCAGATAGCTCTTGATATGCATGCCGGAGATGCTGCCTACGCCTACTACTGCAATTTTGATTTTTTTCATACCGTTTCCCCCTTAATTGGCGTTTATCACGTCGATAAGATGATTTTTTGCCGTAAGAATATCCGCGCTGGGATTCTGACCTGCCTCGCGCTCAATGGTGAGGAACCCGCGATAGCCGATGTCCTCCAGCGCCTTCAGATAAGCGGCAAAATCCACGCTACCGGTGCCGAGCGGCACCTCGCGGAAGAACCTGATCCCCTCCAGATCCCCGGGCAGGGGCGTCACGCGATAAATATATTCCGGATTGGTGCGCTGCAGCATCACGCCGTCCTTGGCGTGGGTATGCACGATGTAATCCTTCAGATTATAAACCGCCTTCGCAGGATCGTCTCCCGTCACCATCACCAGATTGGCGGGGTCAAGATTCACCGCCACGCCGGTGGAATGAAGACCGTCCAGGAACTTTTTCAGCGTCGCCGAGGTCTCGGGGCCGGTTTCAATGGCAAAATGCGCGTCAATGCTGTCGGCATAGCGTGAAAGCTCACCGCAGGCCTCCTGCATAATGCCGTAGCGAGGATGCGCAGGATCCTCCGGCACCACGCCGATGTGAGTGGTCACAACGTTGGTCTCCAGATCCTTGGCCAGGTCAAGGATGCGCTTGGATTTTTCGATCAGCTGCGGATTCAGCTCCGGATTGCCAAAGCCCTTTCCAAGATCACCGCAAAGAGCGGAAAACCGAAGGCCTCTGTCCTTCACCTGCTTCAGCAGCTCACGTCTCGCCGTGGCGGACATATTTTCGGGAGCATGCTCTCCTTCCGTCGCGTACATCTGAATGCCATCGGCACCCAACGCCACAGCCTGATCCAGCGCCGTCAGCGTATCGGTGCGAAAGGATTCGAGGATCACACCAATGGGAAAACGATACATAACGAGATCATCCTTTCGGAAAAATTTCAAAAGGCTGTTGCCATTCGATCATTTTTATTGTATAATAGAAAAAAAGCGAAGTCAAGGGCACATTTTTGCCTTTTTTTAACACAATCTTGCTATTCGGAGTCAAAAATGCACATTTACGAAACCCACAAGATGAAGGATCCCCGCCTTCCCTTTATTTTTCATGTCACGCACCGCCAAAAGAGGGCACAGGAAACCATTTGCAACTGGCACGAAAACGTGGAAATCATTTCCGTTACTGCGGGCAGCGGACTTGTCACCTGCGGTGAGCAGCGTTTCTCTGTAGTGGCGGGCGACGTGGTCGTCATCAATCAGAACGAGCTCCATAGCTTTTCCACCGCGGAGGAGGAAATGGACTATTTCTGCCTCATCGTCGACCGCTCCTTTTTCCTCGCCAATCACTTTGACAGCAATGATTTTCACTTTGAGAGCAAGATCAAAAACGAGGCACTGTCAGCGCTGATCGGCCGGTTCGGCTATTTCTGGGAGAGCGACAAGCAAACAGAGCCCATGCGCGTGCAGCATCTGCGGGCGTTGGCCCTCGCCATATGCCTTGAGATCTGCGAAAAGCACGCCTCCTTCGACCGCAACCCCCGCGAGGAATCCCATCTGCTCTCCTGCGTCAAGCAGGCCATCGGCTACATCCGTGCAGAGAGCAACCGTGACATTTCCCTCGACGAGCTGGCCTCCGCCGTGGGACTGAGCAAATACTATTTCGCCCGGGAATTCCGACGCATCACCGGCTATTCCTTCGTTTCCTATCTTAATGTGATCCGCTGCGAGAAGGCGCGGGAACTGCTGGCCACAGACCGCCTCTCGGTGGGTGATATCGGCCGCACCTGCGGCTTTGCCAATCAATCCTACTTCACCCGCACCTTCCGCATGCACACCGGCTACACCCCCGGCGATTACCGCAAGCGGCATCAGCGTGAAAAATAAGAAGGAGCCTCATAGGGCGGTACTCTAAAGGACAGTTTTCAAAAATACGGTATATCTCGAAAGAGGTATGCCGTATTTTGCGTTTGTGTCTACAAATGCAGTGCTTGTCAG
>JAFTQT010000161.1 GCA_017462615.1 Clostridia bacterium | reverse complement strand
TTTAGAGGTGTATGACCATCCTCGCCGACTCTCTCATTATTGAATTGATTGAGCTCTTCTCGTATATATTTGATTTCGTTTTCGGTAGGAGTAATATTCATAGTCACCTCGTCAAATTCTTATTTATCGTTCTGTTTTATCGCCAGTTTCGCTTTTGTATTACAAAGGCATAGGGCAAAGCCCGTACCCCTAAAGTTGCACGTATCTTAAGGCTCTCCCTCAGGGAGAGCTCCCGCGGTAGCGGGTGAGAGGGTAGTCGTTGCAACAATTTGCCCTCTCCGTCGGCTACGCCGCCACCTCTCCCCAAGGGAGAGGCTTTTCGTTAACTCCATTATAACACAAATCGGCAGAGAAAACAAGTTCTCTGCCGAAATTTATGTGTGTCCGTAGGGGCGATTCATGAATCGCCCGTTTTTGTTTTGCGTATTTCAGCGGGCGATTCGTGAATCGCCCCTACGGTTAAACATCCTTATGAGAACCGGCCAAAAGGGATTCCTTTTTGTTAAAACTCCTTTTTGATGCTTCGGCTAAACAGCCGAGAGATGCCCTCCTCCACGGGAAGCTCGTTATAAAGCACATCCTCAATGATGTGGCAAATGGGCATTTCCACGCCCCGTTCGGCGGCCAAAAGATTCAGCGCCTTCACGGTATAGTAGCCCTCTGCCAGCGCGTCGAACCGTTCTCCCTTGGCGAAGGCCTCGCCAAAGCGGCGGTTATGGCTGTGGGGAGAAAATACGGTGGCCTCGTAATCACCCAGGTGGCAGAGCCCATAGGCAGATTGCTCGTTGCCGCCCAGCGCCCCGATCAGCCGCGCCACCTCCCGTGTGCCGCGAGACATCAGCGCGCCCTTCAGCGTGGAAAGTCCTACGCCGTCAAGCAGCCCCGCCGCAATGCCGATGACATTTTTGGCCGCGGCACCGATCTCGTTACCGATCATATCCCGGCCGTAGTAAAAGCGGATCAGTGTCCCGGAAAAGGCGTCTACCAGGCGGCACTTCAACTCCTCGTCGTCGCTGTCAATGACCATGCAGTTGGGGATCCCGGCGCAAAATTCCTGCACGTGTCCGGGGCCGAGCCACACCGCTACGGAAATATGCTCTCCCAGTACCTCGCGGGCGATGACCGAAAGCCGCTTGCCGGTGCTGATCTCAAGCCCCTTCATGCAAAGGCAAAATTGGCGTGCTTCGCACCCCGTTTGGCGGTATTCTTCAAAAAATCCACGTAGCTGCTGAGAGCCGATGGATACAAGCACCAGGTCGCTTTCCGCGCAAGCCTCGGCAAGCTCGGTAGAAAGCCGCACGCTTTCCGGCAGCGTCATCCATTGGTTTTTTCTCTCCCGTAGAAATTCCTGCATATTGGCAGAGCCCACTCTGCCGTACAGGGTTATATCGTGCCCGGCATCCGCCAGATATTTGGCAATAAAGCTGCCCCAACGGCCGCAGCCTACAACGGTGATCTTCATTTTGGCACTCCTTTCGGATATTTCTGATCTTACTGTGTCTTATTATACCACAAATGGTCACGCTTGTAAAGTCGGTATATTTTTGTTCACAAAAAACGAAAAGCGGTTGACATTTTTTCGCAAACTTTCTATAATAGCATTGTAAAATTTTTCAGATAAGAGGAGCCCTTTATGTATACCGATCTCTTTGGTAAAAATCGCGTTAAGGTGGGACTGCACCACCATACCACCGTCTCTGATGGCAGAAAGACACCGGAGGAGGTGATTGCCATCTACCGTGCCGCAGGCTACGATGCCATTGCCCTCACCGACCATTGGAAATTCGGTGCGGAGCAGCATTTTGAGGATTTTACCGTATACAGCGGTGATGAGATCAACGTAGGCGGCAGCGACGGCAGCGGCGGCGTTTACCATATTCTTTGTCTGTTTGCCGGGGAGGAGCCCGTGGTGGATAAAAAGGCGCCCGCACAGGATGTGATCGATGCCATTCACAGAGCCGGCGGCCTTGCGGTGCTGGCGCATCCGGCTTGGTCCTTAAATACGCCCGAAATGATCAGGGCGCTCCGGGGGCTTGATGGCACCGAGATCTTCAATACCGTCTCCCAGCGCGGTATGTCCCGCCGGGGTGATTCCTCGCTGATCGTGGATATGCTGGCCTCGGCCGGATACGTGCTCCCCCTCTTTGCCGCTGACGATTCTCATTTTTACGGAGAAGGGAACTACGCCGATAGCCCCAATGCCTTTATTATGGTGGAGAGCGACAGCGCCGACGCTGCCGCCGTGCGCGCCGCCATTGAGGCCGGACGGTTTTATGCCTCCGAGGGGCCGGAGGTGCATCTCGCCGTACGGGACGGCAAGGGCATCGTGGATTGCTCGCCCGCCTCGGAGGTGGTGCTTTTCAGCAACGGCGTTTATTCCGAGCGCGTGACTGTGGGCGAGGACATCACACACGTGGAATATACGCCTCTTAAGTGGGAAAAATACCTCCGCGCCCGCGTAACGGACAAGGATGGCAAGCAGGCCTGGAGCCAGATCTTGCCTCTTTCGTAATAGTGCAAAAAAACATTTTTGGCGGATTTTGAAATTTCAGTAAAATTTTTTTGCATTTTCTTGCTGATTAAAATTGACAAATGGCAAGAAAAGTCTTATAATAAAAGGCGTAAGATATTTGCGCCTGTGGCGTTCCCATCATTTTTTGAAGGAGAAATACGATGAAAAAACTGTATCAAGGCAAGACCAAGGATGTTTACGAGCTTGAAAACGGCAACGTGCTGCTGAAGTTCAAGGACGACTGCACCGGCAAGGACGGCGTGTTCGATCCCGGTGAAAATACCGTTGGTCTCACCATCGAGGGCATTGGCCGCGCCAATCTGGAGACCTCCGTTTACTACTTCGAGCTGTGCAAGAAGGCCGGCATCAAGACCCATTACGTTTCTGCTGATCTCGATAACGCCACCATGGAGGTCCTGCCTGCAGAGTGCTTCGGCAAGGCGCAGGGCGGCAACGGCCTGGAGGTCATCTGCCGTCTGGTTGCTACCGGCAGCTTCGTGCGTCGCTACGGCGAGTATATCAAAAACGGCACCCGTCTTGAGGGCGGCTACGTGGAGTGCACCTTCAAGAACGACGAGAAGGGCGATCCGCTGGTAACCGGCGAGGGCCTCGTTGCCCTCGGCATCATGACCCCCGAAATGTTCGAGAGCCTCAAGGCACAGACCCTGGCTATCACCAAGATCGTGGCTGACGACCTGAAGACCATCGGTCTTGACCTGTGGGATATCAAGTTTGAGTTTGGCTACAACAATGGCGAGGTCATCCTCATTGACGAGATCGCCTCCGGCAATATGCGCGTTTACAAGGGTGATACCATCGTGGAGCCCGTGGAGCTGACCAAGCTGATCCTCAACAGATAAAATACTGCGTAACCGTAAAAAGCACAAATGCCGCCGAGCCTTGCCTCGGCGGCATTTTGCTTATGCACCATAAATAAATGTCCAAAATCAAAATTTATATGTCTAAAAATGCCTTTACTTCAACTTTTGCGCTTGATATAATGAAATGGAACCACAAAAGAAGCAAGCGATCAAAAACAATCGTTTGAAAGGAGTTTATTATGAAAAAGGGTATTAACATTTGGTCCTTCCCGGATATGCCTTTGGCCGACGTGTTCGCGCTGGCCAAGAAGGCAGGCTTCGAGGGCGTCGAGGTGGCACTGGGCCTGGAGGGCGAGATCAGCCTGAGCTCCACCGAGGCAGATCTGCTGAAGGTAAAGAAGGCTGCCGACGATTGCGGCATTCAGCTTTACAGCCTTTCCTGCGGCCTTTACTGGGATTTCTGGCTCAACGACGATGACGCCGCTGTTCGTGAGAAGGCTAAGTCCATCGTGAAGAAGCAGCTGGAGACTGCAAAGATCCTCGGCTGTGACACCATTCTGGTGATCCCCGGCAGCGTCAATGCCGATTTTGCCGCTCCCGGCAAGGTCGTGGACTATGCCACCACCTATGAGCGCGCGCTGGCCGCTATCAATGAGCTGAAGCCCTATGCCGAGGAGCTGGGCGTTGCCATCGGTCTTGAGAACGTCTGGAACAAGTTCCTGACCTCTCCCATGGAGATGCGCGATTTCATCGACAAGATCGACAGCCCCTTCGTCGGCTCTTATTTCGACGTGGGCAACGTGGTCATCAACGGCTACCCCGAGCACTGGATCCGCATCCTTGGCAACCGCATCAAGAAGGTGCACTTCAAGGACTTCCGTCGCGCCGTTGGCACGCTGGATGGCTTTGTTGACCTGCTGGCAGGCGACGTCAACTATCCCGAGGTCGTCAAGGCTCTGGAGGAGGTGGGCTACGACGGATGGGTATCCGCCGAAATGATCCCCAACTACAAGTACCACACGGAAACCATTATTTACAATACGTCCAACGCTATGGACGCCATTCTGGGCAGATAATTGCCCCCGAAGGAGGAAAAAAGATATGTTGAAGGTAGGACTCATCGGTTGTGGCTTTATGGGCAGCATGCATGCCAACTGCTACAACAATATCGCAAACGCCAAGGTAACCGCCGTTGCTGATCTTCGCCCCGAGAAGGCCAAGGAGCTGGCCGCCATTTCCGGCGCCGAGATCTACACCACCGGCAAGGAGCTGATCGAAAAGGCTGACGTAGACGTCATCGACATTTGTCTGCCCACCTATCTCCACGCTGAGCACGCCATTCTCGCTATGCAGAAGGTGAAGTACGTGTTCGTGGAGAAGCCTGTGGCGCTCACCAAGGAGGAGGGCAAAGAGATGATGGAGGCCGCTGCCAAGTACGGTGCCAACGTACAGGTGGGTCAGGTCATCCGCTTCTGGGACGAGTACGTAGAGCTGGCCAAGATGGTGGAGAGCGGCGTGTACGGCAAGATCGTCAACGCCAACTTCCGTCGCCTCAGCCCTGTTCCCACCTGGGGCTGGGATAACTGGCTCTTGACCATTGCCAAGTCCGGCGGTGCCGGCCAGGATCTGCACGTACACGATATCGACTACGTGCTGTCCATCATGGGCAAGCCCTGCAAGTTCTATACCGTAAAGAACGACGACAACAGCTACGTCAGCACGCTGATGCAGTACAAGGATGCCGTTGTCAGCGTAGAGGGCACTTGGAATCTGCCCACCACTCACCCCTTCCAGGCCACCTTCCGCGTGGTATTTGAGAAGGCCGTGATCGAGAACGCCGACGGCAAGTTTATGAAGTATACCGAGGCCGGTGCCGAGGAGATCAAGATCGAGAAGATCGAGCTTGCCGGCGACGCTTACAAGGGCGGTAACGTATCTGACCTTGGCGGCTACTACAACGAGCTGGTCTACTTCTGCGACAAGGCCGAGAAGGGCGAGAAAATCGAGCGCGCCACGCTCACCGACGCCGTGGAGTCCCTCAATTTCGTCCTCGACGAGCTGAACTTCCAGGGCTGATCGCTGAATAGACTCCCATAAGGAGAGGGAGGAGATGCTTTTGCAAAAGCACCTCCTCCTTCTCCTTATGCTTGCCTCCGGCAAGCATATCCTCTCCCTCCTCCCCAAAACCTTTATAAAAAGCTTTTTGGGAAAGGTACTTTCCGCTGCAGCCGTGTTTGCGCCGTGGCTGATAAATTGGGGTTTGTCGAACCCTCTCACCCGTCTTCGACGGGAGCTCCCCCCGGAGGGGGAGCCTAATGATAGCCTCCCCCTCCGGGGGAGGTGGCACGCGTATGCGTGACGGAGAGGGTCACCGACAAATCAAAATTTGAACACCGATTTGGGGGTTATCGGGCACTTTGAACGCGCCGCACAAGATAGCCTTCCCCAGCGGGGAAGGGGGACCACAAGCGAAGCGGTGGTGGATGAGGAGATCGCCTTTTGTGCAGCGCTGACCTGCTCCCCTCATCCGTCAGCCGACAAGCGGCTGACACCTTCCCCGCTGGGGAAGGCGAACGCACATTTTGTCTCGCCGCATTGTGCGTCGCGGATTACACCTCATCCACCTTGTCGCTTGCGACAATATCCACCATTCCCCCGCTGGGGAAGGCTAACGCCCGCCGCATTGTCACATCAACTCCCCGACAAATCAAAATTTGAACGCTAAACTGGGGTTTGTCGGGGTATTCAAATAGAGGAAATCTCTCCCCCCGTCGCCTTCGGCGCCACCTCCCTCGTCAGAGGGAGGCCGGCTATGTTTGCCGTGCTGCACCTCTTTCTTGTGTTCCATTTTTACTTGCAATGTCACGCATGACGAATGCCTCCCTCTGACGAGGGTGGTGGATCGCGCCAGCGAGACGGAGGGAGAGAATCCCGCTCCCCAACAAATCAAAACCGGAAACC
>JAFTQT010000160.1 GCA_017462615.1 Clostridia bacterium | reverse complement strand
GCATCCAATGACCCTTACGGCGATTATAGTGGGTGGGACATGATCTATTTTGCCGATGATAGCATTGGCTATTTATGGCTGTCACTACCGGAGCTTCCGGAGAACGTCGTTACCGGAAACGTAGAGCTGAGCCTTTGGTATTCGCAATACCAATATGATGATGAGGAAGGGACCGATAACGGCATGGATTATACGATCCGGCTTTACGCGGCTACGTATCCATGGCACCAGCAGAGCAATTGGAATTATATCTCAGCATCCGAGCAAGAAAACTACGGCATGTCCACCACCTTGGTGGACAGTGCTGTGGGAGAAAACAGCGCAACCTATATTGATTTTGACGTAAGCTATCTTGTGGGATCCTGGTATAGCAATGCGCCCAATTATGGCTTTGGCATTGTGTGCCCCAATGATGGCGCGGCGTTTTATTTGTGCGGAAGTCCTTATCCGCCGATACTGACGGTAGTGTATCAGTATGTCACAGCAGATTTGCAAACGGGAATCTATTATATACAGAATGCAAAATATAGAAATTATTTGCAAGATGATGGTTCGTCAGTTAAATTGCGACAGTTTTCTGAAATAGATGATCAAAAATGGCAATTAGTAAATTTAGGAAATGGATATTTCGAAATACGTTCAACGAAATCTTCAGGACTTATGCTAACAGCTGGGATTGGCACAGCGGATTCACAAAATGCAGTGACATTGCAAGCCCGCAGCGAAGCGCTTGCTTTGAGGCAACAGTGGAGATTGTCTGTTGGACACAGCGGCGTTGTAATCCAATCTCGTGCCAGTTATCAAGAACTATATGCAAACTATACACTATGCTTAGGTGTGGAAACGGAAGGAAGTCGATATTTCAGAAATTCGTGCATGCAATCAAATCTAGGGGTTGCCACTGATGATGAAATGTGGGTGCTTCGTGTATCTCCATTAAGTTTGACGAGTTGGAATGCGGGAAGTGGTGCTTCGGTTGGATTCTGGGATTCTTCACCTAAATTATATTATCAAAATTACAGTTACACAAACGACAATTTTTATATGCTTTCTAGTGTCGGTTGTGCTTTGGATCAATGGAACGCAGTTCTTCCTATTTCGGTGTCCATTACCACTAATGAAGACGATGCGCAAATACTATGTTATGGAGGAGATGAAGCAACTTTAATTGGTCTTGGAGCGAATATAGATAGTAGCACTGGAGGATTAACAAGTTATAGCATCGATTCTTCGTTCGCAGTTAATGTAAAATGGGGAGCCACTAACAAGACAACCAAGAAACTTACAAATGCTAGAGTGTATTTAGTAGATCGAAATTTGACGGCCAATCAGCAGAAGAATATTGCAACTCATGAAATTGGCCATGCGCTGGGTTATTATGGTCATTCCATGCGTACAGCGGACGTAATGCACGCGAACAATAAATCGGAATATACCTTGACCGATAGAGAAATTGCACATTTGCTACAAGTATACGAAATTTTTTATTTGAAGGAGGAATGACGATGAGGCGGATACTTGCCTTATTGATACTTGCTTGTTATATATTGAGTATGGCTGCTTGTCGATCACAACCCGTCAAGGATCCGAGCGCGGAAAATCCGAGCACGGAGAATCCGAAGGATGACAATCCGCCAATTAACTTTATAGGTGATGAAATCCGGAACGAGTTGGACGAAAACGGAAACGTAGTGAAAACGGAAACGGAAAGTGTATATTTAACCTATGAGGAGGTACTGGATCGGTGTACTGACGTAGTGAAAGCAGAATGTGTAGAAATTATTGTAAAAAATGCTTATCGTACGGAGTATCTGTTTTCAGTTGGAGAGCGCTATTGCGGTGAAATTACGAATGGCCTGCTGTGTGTGGTTTCGGAAAATATAGACGTTACTGTATATGACACGGATTTTCGGTATAATCACCGCGACGTAGTGTATGAAGTCGGCCAGGTGTATTATTTGGTTCTTCTTCGCAAAGTCAGCGTCTATCAAGAACGGGATGAGTATATCAATGCAGCAGGTAACATGTTTTTTCCGGCTGAGAATATAAGTAATAGCACGATGCACGGTACAAGCTTTTTTGATCATACTGTGTTAGATGCCACGGCAGATGAATCAGCTTTTTTATCCTATACCATAACGGAATTGAACAAAAAAGAAAATAGGGCTCTGTATTGGGGAACTTCTTATACTGTTGCAGAGGATCTTTCTACCATTTTGGCAGAAGCGGATGTTGTTGCGCGTGTAAGAATCAAGAAAAAAAGCAGTCTTGGAGAATCGGTTATAGATCGTGAGCTTTGCACGCTTGAGGTGTTGGGCGTTTATAAAGGAAATATAGCCGTTGGGAGTGCTGTGTCAGCTCCGATCTTTATGAATCGGGTACAAGTAGGGGGAGAATATCTGGTTACGCTAACGGATATAGGCTCGATTTATGTTCTTTCGGCAAAAGAAAGTGTTTTTGAAGTCTCAAGAGAGGAAGAAATTCTTTCATATTTGAAGTAATTTTACCCCCGCCGGACAACTGAATCCTTCACCCGATGGGTGAACCAACGGGCCCGGAGGCGCATATCCATATGCGCCTCCGGGCCTTCTTTATTATTATCTTCTTTTTCTTTTGGCGCGTTGGCGCCGGGCAGGGAGCAGCGCGCCCGCCAATGTGGCACAGGGAACTGCGGCATAGAGCCCAACGATCAGCGGCCTTTGGTAAGCGGTGGCAGACTCGGGCAGAATCCATGCCAGCAGCAACAGCAGCAACAGCAGCACGCCGCCGGAAAAGAGCCCACCAAAAAGTGGTAGCTTTCCTCGGGAGAAGCGTACCGTCAGCCTACCGTATAGCGCCGCGCATACGTACAGCAGCGCGGTGCCCGCAATGGCCGCGTATTGACCGGGATTGGGGGTCGTCAGCAGCAGCGCCGTTGCTGCCAAAAGCAGCAAAAGCCCGACGGCCATTGCCACAGGCAGCGCCAGCAGGGCATTTTTGAACAGATCCGGCAGCGTCAGCGCTCCCTTACCGTCGGTGGCGGGGCGATGGCTTCTTTTTCCTGTCTTTTTTCCTAAAATGGGCATAATTTTTCCCTCCTTCACAAATTGCGTACCACAACAGTACTACAATATATGAAGGAGGGAGTGGTTTTAGTCCTGTGCGTCCTCGGCGTGTACGTCCACGCTGCGAATGGCGCTCTTCAGGAGACGGATGCGGGTGTGGTCGCGTCCGGTCTCAATGATCATCGTTTCTTCCTTGATGCTGACGACCTTGCCGATGATACCGCCAATGGTGGTGATCTCGTCGCCAACGGTCAGGTTGTTGCGCATATCATTTGCTTCCTTTTCCTGCTTTTTCTGCGGGCGGATAATGAAGAAATAGAATACAACAGCAACAACGGCAATCAGTATAAATGACATCCAGCCGTCCATTTTCTTCCTCCTTCATGGAATATATTACACATTATTATAACACTTTGAAAAAAATATTACAAGCCCGTAATTGTAAAATTTTTAATAATATCTGCACAAAAATGCCAAAATTGCGCTTTGCGGCAATAAATTCGCGCGGGAGTGTTGAAATTGAAGGATAAATATGGTATACTAAATGATAATTATACGATAGATGGAGAGATCCTATGCCTTATATTGATTATCCCGAATGTGGAAAAATCGTGAATACCCACGGCTGCCACGGCGGCGTGAAGGTGGAGACCTGGTGCGATACCCCTGCCGTGTTTGCGGCGTTACCTGCCGTTTACGTGAAGGCGGGGGAAGGCTTTCGCCCTCTCAAGCTGAAAAAGGCCTCGCCGGCCAGCCGCAATTTTGCTTACGCGGAGCTGGAGGGCGTGGATACCATGGAGGCTGCCGACGCGCTGCGAGGCACGGTGCTGTATGCCCGACGGGACGATCTCCATATTCCGGATGGCGTGCTGCTGATCGCCGAGCTGATCGGTCTTCCCGTCTTTGAGGAGCAAAGCGGCAAGCGGCTGGGTACTGTTTCCGATGTGATCCACCCCGGCGCCACGGATATTTACGTGATCAAAACGCCCACCGGCGAGGCAATGGTGCCTGTGGTGCCGGAATTTGTAAAGCGGGTGGATATTGACGAGGGCATCGTGCTCTCGCCCATTGAGGGGATGTTCTGATGATGCGATTTGATATTATGACGCTGTTTCCCGAGCTTGTTTCCTACGTGCTGGGGGAGAGCATTATCGGCCGCGCGCAGCGTAGCGGTCACATTGAGGTGAACACGCATCATATCAGGGACTACTCCAAGGATAAGCACCGCCGGGTGGATGATACCCCCTACGGTGGCGGTAAGGGCATGCTGATGATGGCACCTCCCATTTATGACTGCTACACCGACATTCTTGCCAAAAGCGATCCGGCAGCAAGGCGTCGCGTGGTCTATATGTCCCCAAGAGGCCCGGTGCTGAACCAAAAGAAGGTCAAGGAGCTCTCGGAGTACGACCAGCTCATCATCCTTTGCGGTCACTACGAGGGAGTGGATGCCCGGATCATTGAGGAGATCGTGGATGAAGAGATCTCTATTGGCGATTTTGTGCTGACGGGCGGGGAGATCCCGGCCTGTATCCTCACCGACGCGGTGGCGCGGCTGGTGGACGGCGTGCTGGCCGATCCCGTTTGCTATGAAAACGAGAGTCTTTCCGCAGGACTGGTGGAATATCCGCAATATACGCGTCCGGCGGAGTTTCGCGGACGAGCCGTGCCGGAGGTGCTGCTTTCCGGACATCATGCCAACATTGAAAAATGGCGCGCTGCCGAGGCCTTGGCTGCGACGGAGCGGCTGCGCCCCGATCTGTTGAAAAAAGAAACCTGATTATTTGGAGAAAGGAGGAGAGCTATGAATAAAGGAAGATTCAGCTTTGGCGCGGTTGGAAGATTCTTCACCCGTATGTCAACCTTGATCTATTACGTGATCTCCGCCAGCTTCATTGGCAAAATATTTACCTCCTATCCCGCCTCGGACGGTGCGATCCGGCACTCCTATATTGGCAGTCTCGGTCACGTCGGCGGAAGGCGCGGTGCCAGAAAACGTCACACCGCGCGCCGCGCGGTGGCTTGCGCGATGGAGCGAAACGTGCTTTCCCGTGTGACGGGGTGGCTGCTTCGGGCTCTGGGACGCTGCAGTCTGCGCACCTTCGGTCTGTTTTTTATCAGCTTTGCGGCGTTTTCCGCTTTGATGTACATTCTGGCTACCACGGTATGGCACAACGATGTTGCCAACTGGGGCAATCTCATTGCCGCCGCTTGCGCGTTTCTCACGGGTGTGCTACTGACCTTTTCCGATCAGTCCGTGGCCTATTCCGTTTGTCATGGCTTGACCGGGGCCTTCCTCGGCGGCGTATTCGGCCTTGCGGATGATGGCGTGCAGGAGCCGGAGCAGAAGGGGCGCCAACGCTATTTTGTTGCCGTGCTGCTGGGTGCCGCCGTGGGTGCGCTTGGAATGCTGGTGCAGCCTTGGGTGCTGTTGGGGGCTGCCGTGGCCATTCTGGTGGCGATCATGGTGCTTTCTCTGCCCGAAACCGGTGTGATGCTGTTTTTGCTGTACGTGCCCTACGTTGGCTACGTGCCTTACGGCAAAGCTCTCTTGCTGCTGGTGACCGTTTTGTTCCTTGCCGGCTACTCGGCAAAGCTCCTACGTGGTAATCGTGTGTTTCGCCTGGAGGCACAGGATATTCCTGTCGTTGCTCTGCTGCTGTTTTTCGGCTTTTCCGCGTTTTCCGTGGCGGAGGGCGCTCTTTTCCGCGCGTTGACGAACGTGTGCCTCTTGTTGGCGTATTTTCCGATCATGAATATCGTTGCCACCACAAAGTGGCTGGCACGCTGCAGAGTGACGCTATCCTTCTCTGCCGCTATGGCGTCTGTGGTGGGTATTTTGCAGTTTGTGATCAACGCCGTGAAAATGGACGGCGTGGATATGGCGCTGCTGGGGAATGCTGTCAAGGCGGGATTTGTGGATCATACGACCTTTGCGTATTTCCTCGTGATCGCCTTTGCCTTTACCTTTCCCGCTATTTTTACCTCCCGCAAGTCGCTGCGCCCCCTGGCGGCGATTGCGAGCCTGCTGATTCTAACAGCTACCGTTCTTGCGTGGGTGCAAAGCGCCTGGATCGCACTTTTGCTGATCGTTGTGGTGTTTGCACTTGTCTTTGAAAAGCGCAGCTTCCCATTTCTGTTTCTGGGATCCGGTGCGGCAGTGGGCACGTATTTTCTCCTGCCCGACCGTGTACAAGCCGTGATCGTCACCTTCCTGCAGGAAACCTCCGACAGAGCGCTTTCTCGCAACGCTGTGACCGGTGCTATTTTTGAGATTTTCTTCGGCCGCGAGGTGATGGCGGGCTCTGCCGGTGTGACCAGGTTCATTTTCGGACTTGGCAACGGCGGCCTTGAGGCGTTGTATCCGGTGTTCGGTGCTGTCGGTACGCAGTTTGTGGAGGGTGCATGCAGCTTTTGGCTGGCGCTGGTGTGCGAGCTTGGCGTCGTGGGCGCTGCCATTCCTGCGTTGCTGTTCTTCCTGCTACTGCAAAACGCCTTTACCGCTTTGAGAAACGCGAGATACAGAGAAAAGCCTGCACTTGCTTACGTTGGCGTGTGTCTGGTGGCAAGCACGCTGTTCCTCAGCTTTTTCAGATCGGCGTGGTACGATCCCGCCGCGCTGCTGATCTTCTTTATCGCGATTGCGTTGGTGGGAGCCGGTCTGCGGCATGATCGGCACAGCCACGTCAATTATTCCGACGTGGCACAGACCCGATTTGTCGCTGAGATCGAATACCGCGCGCACCACTAATGGAGGAATTTTTATGAATCGTAAAAAATTGGGCGCGGGACGGAAGAAAGGCTCCGGCCAGGCCTTCAGATGGCATTCGGGTAACGCGCTGCGGCATGAACCAAAGGACAAGCGGCGCTTGTATTGGTTTTACGTGGTAGTAGATCTTTTGCTGGTGCTGGCCGTGGCAACGGGAGCTTTGCTGGCCTACGTCGTATGGGTGCCCTCCGGCTCAAAGGAGGACTGGGTGGGTGAGACCCGCACGGTACAATATACCCTTGAGATCGCGGATGTGCAGACTGAGCTGCTGGGCCGCGTAAGGGAAGGAATGACGGTGACCGCTTTTGGCACCGAGGACGTTCTCGGCACGGTGGATGAGCTAAAAACAGAGGAGCGCTCTGATGAGGCGGGGAAGAGCAGCGTGCTTGTGCTGACGCTGACAGTCGAAACACGCTACGTGCAGGGGCAAGGCTACTATGTTGGCGATTTCCGCGTGGCGGCCGGCAATGATGTGGAAGTACTGTTTGAGAATATTTACGGCGCGGCGCGCTGCGTTGCTGTTGCCGTAAAGGAATGAGGTGGATAGAATGAGCGAAGAGAAAAAGAGCGGCGCCGGCGTGCGCTTCAATCTTTTGGACGTTGCGCTGATCGTGCTTGCGCTTCTTTGCGTGATCAGCGTGTGGCAGCGTGGCAATCTGAAGCGGATCTTTGAAGAGGGCGGTGTTTATCAGCCTTATACCGTAAGCTTTGTGGCGGAGGGTATTTCCCAAGGTACGGCGGATGCGCTGCAAAAGGACACGGTGCTTTATATCGAAGAAGATGGAACCCGCGTCACGCTCGGCACATTGAATGATACTGTAAGCGTTACGATGCGAGGAAACTGGTCGGTGAATATCAGCGGCTCCATGACCTGTATGGTTTTGCAAAAGGACGGACGCTACTTTTTGAAGAACGGCCCGCAACTGGCGCTGAATATGCCGCTTTTGGCAGAAAGCGAAACGGCAACGCTTCGTTTGACCGTGGTCGAAATCGAAAAAAGCAATTGACAATATGGTCAAATTTCACATAGTTTTTCATCAGTAATCGGCAAAATACCCAAAAAATGCCCATTGATTTTTAAGGTTGCTTTTGATATACTATTATTAGAGATTACTGCCTGGTTCACATTTTGTCGAACGGTAAGAAAGAATGGAGCGTTGACTTATGATTACTCGCGAAGTCGTCATCACGAATGCTATCGGCCTACACGCACGGCCGGCAACTTTTTTTATTCAAAAGGCTAATGGCTACAAAAGCTCGATTTGGGTAGAAAAGGAAGACAGAAAAGTCAATGCCAAGAGTCTGCTTGGCGTGCTTTCCCTGGGTATTGCGCAGGGAATGACCATCAAGCTGATTGCGGAGGGCTCTGACGAGAACGAAGCGTTGGAGGGGCTGCAGGAGCTGATCAGCACGGGCTTTGAGGGCCAGTGAGCTTTGACTTTTGATACAGGGCGCCAAGCGGCGCCCTTGTTTTATGGAAAAGGAGGTACGCCATGGGACGGGAATCGGTGCGCGAGGCACTGCTGCAAAAGGCCAATCAGTTGCCGCTTCAGCCCGGCGTATATCTGATGCGGGATGAGCAGGGAAGGATCATTTACGTTGGTAAATCCCGCAAGCTGAAAAATCGTGTGTCGCAATACTTTCGCAGCGGTGAGCAAAGTGCTAAAACCGCGCGGATGGTCTCCCAGGTGGCGGATTTCGATTATTTTCTGTGCGACACCGAGATCGAGGCCCTGGCGCTGGAGAATACGCTTATCAAGCAGCACGCGCCCAAATACAACATCAAGCTGAAGGATGCCAAATCCTATCCTTACATTAAAATTACCAGCGAGGCGTATCCGCGCCTGGTGTTTACTCGTACCCGCGCGGCGGACAAGGGACGCTATTTTGGCCCTTATTCCGGTGTTTCGGTGGCAAGCGCGGTGCTGCGCACTCTGCAGCGGACGCTGGCGCTGCCCACCTGCAAGCGACAGTTCCCGAGGGATATCGGCAAGGAGCGGCCGTGCCTTTATTATCAGCTGGGGCAATGCTGCGGCGTTTGCACGGGTGAGGTCAGCGTGGAGGAATATGCGGAGCTGATCCGCTGCGCTACGGATATTTTGCGAGGCAATTCCGCCGGGGCGCGCCGCAAGATCAGCGAGGAAATGATGCGCGCTGCAGAGGAGGAACGCTTTGAGAAGGCTGCCACGCTGCGGGATACGCTGTTTGCACTGGAAAAGCTTTCCCAAAAGCAGAAGGTGGTGGCAGCGCCCGATACTGCTGAGGATGTGTTCGGCTTTTATCGCGGCGAGACTATTTCTGCCGTATCCATCTTTTGCGTGCGTGAGGGTGCCCTGGTGGATAAGCTGGAAAATGTCTTCGGCAGCGACGAGCTGCTTGCCGAGGAGGAGTCGCTTTCTGCCTTTATTTACGAGCACTATAAGCGCTGCTCGGAGATCCCACCGCGGGTACTGCTTTCCTTTGCCATGGAAGAGGAGGAGCGAGAGGCGCTTGCGGCCTCGCTTTCCGCTATGGCAGGGCGTCGGGTGCAGCTGCACACGCCGGAGCGCGGTGAGCTGCGCACTCTGTGTGAGCTGGCTGTGAGCAACGCGCGGGAACGCGCGACGGTCTATCTGCGTGAGCACGAAAAAAGCGACGAGGCCATGGTGCGTCTGGCCGCTCTCCTGTCGTTGGAGGTGGTACCCCAGCGCATTGAAAGCTATGATATTTCCAATTTCGGCGCGGAGCACAAGACCTGCGGTATGATCGTGTATGAAAACGGCGCCTTCAAGAAAAGCGATTATCGTACCTTCCGTATTCGCTCTGTAGAGGGAACTGACGATTACGCCTCCATGCGAGAGGCGCTTTCCCGCCGCTTTGCACATTTTGGCGAGGATGAAGAAAAATTCGGCGCTCTGCCTGACCTGATCCTTCTGGACGGCGGCCACACCCACGTGGCGGCGGTGCGGCAGGTAGCCGAGGAGATGGGGATCATGGTGCCGATCTTCGGTATGGTAAAGGATGAATTTCACAAGACCCGCGCCCTTTGCGGCGAGGCGGAGGAGATCTCCATTGCAAGGGAGCAGGAGGTGTTCCACCTGATCTATCGCATTCAGGAGGAGGTGCACCGCTACGCCATCCGGCAGATGACCAACGCCAAGCGCGGCACGCTGCGCACCTCGGAGCTACAAAAGATCCCCGGGGTTGGCGCTGCTAAGGCAAAGCTGCTGCTGAAGCACTTCGGCGGCCTTGCCGCCATCAAGCGGGCAAGCGAAAGAGAGCTTGCAGACGCGCCCGGTGTCGGGCCCGTGATCGCTGCCGCTGTTTATGCTTATTTTCACGGAAAGGACGGGGAAGAGATATGATGCGCATCATTACCGGTACAGCCAAGGGCGTAAAGCTTGCGACTCTTTCCGGCGACAATACCAGACCCACCTCCGAGCGGGCGAAGGAGGCGGTGTTTTCTATGCTGCAATTCGACCTTGCCGGCAGGCGTGTGTTGGATCTCTTTGGCGGCTCCGGCCAGATGGGGCTGGAGGCCCTTTCACGGGGCGCTGCCAAGGCCGTGCTGGTGGACAAGGAAAAGGCAGCCGTCGAGATCATCACCCAAAACGCTACCAAAGCAAGGCTCCTTGACCGGGCAGAGATCCGGCGCGCCGACGCACTCTCGTACCTCTCCGGATATCAGGGCGATCCCTTTCATCTGGTTTTTCTTGACCCGCCTTATGCGCTGGGGCTGATCCCTCAGTGCCTTACTCTGCTATCCTCCCGTCAGCTGCTGACTCCCGGTGCCGTGGTGGTCTGCGAGGCGGGAAGCCGTGAGGCCGTTTTTGACGGCGACGAGACTCTTGCCGCGCGCTTCCACGTGCTGCGTGAGAGCCGCTACGGCGTTGCCTTTGTTACACTCATATCACCAAAACAGGAGGGCTGCTGATGAGCCGCGCGATCTTACCCGGAAGCTATGACCCCATTACCCTTGGACATTTGGATATCGTCAAAAGAGCCGCCGCCCATTACGACGAGGTGGTGGTGGCCGTAATGAACAATGATGCCAAGACCTATATGTTCCCCATGGCGGAGCGAACCAGAATGGTTACGCTTGCCACCGCAGAGCTGCCCCGCGTGCGGGTGGTTTCCTCCGAGGGACTGCTGATTGATCTCTTTGACCGTGAAGAGGCTGACGTGATCGTCAAGGGCGTGCGCAACTGCGCGGATCGTGCCTACGAGGAAAAAATGGCGGCGTGGAATCTGGAGCACAATCCACGCGCCAAAACGGTGTTTATGCAGGCGGCGGATGATTTTGAGACCGTTTCCTCCACCGTGGTGCGCGAGGCGCTTCTGAAGGGCGAGTGGCCTGCTGGGCTGCTGCCTGCGCCGGTGCTGACCTATCTGCGGGATCAGAAGAACGCCGCAAAATGAACATAAAACGAAAAAATCCTCGGTTGGCGGTTGCCTTTCCGAGGATTTTGTGTTATGATAGAGCATATGAAAAGGGAAGGAGGAGGTGCTATCGTGAGAAGATTCTTTTCCCGTATTTCTTGGGGGGCGGTGGCCATCGTGTGTGGGCTGCTCCTGCTTTCTCTCTGCGCGGAGTATTTTCTGCCGCGCAAGGTGGTGGTTGGCGGATCTCTTATCTGCCTTGTGCTGTGTGCGGTACTGCTGACGGTCGTTGTGAAAAAGAGAAGGCTTCCTTTTGCACAGCGATATGGCGGTTACGTCGTGCTGGTTCTTGCGATCCTTTGCCTTGCGGCGTACGCCGGGCTGATGTTTTCCTGCTTTGATTACACCTATATCAATGGCATTCCGGTGCTGTTTTGGCTGCTGCCCTTGCTCTGTGGCGTGGCTGTGGGTGCCTTTGTGCTGTTCAAATGGCTGCGGGGAAAAACGCATCCCGCAGCAGCGGCAGGCTATTTCCTTCTGATCGTCGTTGTGGTGACCATGGCAACGTACGCATTCCTGCCCCACCTCAATTACGCGCTTGATTTCAGCAAGCCGGAGCAGTGCAGCTCCGTGATCCGGGAAAAGGATTGGGATCACCGTCGCAAGGGGCCGGATGATTACAGCTTCAAGGTGACCGTAGATGGAGAAAGCTACTATATTGAGGTGTCGCACCTCGAATACGAGCGCTACAGGGTGGGAGACATCTATCACTTTGAGCGATACAGCGGTGCCTTCGGCGTGCCGTTTTTTGTGGCGGATTAAGGCTGTTTACAGGTAAAGCTCCTCTTTGATATCGCGCCTTTCGAGGCAAAGATCCTCGCTTGTGCGACCAAGGATCCTCAAAATGATATCCCGACATGCCGCAGCGTCCACCACGCGCACCTCGGCGTTGCCAAGGCGGCCAAAGTGCTGCGCTCCCAGCGCGACAAACGGCTTTTCGAAATTGCCGAAGTTGTGGGAAACGTCCTCGCATTTGCTGCAATAGTAGGAGGCATAGAGATGCTTATATTCGTTACCCGCGCCGTCGCGGATGGTGACCTCGTAGGGCTTTTCCAGGCGGTCGGGGACATTTGCCAGCTCCTCCACCGCATGAATGAAGGTGTTTTTGTCATTGCCTACACCGATCAGAAGAATTTTGGCACCAACGTGAGCAAGACGCTCCCACGCAAAGCCCGGCGCGCCGGAGGTGGGGGCGTTTTCTTCATTTTTGACGAAATCCGCCGCACCCTTGCCGCAAGCCCACATGGAGTGGGTGGGATTCAGGGAGCGCACGCCGTCGGCGCGAAAGGCGGCGACACGGGGAAGAGCTCCAATATTCGGAACGGCGGTTTTGACGTCGTAAATCGGTTGCTTACGGTGTACGTTTGCCCAAGTGTGGGTGGGAACGAGAAACAGGCCGTCGGTGAGGTAGTCGCGAAAGGCGTCGATGACGCCGTCCGCGCCGTTTTCCACCTCTCCGATGGCGCGCATGGAGGTGTGGATCAGTACCGTATCCGTGGGCAGAATGCCCATGGCGGCAATTTGTGCTGTCAATTCTTTTTTGCTAAACATGGTTGCTCCTTACTCAAAAACGTGGCATAGTCCCTGTATCAGATCGCTTGCCATGATGCTGCGGGCGGTCTGCATTTCTGCGGCCGCGTCGCCCGCCCTTGCGTGCAGCAGCACGCCGAGCGAGGCGGCACAAAGAGGCGTTGCGCCCTGTGCCAGCAGGGAGGTGATGATGCCGGCCAGCACGTCACCGCTGCCGCCCGTGGCCATACCGCTGTTGCCCAGCACGTTGAGATAGTGATTGACGCTGTCGGAGATCACGGTGTGGGCGTCCTTCAGCACGGTGACGACGCCTGCGGCCTTGGAAAAGGTGGAGGCGGTGCCGATGAGATTGCCTGTGATCTTGGGAATGGAAAAGCCGAGAAGGCGGCTCATTTCGCCAAGGTGCGGGGTGATGACAGTGGGGGCGCTACGGCGGTAGAGGGCAGCCGTCAGCGCAGAGGAGGCGGCAATGAGATTCAGGGCGTCGGCATCCACCAAAAGCGGCACCGCACACTCCTGCAGCGCGATTTCCGTCAGCGCGGCAGCGAGGGCGCCTTGGCCAAGACCCATGCCGATGGCAACGGCGGTTGCTCGGCGCATGGCATCACGCAGCGCTTCCACGGCGGTTGCCTCGGTATAGCAGGTGAGCACAGCCTCCGGCAGCTGGATCTGATGAATGATGCGGTTTTCCTCCGGTGCCAGCAGCTCCACAATGCCGCAGCCGGCGCGGTAGGCGGCCTTGCCTGCGAGATAAGCGGCACCGGCCATGCCAACGGAGCCGCCCACGATCAGCACGCGGCCAAAGGTGCCCTTGTGTGCCCGCCGAGGGCGGGAGGGAAGAGCGGATAGGTCGCTCTTTTCCAGCACGTGGGCGGCGGCCTCTCCCACGGGGATGCCGATCTCCACTATCTCTACCTCACCGCAAAGCATGGCACCGGGATAGAGAAGATGACCGCGCTTTTTGGCGGCAATGGCCACGGTCTTGGTGGCGCGGATGGCCGTGCCGAGTATGGCACCGGTATCCGTATGCACACCGGAGGGAATATCCACGGCAAGCACGGGCAGGGAAGCGGCGTTGACCGCCTCAATAGCGGCGGCATACGCGCCTTCTACGGGACGGGAGAGTCCAATGCCAAGGAGAGCGTCCACCACTGCCGTTATGCCCTCCAAAAGAGGGCTCACGGTAACGGAAACGTCGTCGGGGAGCAAAGTATATTGGCGGGCACATTCCTCGCTCATGGCGGCAGGATCGGGATGCCCGTCCGGCAGCGTTTTGCCGGGATAGCAAACGGAGACGGCAGAGCCGCTCTCACGGAGCATACGTGCCAGGGCAAAGCCGTCGCCACCGTTATTGCCGGAGCCGCACAGAACCAATACCCGGCGAGTATCAAACTCTTTTTGCAGAATTTGCAGCACGGCCTCGGCTGCCCGCTCCATCAGAACGCGGGAGGGGGTGCCGCTTTGTATTTTTGCTTCGTCGTCGCGGCGCATTTCGGCTGCGGTCAGAATTTTTTGCATACGGATACTCCTTTTTCTATTCTTGTCGCTCATTGTAGCATAAAAGGCGAAAAAATGCAAGGCTTTGTCTATGTTTGCGTAAAAAACGGCGTTTTTTTCATTGCGTTTGTAAATAATTTGAAAACATCAAAAAAACTCTTGACAAGTGGGGGTTACATCGTTATAATATATACGTTGCTTTTTTGAAGGCGGCCAAAAATGCGTGTAAAAGGGGAAAAATATGGTACTGAATATGGGCCCGATCCTGCGTGGCGAGATCACGCGGATGGAGATTGCATACGACCTTACGCCCGATCCGGTATCAGACGTGACCTTTCCCGAGGACGCGCACGTAAAGGGCTACATCACCGACGAGGCCGGCTATATGCGGCTGTATCTGCAGGCAACGCTGCCTTATACGGGGCAGTGCGCCAGATGTCTTGACCCTGTCAGCGGCGTGTTTACGCTGGATTTTGAGCGTACCGTGGCGGCAGAGGGCTCCATCACCGAGGAGCAGCTTGCGGAAATGGATGACGCCTACGTGATGATCCGTGAGGGTAAGCTGGATGTGGACGTACCGCTTCGTGAGGAGCTTTTGATGTGCTTCCCCATGCGGCTGCTCTGCCAGGAGGAGTGTCCCGGCCTTTGCCCCAAGTGCGGCAAGCCCCTTCGTGAGGGAGATTGCGGCTGCTCCAAAAAAGAAATCGATCCAAGACTTGCAGTTTTGCAAAAATGGGTTGACAAACAGGAAAATAAATGATATAATATATAACGCTGTGTTCAACACAAACCCAAGGAGGTGTAGATAAAAATGGCAGTTCCGAAGAAAAAAGTTTCCAAAGCGCGCAGAGATAAGAGACGTTCCAACAACTCCAAGCTCGAAATGCCCGGTATGGTCAAGTGCGCTAAGTGTGGCGAGTACGTACTGGCTCACCACGTGTGCAAGGCTTGCGGTTCTTACGACGGTAAGGAAGTCATTAAGGTTGAGGCCTGATCGCACCGCTAAAAAGAGGAGCAAACGCTCCTCTTTTTTCGTTTGAAGATACGCAAAAGCCCCGCAGCATGCCTGCTTTGACAGGTGTGCTGCGGGGCTTGCTTGCCTTAACAAAACAGAAACATTTCGCAAATGCTTCAAAAACAACGAAATGATAAAATTTTTTGTAAAATCCAAATCTATGCGCGGAGGCTAATGATGAAGAAAACCTATCAATACAGGGCGGGGGACAAAACCATCGAGCGGGAGTATAATTATATTCCTATGCGGTACATTGTTGCTGTGATGATCTCGGTGCTGGAGATTGCGGCTATCATTGGGCTGATGGTGGTGATCTGTCTGTCCGTGCCGTTGTCAGAATATTCGCCCCGATGCTTTGATTTTTAATATTACCGAAACATTTCAGAAGCAAAACGCAAAAATCAAGTGTGTAAAATAAGGCCACAATCAAAAAACACGATCCAAAAGGAGATAATCAAAATGGAAAACAATAACGCATTCACGTATCAGTATTCTGCCAAGCAGGCAGCAGAGGTTGCACGTATTCGCGACAAATACGTTGCTCATGAGGGAAGCAAGCTGGAAGTGCTCCGCCGATTGGACGCTCGCGTGCGTATGGCCGGTGTCATCCCCGCGATTTGCATTGGCGTGGTGGGATGCCTTGTGTTCGGCGTGGGAATGTGCTTTGGCCTCGATGTGTTCGGCGGCGCTGATTGGCTGACGCTGGCCTTCGGTGGTGCCGGCGTGCTGACCATGCTGCCCGCTTATCCCATCTACAAGCGTATTTCGAGAAGAACGAAGGAGCAGCTTGCTCCCGAGATCCTGCGGCTTTCCGAAGAACTGCTGCAGGCGTAATTTTCACCTCAAGCAACTATTTTGAAGAATTAAAAAAGGAGATTTTATCATGGGAGAATTTTTCAAGAAGGCATTCCGCGATATGAAGGAGAGCGCCAAGGCACAGCACGAGGTAGATAAAGCCGAATTCCGGGCCGCTAAGGCTGAGGCAAAGGCAAATTTTGAGGAAAATAGAGGCCGCAACAGCTTCAAAAAAGCAAAGGCCGATGCCAAGAAAAGCTGGGACGACGCGCACATGAGTCCTGCCGAGAGAGCCGCCAAGGATCAGGAAGCCCGCGACGCAAGAATTGCCGAGGCAAACGCAAGAACCGAAGCGGCCAACGCGCGCTACGACGCTGCAAAAAAGAACTGAAAACAGAAGCAAGGGCGCTGCGTGAGCAGCGCCCTTGCTTATTAGCGGGTGGTTTTTCTTTTGAGTGCCATTGCCAGTATGGCGAGAAACAGGAAAAAAAGGGTGAAAAAAACGAGATAACCGGGTGTGGTGATCTTTGGCTCTGTGGGGTAAAAGACAGCCTCGCTGGGCTTCAGCGTGGGCTGCCATATTTTAAGATAACCGGCGGCAAGACCCAGCGAAAGCGCTCCCTGGGCGATCTTAGAAAGCAAATACGGCCATACGGAAAGCTTTTGCTCCTCGGCCACGGCAAGCACCTGCATACAGACCGAAAGACCGGAAAAGCCGGCGAAAAAGGCGCAAAGAAGAAAAGCCGTGTAGGGCGGGAGGGCTGTGACGGCGGCGTTGACACCGGAGGTCAGCTCCAGTATACCGATCAGGCACACCTCAAAATATTTTGGCGTCGAGAGCATATGAAGCCTCTCTGTAAGACAGGCGGTCATGGCAGAGAAAAACAGCACCAGCGCTACCACCTGCAGCATGGTGGAAAATCCTCGCTTGATAGCGGCGCCAACGTCACCGGCGGAAAACGGTGGGGGAGATGCGGGGGCCGCCGGAGGCCTTTCCGGCACGGGGCCGAGAAGCAGGCGGAGCGTGATGCCGATCAGCACGGAGGAGAGGGTGGTGGCCGCGAACAACGCGGCGCCGGCGGATGCGTTTCCCAGCATGGCACCGCCCACCACGCTGACGAGAAATCCCGGGCTTGGATTATTGACAAAGAGAAAGAGGCGTGCCAGCTCCTCCTTTGATATGGCGTTTTTCTTGTAGAGGGCCACAGCGGTAGCGGTTCCGGTGGGGAAGCCGCAAAGTGCGCCCAGCAAAAAGGCGGCGGCGCCGCTGCCCGATACGCCGAACAGCAATCGCAGCGGCTTTTGCAGCCCCTTGCCCAGTACCTCGCCTGCCCCCAGCGTGACCAGCAGCTCCGAAAGCACAAGGAAGGGAAAAAGAGAAGGGAAGAGTGTATTGGTCGTCAGCGCAATGCCGCGTCGGACGCCTTCCATTGCGATATCCGCGTTCCATAGTAACGATAGAAATAAAATTCCCACTAAAAGCAAGGGCCAACAGGCGCGGCTTCCCGCCCGACTTCTCACGGCATAATCCCACCCTTTCCGGCATAATGTAAAGCACTACAGGTTATGCGGTAGGAGGGTGATTTATGAGAAAAAAGCAAGGGCTGCTGGCAGGTTTGACGGCAAGGCTGGATATCCCGGGCGAGGCGCTGCCCGGCGGGTTTGGCGTGGAATTATCTGGACAAAGAGAGCTGACGGTGCGAGGGTGTCGTCGCATTTTGCATTACGGTGACGAGGAGATCCGACTGCGGGTGGGGAAAACGGTGCTGTGCGTATGCGGCAAGGAGCTGCTTTGTGCCTCCTTTGGAAACGGAGGCGTCACGGTGCGGGGATGGATCGTTTCCCTGCGATTTGGGGAGGCAGAGGGATGATTTTGCTGCTGCTTCTTTTCGGCTTTTGCGAAATGGAGATCGAGCCTGCGCTTGCGGGGGCTTTTTTCGAGTGCTGCCGTGCCGGGGGATGGCAGCCCCGACGGGTGAAAAAAACGCGAACGGGGCAGGTGTGCTGCGTGTTTTTTGCCCGGCAGGCCGGTCGGGTGCTGGAGGCGGCGCGGCAGAGCGGGCTTCCTCTCTATCGAAAGCGCTACGGCGGCCTTCCATACCTTGGCTATCGGATCCTCAAAAGGCCGGGAATGATATTGGGTCTTTCGTTGGCGTTGACGCTGATCCTGGCGTCCAGGATGTTCCTTTTCGGCGTGGAGATCACGGGGAACGAAGCCATCGGGGCAGACGAGCTGCGTCGGGAGCTTTCTGCCTGTGGGCTGCGCTTGGGAGGATTTTTGCCAAAGCTGGATACGGACGCCGTGGCGTCGGCGTTGCGGCAGGGTGATCAGCGCATCGCGTACGTTGCCATCAATCTGCAGGGAACGGTGGCCAAGGTGCAGATCCGCGAGGCAAAGGAAGGAGAGGATAAGAAAACGGCCAAATTGCCGGCCAATCTGGTGGCCTTGTACGACGGCGTGGTGACGGCGCCACTCGTCTACGAGGGAAAGTGCCTGGTGAGGGAGGGGGACGTGGTGCGAAAGGGGCAGCTGCTGGCCAGCGGCCTGCTGGATACGGATAACAACGGCTTGCGCGTGACGAGAGCCGCAGGAGAAATTTTTGCGCGCACCGTGCACACCTATACCGTTCACGTGCCCTTTTTATATGAGAAAAGGGTGTACACCGGTGAGGAAAAAAGCGAGATTTCGTTGCTTTTCTTCTCACTTGACCGAAAAGTTTTGAAAACTACTGGAAAAATGACAGAGAGATGTGATATAATAGAAGAAACAAGGTGGCTTTCCGTGGGCGGTAAGGCGTTGCCTCTGGGTTGGGTACGCGCCCGGTATCTCGCATACGAGCTAATAGAGGCGCGTTACACGGTAGAGGAGGCTTATGCCCAGGCTCAGGAGGAGCTGAGCGAGCTGCTATATGAGGAAAGTGCCACGCGGCGCGTGCTATCGCGCCGGATCGAGACGGTGGCGGACGCTGAGGGAGTGACCCTTATCTGTACCGTGGTGGCAGAAGAAAATATTGCGACGACCGTAGAGTTTTCTATTGAGCCGTAGATGGGGCTTGCGGTCAGGAGGTTTTTATGAGTCAAGAAATCGTGCATACCGACAGCAGCGATACCACAGCGCGCATTTTTGGTGTATTTGACAGCCACGCAAGGGAGATCGAGTCCGCCTTCGGGGTAGATATCCGCAATCGCTCGGAGGGCGGCGGTGATGCCATCGTGATTTCCGGCGCGTCCGACGAGAACGTGCGGCTTGCCGCAGAGGTGATCCGCCGCCTGCGGGACGAGGCCGGCGGCAGTGAGGAGATTTCGGAGCAGCGCGTGGCCTACGTGATCGGGATGATCAGGGACGGTCAGGGCGAGGATCTGGGTGCGCTGGATGGCAGTACCATCTGCCTCACCAGCCGCGGCAAGCCCGTAAAGGCCAAGACCGTGGGACAGAAGCAATACGTGGATGCCATTGCCAAAAATACCGTGATCCTGGGCGTGGGCCCTGCCGGAACCGGCAAGACCTTTCTTGCGGTTGCCATGGCGGTAAAGGCGCTGCGCGCCAAGGAGGTCAGCCGCATCATTCTGACCCGCCCGGCCATTGAGGCGGGAGAAAAGCTGGGCTTTTTGCCGGGTGATCTGCAGAGCAAGATCGACCCCTATCTGCGTCCACTTTACGACGCGCTTTATGAAATGATGGGCGCGGAAAACTACGCGCGACTGGTGGAAAAGCAGGTGATCGAGATCGCGCCCCTTGCCTATATGCGCGGCCGTACGTTGGATGATTCCTTCATTATTTTGGACGAGGCACAGAATGCCACGCCCGAGCAGATGAAGATGTTTTTGACGCGCCTCGGCTTCAACTCCAAGGCGGTGGTGACCGGTGACCTCACCCAGACCGACCTGCCCTCCGGACAAAAAAGCGGCCTTGCGGCAGCGGTGAAGATCTTGTCGGGCATTTCGGATATCAAGATCCACTATTTCACCGATAAGGACGTGGTGCGCCACAAGCTGGTGCAAAAGATCATTCTGGCATATGAAAAATACGAACGGGAGCAGCAACGCCCCAAAACGCCCAAAAAGACGGAGAGGACAAACAAATGAGCTTGAAAATTTATTTTGAAAACGGACAAATGAAGGAAACGGTGACCTACGCGCTGAAAATGCTGATCCGCAGGGCGATCCTTGCCACCCTTGCCTACGAGGGCGTGATGGGGCACAGCGAGGTCTCCGTCACCTTTACGGATAACGAGGGCATCAAGGAGCTGAACGCTCGGTTTCGCGGTGTGGATGCCGCGACGGACGTGCTTTCCTTCCCGCTGTTTGAGGAAGGACCCGGCGGGGCGGAATTCGGACATATGCTGGGAGATATCGTGCTTTCCCTTGAAAAATGTCGGGCACAGGCAGAGGAATTCGGCCACAGCTTTCAGCGGGAGTGCGCCTTTTTAACGGTACATTCCACCCTGCATTTGTTGGGATACGACCACGTGGACAGCGACGCGGAGGACGCGGATATGCGCGCCCGCCAGACGGCCATTGTGAACGGTATGGGACTTGGTGTAAAGGAGATGGAATGACATGAAAAAAGCAGGCTTTATTGCAATCGTAGGACGCCCCAATGTAGGAAAATCCACCCTGATGAACGCGATGCTGGGGGAAAAGATCGCCATTGTATCCAGCAAGCCCCAGACCACGCGGAACCGCATTCTCGGTATTCTCACGGAAGGCGAAAGTCAGTTTATTTTCGTGGATACTCCCGGTATCCACAAGCCTCAGAACAGCCTCGGTGACTTTATGGTAGAAACGGCCAATGCCTCCATGAAGGAGGCGGACGGACTGGTACTGATGGTGGATGCGGGCCGCGAGGTGACCACCGTGGAGGAAAACGTCATCCGTTATCTGAAGCAGTCCGGCGTGCCTGCGGTGCTGGCGCTGAACAAGACCGATCTTTATACTCCCACGGAGATCGCGGAATCCATTCAACGCTATGCGGCGCTTCATGATTTTGCCGCCTTTGTGCCGCTTTCCGCCAAAAACGGCAAGCAGGTGAAGGATGTGCTGACGGAATGTGCCAAGCTTTTGCCGGAGTCCGAGTGGTTCTTCCCGGAGGATATGATCACCGACCAGCCCGAGCGTCAGATGGCGGCTGAAATCATCCGAGAGAAAATTCTACGCACGCTGAACAAGGAGGTGCCCCACGGTGTTGCTGTGGTCATTGAGGAGTTCAAGGACGAGGGCACGCTGATCAGCATCCGCGCGGAGATCTTCTGCGAAAAGGCCTCCCACAAGGGCATCATCGTCGGCAAAAACGGCGCGGAGCTGAAGCGCGTCGGCTCCTATGCTCGCGAGGATCTGGAAAAGCTCTTTGGTACCAAGGTCTATCTCAATCTTTGGGTCAAGGTGAAGGAAAACTGGCGTGACAGCCGCGCTGCGGTAGGCAACTTCGGTTACCGGGAGGAAAAATAACCGTGCAACACTTTTCGACGGATGCTTTGATCCTGCGGGCAACGCCTCGTGGCGATCACGACAAGCTCCTGATGGTGCTGGCACCGAAATTTGGTCGGTTTTACGCCATATTGAAGGGGGCCGGCTCCATGCGTCACCGGGAGGTGGCGGCGACGGAGCCCTATACCCTCAGCAATATGGAATTTTATGAAAAAAACGGCGTGAAGTGGGTGAAAAATGCCACGGCTGTGGAGACCTTTCCGGGTCTGCGTACCGATATGGACAAGCTGTTCCTTGCTGCGTACGTGGCAGAGGTGGCAGCAGAGCTCTCGGACGAGCGTGAGGACGGCGGTGAAATTCTGCCCCTCACGCTGAACACGCTGCATATGCTCTCCTCCTCGAAGGAGGAAAGGCAGCATATCAAGGCGGTTTTTGAATGGCGGGCGGCTGCCGTGGCCGGCTTTATGCCGGAGGTGGATCACTGTCAACGATGCGGTGGAGCCGTTGGTGAGCAGTGCTATCTTGACGTGATGGGTGGCGCTGTCATTTGCGGCGCGTGCTTGCAAACGGCGTCTGCGATGCGTCCAATCCCGGAGGTCAGCGAGATGGGTGAGCGGTCGATCCTTTGTCCCCTCACGGCATCTGCTGCAGCGGCAATGGATTATGTGATCAAGGCGGATCAAAAGCGGATCTTCGCCTTTCAGCTGAAGGATGAGCTTTCCAGAAACCTGTTCGCCAGAGCCACGGAGGCCTACCTGCTGCACCATCTGGAGCGAGGCTTCCCCACGCTGGAAAGCTATAAGCGGATGCAAGCGCCGCACCCCCATTTGTTTCAAAACAGTATTTTAACAAGAACAGAGGATATATGATACAAGCAAAACGAACCCTCCATACGCTGGAGTATAATAAGGTTCTCCAAATGCTGGCTGCCGTAGCCCCCACGGCCGGCGCGCGGGATATGGCCCTGGCGCTTTTGCCGGATGACGATCGGGTGGCCGTTTGTCGCAATTTGCAGCGCACGGCAGACGCGCGGCGGCTTCTGGCAGATAAGGGCATGCCCTCCTTCGGCTCGGTCTCCGATATTTCTGAGGCGCTGGAGCGGGCAGGGAAGGGCTCCACGCTGACCACGCGGGAGCTTCTGGATATCGGCAACGTGCTGCGTACCTCCCGCGGGCTTTTGGATTACAGTCGCGTCAATCGGCATTTTGAAACGGTGCTGGACGAGATCTTTGAGCGTTTGCTGCCGGATCGCAGATTGGAGGACAGGATCTATCGTACCATCATTGCGGAGGATGTGATCGCAGACGAGGCCAGCCCCGCCCTTGGCGACATCCGTCGCAAGATCCGCGCCGCCAACAGTCGCATCAAGGAAACGCTGCAGCATTATATCACCAGCAGCACCTACTCAAAGGCGCTGCAGGAAAACATCGTGACCATGCGAAACGGCCGTTACGTTATTCCCGTGCGCGTAGAGAGCAAAAACGAGATCAAGGGTCTTGTGCACGATACCTCCTCCTCCGGCGCCACCGTGTTCGTGGAGCCAATGGCGGTGGTGGATGCCAACAACGAGCTGCGCATGCTGGAGGCAAAGGAGCAATACGAGATTGAGCGGATCCTCGCGGAGCTCTCCCAGCAGGCCGCCTCTGAGGGCAGCGCTCTTCTGCTCGATTATCAGAACATTACCGAGCTTGCCTTCGTATTTGCCTGCGGCAAGCTGGCGGAGAATATGGATGCCACCTCACCCGTCATCTGTGAAGAGCGCCGCGTGAAGCTGCTGCGGGCAAGGCACCCGCTTATCGATAAGGACAGAGTCGTGCCGGTTTCGGTTTCCCTTGGAGCCGAGTGGGATACGTTGATCATCACCGGCCCCAATACCGGCGGTAAGACCGTTACCCTCAAGACTCTCGGGCTTTTTGCCCTGATGGCGCAGTCGGGGCTGCATATTCCGGCGGACGAGGGCTCGGAGCTTTGCCTCTTTGACCAGATTTTAGTAGACCTTGGCGACGAGCAGAGCATTGAGCAGTCCCTTTCCACCTTCTCCTCGCACATGGTGCATATCGTTTCCATCGTGAACAGTGTAACGGATCGCTCCTTGGTGCTTTTCGACGAGCTTGGCGCCGGCACAGACCCTGTGGAGGGTGCGGCGCTGGCGGTGGCCATCATTTCCGAAATGCGACGGGCGGGGGCGCTGACGGCGGCCACCACTCACTATGCGGAGCTGAAGGCCTTTGCGCTGGACACGGAGGGTGTACAGAACGCCTCCTGCGAATTTGACGTGGCGACCCTGCGGCCCACCTATCGTCTGATCATCGGTGCGCCCGGAAAATCCAACGCCTTTGCCATTTCCGAAAAGCTGGGATTGCCGGCGGCGGTGGTGGCGGATGCCAAATCCCGCATCAGCGAGGAGAATCGGCACTTTGAGCGCGTCATCGAGGAGTTAGAGCGTACCCGCCTTGAAATGGAACGTGACCGCGAGGCTGCAGCCAAGCTGCGCGCCGAGCTGGAGGCACAGCGGGGAGGTGCTCTGGCTGCGGCCGAGGCGCTGCGCGCACAGGCGAAAAAAGAGCTGGACACCGCGCAGGCCAAGGCCTCCGCGTTGGTAGAAAGTGCCCGCGCTTCCAGCGAGTTTGTCTTTATGCAGCTGGAGGAGGTACGCCGCCAGCGGGAATCCGAGCGGCTTGGCGAGGAGCTGGAGAAGACCCGCCGGGCGGTGCGAGCGCATCTGCGGGAGAACGAGGCGCGCTTCAATCCTGTGGAGGAGCGCAGCAACGAGGAATATAAGCTGCCGCGTCCCCTCAGAAAGGGCGACGAGGTCTATCTGGTGGATATCGATAAAAAGGGCGTGCTGCTTTCCGATCCCGACCACGGCGGTAACGTGATGGTGCAGGCGGGAATTATCCGTACCCGCTCCAAGGTTGCCAACCTGCGGCTGATCGAAAACGAGCCGGGCGTGGGCGCACCGGGCGAGAAAAAGACCGCCGCGCGGGATTTCCGCGTCAGCGTTTCGAGAGATTTTCGGGACGAGATCGATCTGCGAGGCCGAACAGGCGATGAGGCCTGGTTTATGGTGGATAAGTATTTCGATACCGCCCTCATTGCCGGTTTCCATACCGTGCGTCTCATTCACGGCAAGGGCACCGGCGCGCTGCGCGCCTCACTTTGGACGTATTTGAAGCGGGATCGCCGCGTACAGAGCTTTCGCATCGGTCGCTTTGGCGAGGGAGATGGTGGCGTCACAGTGGTGGAGCTGAAATAACGCCCCTTTGTGTATTCTGCGAATAGAACGAAAGCATAACTGTGCGAAAATGACAAAAAACGCAGAAAAGTATTTTTTTCTCGCAAAACCCTTTTCAAACATGAACATTTGTGATATAATATTATATATTTCAACGCAGTACAAAATAAAATAATAAAACGCGCGGAGGATCTACAATGAAGGAATCACTTTACGGAGAACTGTGTGTAGTTGGTATGCGAGGCTGTGAGCCGTTTGTTCAGCAGGTTGATAACTATTTGAAGGAATGGCGGCGCCACGGTGGCGATGAGTCCTTTGTGGCCTCTGTTGAGTGTCCCCGCTTCAGCACCGGCGAGGCAAAGGCACTGCTTCACCAGTCTATGCGCGGCCAGGACGTTTACATCATCTGCGATCCCTTTAACTACGGTGTTACTTACAAAATGTACGGCAAAGAGGTGCCCATGAGCCCCGACGATCATTTTGCCGATCTGAAGCGCGTGATTGCCGCCATTGAGGGCAAGGCACGCCGCGTATCCGTTATTATGCCCATGCTCTACGAGGGTCGCCAGCACAAGCGTTCCACGCGCGAGTCGTTGGACTGTGCGCTGATGCTGCAGGAGCTGAGCAATATGGGTGTGAAGAACATCATCACCTTCGATGCCCACGATCCTCGTGTACAGAACGCGATTCCGCTCAGCGGCTTTGACGATGTACGCCCCACCTACCAGATGATCAAGGCTATGGTGCGCCAGTATCCCGATCTTGTTATTGACAAGGATCATATGATGATCATTTCTCCCGACGAGGGCGCTATGGGTCGTTGCATGTATTTCTCCTCTATGCTGGGTCTGGATATCGGCACCTTCTACAAGCGCCGCGACTACTCCAAGATCGTCAATGGCCGCAACCCCATCGTGGCACACGAGTATTTGGGTAAGGATCTTACCGGCAAGGATGTGATCATCGTTGACGATATGATCTCCTCCGGCGAGTCCCTGCTTGACGTGGCATTGCAGCTGAAGGAAAAGGGTGCAAACCGCATCTTCAACTTTGCCACCTTCGGCCTCTTTACCGATGGCTTTGAGAAGTTTGACAAGGCTTTCAAGGACGGTGTCATCACCCGCATCTTTACCACCAACCTGGTGTACCGTACGCCCGAGCTGCTTTCCAAAAAGTGGTACGTGGAGGTGAATATGTGTAAGTACGTTTCTTACATTATTGACACTCTCAACCACGACGAGACCATCAGCAATCTGCTCAACCCTGCCAAGCGCATCCAGAAGCTGCTGGATCAGCATCAGAAGGCTCAGGGCGGTCAGATGAAGATGGATTTCAACGGTCACAAGAAATAATTCACATACAAAGCACCGTCGGCTTACAGGATCTGCAAACATCTTGCTGCCGGCGGTCTGCTTTTGAGAAAGGCAACTATGAGCAAAAAAGAAAAATGTCCCCCCTGCCGCAAGACCTCCATCGGTGGGCAGGCCCTCATTGAGGGCATTATGATGCGCGGCCCGGAAAAGAGCGCCATGGCGGTGCGCCGCCCCAATGGCGAGATCTTTTTCGAGGAAGAGGTGATCGTCAAAAAGAAGCGCCCCGCCTTCTGCCGCTGGCCCGTGGTGCGCGGCGTGTTTGGCTTTATCGATTCGATGGCAATGGGCTATAAGGCTCTGATGCGTTCCTCTGAAATTTTCGTGGAGGAAACGCCCGAGGAGGCTGAAGCAAAGCCCTCCGACGCGCCCGCCACCGAGCAGAAGGAGCCGCAGAGCGCCTTTAGTAAGGGCACGATGACGGCGGTAGCAGTTCTTTCGATGATATTGGCTTTGGCCGTTGTTGTTGTTTTATTAAAATGGCTTCCGGCGTTCTTGTACTCCAAGTTGGAGCTGATCATGCCGGAGAGCTGGGTGGGAAACCGTTGGTTGCGTTCTGCCTTTGAAGGTGTTTTCAAGGTGCTGGTAATGGTAGGATATATGTCCTTAATGCTGTTGATGAAGGATATTCGCCGTACCTTTATGTATCACGGCGCGGAGCATAAAACTATCTTCTGCTACGAGCACGGCCAGCCTCTTACGGTGGAGAATGTGAAAAAGGAACGCCGCTTCCATCCTCGCTGTGGTACATCGTTCATTATTTTGATGATGTTGGTCAGCATTTTGGTTGGTTTTTTGATTCCTGCAGAATTCGAGGGAGTTTCGCCGGGATTATATACCGTAATTCGTGCCGCTATCGGCCTATTACTTGTTCCGCTGAACATGGGCATCGGCTATGAGCTGTTGAAGCTAGCCGGGCGCCACGATAACCTCCTTACCCGCATCATTTCCGCCCCCGGCGTGTGGCTGCAGCACATCACCGTGTGGGAGCCCACCGAGGATATGATCGAGTGCGCCATCAAGGCCTTTGTGGCCGTAATTCCCGAGGGGGAGCGGGAAACCGAGCCCCAAGCGGAGCAAAAGAACAACGAAGCGTAATACGCAAAGAAATACCGTGCGCTGCGGCGCACGGTATTTCTGCTTATATACTTGATTTTATAAATCAAATATTGTATAATGATAGATAGATTATGCGAGGGGAGGGGAGCGCGTGCGCGTTTTTCATATCATATCCGGCTTTGAAAACGGCGGCGTGGAGATGCTGCTGGAGCGTTGGATCGCCGCAATGCCGCGAGATATTGAATTTCATATTGTAGCCCACGACGTGACCGTTCCCGCCTGTCGGGATCGGCTGGCAGCCCTTGGCGCAGAAATCCACTTGATTCCTCGGCGCAAGAGGCCTTTCGCACATCAAAGGGCGTTGCGAGCGCTTTTTCTGCAGTATCGGCCGGAGGTGGTGCACGTGCACACCACGGAATGGGGCTTTCTTGCACTGCAGATAGCTAGGCGTTGCGCGGTGCCGGTGCGGATCCAGCACTCTCACGCTGCATGGAGGTGTCCTGTTTCTCCCTCTCTTGCATTGCGGTTCCGTCTTGGCCGACGCGCCGCTACGGACTATTTTGCCTGCGGTGAAGCGGCTGCCCGTACGGCCTTCGGCGAACGCCTTCTACAAGAGGGCGGCGTGGTGCTACTACCGAACGGCATTGACGTTGAAAAATTCCGTTTTGACCCTGTGCGCCGCGCTGCAATGCGGCAGGAGCTGGATCTGGCGGAGGATGCGCTTGCAATCGGTATGGTGGCACGCTTCAGCCCCCAGAAAAATCACGGTGCGGCGCTGGATATTTTTGAGTGCTTTTTCCGCCGCCACCCAAACGCCGTTCTGCTGTTGGTGGGAGACGGTGAGCTGCGCCCGGAGATCGAGGCCGCGGCAGCAAAGCGTTTTCCGACAGGGGCAGTTCGCTTTCTTGGTGTGCGTGAGGACGTTGCGCCGCTGTATGACGCAATGGACAGATTTTTGCTCCCCTCGCGATTTGAGGGCTTTCCCATTACGCTGGTAGAGGCACAAAGTGCGGGGCTGCCCGCCGCCGTGTCCGATACCGTGTCGCCTGAGGTGGCGTTGACAGACCTTGTGCGTTTTGCGAGCGTGGAGGATGGAAATGCGTTTTGCGATGCGCTGGAGCATTCCCCCGCATTACCGCGAGAGGCTTATGCAGAGGCTGTTTTGCAAGCCGGCTTTTCTCTTACCGATGCGGCGGAGCGGCTCTATCAATTTTATCAAAGTAAAAAGTAACGGAAAGGAGGAGACACCGTGGGATACGTTTGCATTTTAGCCCTTATGGCCGTGCTGCGCGTTTTTTTGCGAGAGGACACAAGGCGCAATCGCCGCATCTTTTGCGTTGTCTCCGGCCTTTTACTGATCGCTTTTTCCGCACTGCGACACCCGACGGTGGGACGGGATACCGCTTCCTTTATCGACGTGTTTCTGAAGGTGGAGGGGCGGGATATCCTGGATGTTTTGCAGTTCTCCTCCTGGACGGAGCCGGGTTTTCGGCTGCTTTGTGCCCTCATTGGTCTTTTTACCAAAAACGGTCAATGGCTGATCGTTTTGACCAGCGTGATCATACACGGCTCGGTGACGTATTTCCTCTATCGGCACGCCAAAAATCCCTACCTTGGGCTGTTCCTTTATATGGCGCTGATGATCTATCCTCTGTATCTCTGCATTATGCGCCAGGCCTTGGCGGTGGCCATTTTTCTTTTCGCTTACGGCTTTTTGAAGAAGAAAAAATGGTTGCCCTACGTGCTGATCGTGCTGTTGGCCGCTACCTTTCACACCAGCGTACTGATCTTTTTGGCCTGTCCGTTCCTCACGCTCCTGCGCGTGACCCGCAAGCGCCTTCGTTGGCTTTTGCCCGCCACAGGTGTGCTGGCAGTGATTTGCCTGATATTTGTGCGCCCTATTATCACCTTTGCGCAGCGGCTTTTTCCGAAATATGCCGATTATGAGCCCACCACTTTCCTTGCGCTGTACGGCTTTTTCGCCTTTTTCCTTGTTGTGACGGTCTATGGCCTTTTCCGGCTCTATTTGACGTCAGAGGGCGACACACTTTTGCCCGTGCAGGAAAACGGGTTTGACGAGCGAAGCTTTCTTACACTAATGATGCTGTTGGGTGTGGTGCTGGCGGCAATGATGACCGGCTTTGGTCAGCTGCAAAGGCTGTTTCATTATTTTGAGCTGTTTTATCTTTTGTGGCTGCCCGCAATCGTGCCGCCGCTCTTTTGTGAGAAAAAGGGGCGCGTGGCCGTTCCAATTGAAACCATGCTGGTGCTTGGCGTTGCCGTCGCTTACTTTTTGGTGCTGCTGTTTTTGCGCAGCGGCCTTTGGTACGACGCCATGCCATACCGCTTTTTCTGGTAATATCAAATCCGCCCTTGGCAGGAAAGGAGTGTCAGATGCAGGCTGAAAAATCAAATATAGCGCCGCGCTTCTGGCGCTCCTCACTATGCTATCTCCTTGGTAGCACGCTTTCCAAGCTGGCGGTGTTCTTTATGCTGCCCCTCTATACCGCCAAAATCCCCTCGGCGGATATGGGCACCTATGATACCGCCGTAGCGGTGGCAATTCTCGTTTCCTCCGTCTTGTTTCTCGATATTGGCGTGGGGCTGATGCGCTTTATGCTGGAGGCAAACAGAGAAGGGGAGGATGCCTCGCGGGTACTGGCCTCCGGCCTTTTCCTGATGCTACTGTCAGGCCTTCTTTACGCCGGCGGCTGCGGCGTGGCGGCGTTTTTTCTGGAGATCCCGTATTATCCTCTAATCGTGCTGTACGGCCTCTTGAACGCTGTCATGATGGCGTTAGGATACGTGACCCGCGCACAGGGACATCATGCCTTTTTCGCCCTTTCGGGGGCGGTGCCCACGCTGCTGCAGGTGGCGGTCAATCTGGTGCTGATCCTTGGCTTGGGCATGGGCTATCAGTCGCTTTATATCGCGTTTTGCGTTGGTGCCGGCGTTTGTATTCTGATGCTTTGCCTGCGTTGCCGTATTCTCTCCGTTTGCAAATGGCACTTGGTCTCGCGCGTGGTTTGCAGACGGCTGCTGGCCTTTTGTTTGCCGCTGGGGCTCAATTCCGCCGCCTTCTGGCTGCTGAATTCCCTCAACCGCGTGCTGGTAACGGCCTGTCTCGGTGCCGAGGCCAACGGTTATTATGCCATTGCCCTGAAATTTACACAAATTTTGGTGTTTGTCTCCACCTGCTTCCAATTTGCCTGGCAGGAGGTCTCCTTTGCCAGGGGCTTCGACGAGGGTGCGGAAAGCTGTCGCTATTATTCCGAAAAAACCGACCTTTTCCTGCGCGTTTTCATGGCTATGCTGCTGTTGCTTTTGCCCGCTATCCGTATAGGCCTTTGGATCTTCCCAAATTTTATTCACGCTTCGTATGCCGAGGCGGTGAAGCTTTTGCCCCTCGCCTTTTTCGGTGCCTTCCTTTCTGTGTTCAGCTCCTTTTTGGATCCCATTTTTGGCGCGGCGAGAAAAACCGGTATCATTTTGCTCTCCACGCTGGCGGGGGCTCTGATCAACGTGGTGATGATCCTTGGCCTTTTCCGCCTGGGACTTGGTGTAGAGGCTGCTAATATCTCGTTCCTTTGCGGTTGGACGGTAACGGTGGCCATCCGCCTTGTGGCGCTTTGTCGGGGCGCTCGTCTGCGCCTGCGCTTATGGCATCTTTTGTGGTTCTTGCCGCTGGCTGTCTTGGTGGCATTGGTGTTTTTACGTCTTACGCCCATTTGGAGTGTGGCGGTGCTGGCAGGCATGCTGCCCGTAGCGGTGAAGGTGCTTTTCCCGGAGCTGCAGGTGGTGTATCATGCACTTTGTTCCAAACTGCGGAAAAAGCAATAACAGAGCAAAAGATGGCAACATTTTTATAGACAACGCCGCCGGGTTTGTGGTATGATAAAAAGCAAGATAGGCTGATCTATTGTTGAATTTTATAAAAAACGAGGTATATGACGATGCAAAAGATTTGTTTCAGAAATCTTCCTAAGGATTGGGAAAAGGGCACCGAGGCGCTGCTGCCTCAGCTTTCTCTTGCGGTGGATGCGACCGGTATTCCCGTTACCGTTGAGGTGGGCAAGGGGCTTTCGGTTACCTCCGAGGCTGGCGGTGTGCATATTGTAGCCGAGGGCAAAAAGGAGTATTTCCGCGCGCTTTCCTATCTGCCCGGCAAGCTTGCGGGCAAGGCCGACGTGGAGGAGAGCTGCAAGGCGACGATGCTTTGTCTGATGGCGGACGTTTCGAGAAATGCCGTCATGAACGTGGCCTCCGTCAAGCGAATGATCCGCTATCTTGCCCTGATGGGCATGGACTCCCTGATGCTCTACGCCGAGGATACCTACGAGCTGCCCGGCTATCCTTATTTTGGCCGTATGCGAGGCCGCTACTCCAAGGAGGAGCTGAAGGAGATCGACGATTACGCCTTCGAGCTGGGTATTGAGGTCATTCCTTGCATCCAGACGCTGGCGCACCTGATGCAGGCCTTGCAATGGAAGGCCTTTGGCAACGTGCACGATATTGACGATATTATGCTGGTTGGCGAGGAAAAGACCTACGAAATGGTGGATGCCATGCTGAAGGTCTGCCGCGAATGCTTCCGCTCCCCCCGCATCAACCTTGGCATGGACGAGGCGCACAATCTCGGCCGTGGCAAGTATCTGGATAAAAACGGCTACCGCAAATCCACGGATATTATGCTGGAGCATCTGGAGCGCGTGGTCGATCTGTGCCGCCAGAACGGCTATCAGCCCATGATCTGGAGCGATATGTTCTTCCGCATGGCCTTTGGCGGCAAATATTACGTGGAGGAGGGGGAAATCTCCGAGGAGGTCATGGCCAAGGTGCCTGAAGGGCTCACCTTGATCTTCTGGGATTATTACACCACCGAGAGAACGCAGAAGCGCTTCTCTCACATGCTGGACTGCCATAAAAAGTTCCATAACCCCACCGCCTTTGCCGGAGGTGCGTGGGCCTGGTCCGGCTTTGCACCTCATTCCCGCTTCTCCATCAAATCCACGGAGCTGCAGCTGGATGCTTGCTATAAGTACAGCATGACCGATCAGATCGTCACCTGCTGGGGCGACAACGGCCGCGAATGTACCAATTTTGCGTGTCTGACCACCCTCCTGTACTACGCTGAGTACGCCTACGGCGGCAAGCCCTGTACAGAAAAGCTGGAGGCACGTGCACAGGATTGCTTTGGCATCGGCTTTGAGGATCTGTTGACGCTGGATGCGCCTGACGCCCACGCCAACGAGGTGGAGCATCCTCTTTGCCCCACCAAATACCTGCTCTTTAACGATCCCATCGAGGGTCTTCTTGACGCTCACATGGATCCCACCCGCGTGGCCGCCGATTACGCCGAGGCAGAAAAGCAGCTGCTGGCTTTTGCCGACCACAAGGAGTTTGGCTATATCTACAAGTCTCTCGCCGCTCTTTGCCGCGTGCTGACCCGCAAGTCGGACTTCACCGTGCGCTTGCGCGCCGCGTATCTCTCCGGAGAAAAGGGAGCTCTGGCGGCATTAGCCGAGGAGCTGGACGTGATTGTGGCTGACCTTGATGCCTTCCTTGCCGTTTACCGTGAGCAGTGGTACTGTGAGAATAAGTCTTACGGCTTCTCGGTACAGGAGCTTCGTATCGGTGGTCTGCGGGCAAGACTCCTTTCCGCCAAAGCGCGTATCGAAGCATATCTTGCAGACGAGGCCAATGCCATTCCCGAGCTGCTGGAGCCCGTGCTACCCATGCTGCCCATTGGCGGTGACAACCCTTACGTCAACTTCAATAACTGGAGAAGAAGCGCCAGCGCGTGCATACTGTAATGTCGCAATCCCCCCGAGAGTATTGCTCTCGGGGGGATTTGATTTTCTCAGCAATGCTCCCGCAGCACCTCCAGCGCACCCTTTTCAATGCGGCTGACGTAGGAGCGGGAAATGCCCAGCAGCTCCGCCACCTCCCGCTGCGTGAGCGGCGCCTGGCCGCCAAGACCGTAGCGCAGCGTGATGATCTGGCGCTCCCGCTCGCAAAGCACCGTTTCTACCAGCCGCCGTACCCGAGCGGACTTGATGCGGGCATCAACCTCCTCCTCCACGTGATCCTCCACGGCGATCACGTCCATGTACGTGAGGGGGTTGCCATCCCTGTCCACGTCAATGGTCTCGTTGATGGAGACCTCCGCCGACAGCTTCTTTTGTGAGCGAAAGTGCATGAGTATTTCATTCGCTATCCTCTCCTAACGGCTCGTCATATTCTGACGAATCCCCGTTAGGATTTTTGTCATTTTTGGGGGTATTTCCACCATCGGGCGGGTTGGGAAATTCATAGTCCCCGTCATTGTGGAACAGATACACATGGGCATTTTCTCCGTCCCATACGATTTTACGGATAAATGTTCTGATGGCGGCACGTTTTTGCTCAACGCTGTATTCCTCGATATTCTCACCCATAGTAGAGAGCAACTGACGAATAAGGTCAAATTCGATTTCCGCAAGATCGTGCTGCTGCATAATTGCTTCAAGCTCGGCAAGGCGTTTCTTCAAGCCTTCGCCCTTTTCGTGAAGCTCGTCAATCTGTTCCAGGATATATTTCTCGGCATTTGTACCCTCGGTCTTGCCAAGTGAGATAACGAGTGCCTTAATATCTTTTTCG
>JAFTQT010000018.1 GCA_017462615.1 Clostridia bacterium | reverse complement strand
GCTCGAACCCGCCACCTCGACCTTGGCAAGGTCGCGCTCTACCAAATGAGCTAAATCCGCAATGGTGCCTCCGGTCGGAATCGAACCAACGACACGGGGATTTTCAGTCCCCTGCTCTACCAACTGAGCTACAGAGGCAAATTGGCGACCCGGATGGGACTCGAACCCACGACCTCTAGCGTGACAGGCTAGCGTTCTAACCAACTGAACTACCGGGCCAAAGCGCCACAGGAACGGTACTCCGAACCGGCGACGCTTGATATTATAACACAAAGGATCGTGCTTGTCAACACCTTTTTTCAAGTTTTTTCATTTTTTTTGAAAAAATCTTCAATTTCTTTTTTGGGGAAGAGATATTTGGCGTCGCAGAAATGACAGCAGACCTCCAGCTCCTCGGGCTTACCCTCGGCGCGCTGCTCAGCCATCAGCCGCTCCAGCTCCGCCTCACCAATGGAATGCAGCGCCCCTGCGATCCGCTCTCTTGAGCAGGTACAGTGATATTCCACCTCCAGCTCGTCAAATACGTCGTATTCGATCTCGGCCAAAGCAATGTCCGCAATGTCCACAAGGCTCTTGCCCTGCTCCAGCAGCGAAGAGATATTATGAAGAGAACTGGCGTTCTTCTCTAGCTGATCGATCACCTTGTTATCGGCAAAGGGCAGCAGCTGTACCATCACGCCGCCCGCAGCGCGGCAGGTGCAATCGGTTTCTACCAGAACGCCCAGCGCCAAAAGCGTGGGAACCTGCTCACTCTCCGCAAAATAAGAGGTGATGTCCTCAGCAATTTCACCGCTGACAAGGGGAACTGTGCCCACGTAGGGCTCCTTGCCGCCCAGATCCTTCACCACCGTCATGGTGCCGCGACCGACACCTGCGCCCACGTCCAGCTTGCCATTCCTTTTGAGGGGGAGATCCACTCCGGGATTCTGCACATAGCCCCGCACGTTGCCCATATAGTCGGAAACGGCGATCAGCTTTCCCAGCGGCCCTCTGCCGCTGATGGTAACTGAAAGCGAATCCTCCTTTTCTCCCAGCATGCAGCCCATCAGGGAAACGCCCGTCAGCAGTCTGCCCAGCGCCGCCGTAGCGGTGGGGGCCGTATGATGGATGCGGATGGCCTCGTTGACAATGGGCTTCGAATCGATCACCAGAATACGGGCGCTGCCGTCCCGTGTCATACCTCTTAAAATTCTTGCTTTTTCCATACCGTTTATACCCTTTTTTATTTTTTACATCTGGCCGTGACGAACCAACGCTCGGTTTCCTCGTCGGGTGCGTCCATTGTGGTGCTGCCGTAAAAATGAACGTCGCCAAAGCCCGCCGCCATCAGCGCGGCCGTTAGCTCCTCGGCGGTGTAGCAGCGCTCGGTCTGCTCCTCGTCAAAGCGGCGATAGCGGCCGTCCTCCCCTTCGGCAAACACCGAAAGATAGAAGCTGCAAAGCGCGGTTTTCTCGTCGTATTCGTTTTGCCAACCACAGTAGCAAGCACCGTCCTCGCCCTCATCCTCCAAAATATAGGCGTTATCCCCGTAAACGTGCTTGAATTTGTAGGGAGTATTCACATCGAAAATGAAAACGCCATCCGGATCGAGGTAATTGTGTACCAAGGCGAAGCACCGCCCCAAATCCCCATCACCGGTAAGATAATTGACGCAATCCAGAGAGCTGACCACGGCACCCACCGTGCCGTACAGCTCAAAGCTGCACATATCCTGCTGCAAAAACAGCAGATTATCGGCACCGGCCTCGTATTTACGCTGGTAGGCCTGCGAAAGCATCTCCGCGCTGCCGTCCACACCGATCATGTCGTAGCCTCTCTTGGCCAAAGCCAGCGTCAGGGTGCCTGTGCCGCAACCCAGATCCAGCACCAGCTCCGGCGCAATGCCTGCCTGCCGGAACACGGCCTCGTAGAGATCCGCAAAGGCCTCGTAATCCACGTCGGCGTTCAAGCGATCATAAACCCTTGAAAGAGCTTCATATGCCTTCATCGTCGCACCTCCCTTTCTCTGATATCCCTTCTATTTTACCCGATTTCCTTTATAATGTAAAGTCCTTTTTAGAAAATTCCCGGAAAATCCCATCGATATCCCCCGCACCCATCACCAGCAGCAGATCGTTCGGCGCAAGCTCCTCCGCAAGCCTCGTCGCCAGCTCCGGCAGCGCCGCGTGATAGGTGGCGCACGTTCCCACCGCGGCAGCTAAATGCTGACTCGTGACACCGGGCAATGGCGCTTCCCGCGCGGCGTAAATATCCGCAAGTAGTATCCGATCCGCCAGGCGCAGCGCCTCGCATAGCTCTCCCCAAAGGGCGGCGGTGCGGGTGTAGGTATGGGGCTGAAACACCGCAAACAGCCGTCCCCCTGCCGCTACCATCTCACGCGCCGTTTGCAGGGTTGCGGTGATCTCATCCGGATGATGGGCATAGTCGTCAAAGACCCGCGCGCCACAAAGCCGCCCCTTATATTCAAAGCGGCGGGCCGCCCCCCGGAAGAGAGCGAGTCCGTCGCGCACCTCCTCCGGCGAAAGGCCGCAAAGCAGCGCTGCCCCGGCGGCAGCAAGAGCGTTATAGATATTGTGCCGCCCCGGTATTTGCAGCGCCACGTCGGCCACATGCTTCTCCTCAAAAGTCAAAGAAAATCGCCCCGTTCCCCCACTAAATACAATTTTCTCCGCACGAAGCATGGCGGCGGAGGAAAGTCCGAAGGTCATCCGTCGCCCACGGGCTTCGGCGGTTGCCTCCATGGCTGCGTCATCATCGGCATTTACCAGGATCCCCTCGCTTTGCCGGGCAAATTGGACAAACGACCGCTTTACCGCCGCCAGATCCGGAAAATAATCCGCGTGATCATGCCCCACGTTCAGCACCACGCCAAGAGTGGGTGAAAGGCAAAGGAAGGAATCCCGATACTCGCAAGCCTCCGCCACGAAAAGCTCGCCACCGCCCAAGGAAAGGCTACTGTCAAATTGTCGCATTTTGGCACCGCACAGCACCGTTGGCTCTCGCCCTGCGTCCCACAGCATTTCACAGAGCAGCGCCGTGGTGGTACTTTTGCCGTGGCAGCCTGCCACGCAGATCCGTGTGGGTGCCGCGTCCATCAAAAAGCCGAGGAAATCAGCCCTTGAAAAAAGTGTCTTTCCCGTTGCGGCTGCCGCCCGGTATAGCGGATCCTCCGGAGAGATGGCCAGCGTATAGATCAGCACGTCCGCCTGCCGCAGCGCTGACAGCGCCGCTGCCCTATCCCCCACAAAAACAGGAATTCCGGCTGCCCGCAGACGCCCAACATACTCCCCTTCCGCTCGATCCGCGCCGACTACGTCGTAGCCACGCTCCTTTGCCAGCATTGCCAGCGCCCACATATGCACGCCACCAGCACCCAGAAAAAACAGCCTCCTCACTCCGGCCAGCGCCCGCTCGCGCTGCTCCCGCGTTCTGCTCGTATTTGGTAAGCTCACGTCACAATTCCCCCGATTTCCGTATTTCGTGGCGAAAAAAGCGAATTTTTTACTGTTTTTTTCACAAAATACACACAATGCGTTTGAATAGTCGCCACAAAAACAATTTATACTAAAGGAGAAGCGGAAATACCACAAACGGCAAAAAATACAATGGAGGCAAGAAAATGCAAATTACCGATATCAAAATTCGCAAACTGTTTGATGAGGGCCCAATGAAGGCCGTCGTATCCGTCACGTTCGACAGCCAGCTTGCCGTGCACGACATCAAGGTGATCCACGCACGTGAGCGCTTTTTCATTGTAATGCCCAGCCGGAAAAATCCGGACGAGACCTACCGGGATATCGTACATCCCATCAACGCGCAATTCCGCGCACAGCTGGAGGAGGCCGTGATCGCGGCCTACGAAGAGGCTCTGGCTGCTGCTGCAGAGGCCGAGGAGGCTCCCTCCTACGCGGAGGAGGAGCTGGCAGAGGGCGTTAGTGCCGCCACGCTGCTCTGATCCCCACGCCGCTTTTCTTTGACAAAGACCATCCCCGTCAACGCTGCTGTTGAGGCGTTGACGGGGATGGTCTTATTTTTTATAGTCTGCCAAAGCCGGCGAGAATGCCGTTTTCCCGCAGCGTCAGCGTAGCAAAGGTAGGCGCACCGCTCCACGGCTTTCCCACGCTGCCAGGACAAACCACCAGCAAGGGCTTTACAAGCGCTCCACCTCCGGCAAGGGGCGTGCCCGCTGCAAGCGTCGCTTCATAGGGCACGTGGGTGTGACCGTACAAAAGCACGTCCGCATCCGCTGCCGCAGCGGCCGCAATGGCGGCCCCAAGACCGCTTTTCACGGAAAAGGTGTGCCCATGGGTCAGAAAAACACGATATTTGCCGAAAACCTCCACACGGGAAAGAGGTGTATCCTCGGCGCGAAAAAAATCGCAATTTCCCCGCACGGCACGCACCGTTAGCGTATCCGGCAAGGAACCCAGATCCCAAAGGCCGTCACCGAGAAACAGCAGCACGTCTGCCCGGGCGTTGGCCACCGCCTGTGCCAGCAGATCCGCTCTACCGTGGCTATCCGAGGCAATCAAAATATCCATCAGATCTCGATCAGCTCCTTGGGGCTCTTGGTAAAGTTGCGGATGCTGCCGTCGGCGTTGACGGCGATCATATCCTCAATGCGGCAGCCGTACTTACCCGCAATATAAATGCCGGGCTCGCAGGAGACCACGTGACCGGGCAACAGCACCGCGTCACCGGCCCCTTGGGAAACGCGAGGCGCCTCGTGCACGTCAATGCCGATGCCGTGGCCAAGGGAATGACCGAAGCAGCCCTTGTAGCCTGCCTCGTCAATGATATCCCGCGCCACGCTGTCCAGCGCCTTGCAGGACATGCCGCCGTGCGCCGCCGCCAGGGCTGCCTGCTGCGCAGAAAGCACGGTGCTGTAAAGGTGCTTCATGTCCTCATCCGCTTTTCCAATGACCACCGTTCTGGTCATATCGGCGCAATATCCCCCAAAACGGGCTCCGAAATCCATAGTAAGGAAGCCGTTTTCAAGGGGCAGATCACGGGGGACGCCGTGGGGCAGCGAGGAAGCAGAGCCCGAAACCGCAATGGTGGAAAAGGCCAAGCCCTCCGCGCCGTTTTTGCGCATAAACATCTCTAATTCCAGCGCCACGTCGATCTCGCGGATGCCGGGGCGCAAATAGGTGAGGATGTGGGAAAAGGCCGCATCGGTCAGCTCCTGGGCGGCAGCCATGGCAGAAAGCTCATCCTCGTTCTTGATGATGCGCAGCTCAGAGAGCAGCGCCGTGGCACCGGAAAGCAGCTCCACGCCGGGCAGCTTACGCTGCAGCTGCTCCTCCAGGCGAAGCGTGACGTCATTTTCCTCCAAAAGCAGGGATTTTGCACCCCGTTTGGCCAGTAATTGCTGCACAGCATCCAGCATGCCGCCCTCCGGGCGCAGCACGGTGAAGCCCTCGGCAGCCTGCATCTCTGCCGCCTCAATATAGCGGAAATCCGCCAGCAGATAGGCTTCGTCAGCAAAGATCAGCAGATAGCCGTCGTCATATTTGAAGTGGGAAAGATAAAATTGATTCTGCCAGGAGGAGATCAGCGCCGCATCGGCGGTCAGCTTTTGTTGAAACGCTTCAAGATGTGTCATAATATGTTCCTTTCGTATCAAAATGCGTCGTGCAGGCTCATTCTGCGCCGTCGGCGCCAAAATCCAGCCATTCCGAAAGAATGGCGTTGCTCACGTACATTCCCCGCTCGGTGAAGGCAATGCGCCCATCCCGTCTGGTCAGTAGCCCCGCCGCCTCCAGGCGCGTGGTATCCCCGTAGGCTTTTTCAAAGGAAGTGCCGAAACGGGTACGGAAATCCCCTTCATCCAGCCCCTCAAACAGACGCATACGCAGCATAACGTACTCGTCCTGCGCCTCCTTGCCCACAATGGGGTGAGGCTCGCTTTCCAAAAAGTCCGTATCCGCAGCCGCCACCGCCGCAAGATAGGCGGTCGTATCTCTCGGCGTTTCAAAGCGCACACCCTCAAAATAGGAATGAGCTCCCGGGCCGAAGCCGAGATAAGGAGAGGAGAGCCAATAGCGGAGATTATGGCGGGAGCGATACCCCGGTCGGGCGTAATTGCTGACCTCGTAATGCTCGTAGCCCGCAGCCGCGAGAGCCACCGCCGTTTGCTCCTGCATATCGGCCACGGCATCCTCGTCCGGCAGGGAAAGTACCGAAACGGTATCGAAAAACCGGGTTCCCTCCTCCACACGCAGACCGTAGGCGGAGATATGCTCCGGCGCAAGCGCCGTCATGCGATCAAGTGTCTCGGCAAGAGAGGTGGCGGTTTGCTCCGGAATACCCAGCATCAGATCCACGCTGATATTTGGAAAGCCCGCCCCACGCGCCGCGCGGTAGGTGGCGAGAAAATCCTCATAGGTGTGCAGCCGTCCCAGTGCTTGCAGCTCGTTATTGTGCGTGCTTTGAAGCCCAATGCTCAAACGATTTACCCCCGCCGCAAGCAGCCCCTCAAAGAGCCCCTCAGTGTTGGTGACGGGATTGCACTCCACGGTGATCTCCGCCTCCGCCGCTAACGGATAGCATTGCCGCACCGTATCAAGGATCGCGGCGATCTCCGCCGTCTGCAGCACCGTGGGCGTACCGCCGCCAAGATATACGGTATCTACCGTATACCCCGAAACGGTATGGGATTTCTGCCGCAAATGGGCACAAAGCGCCGCCACGTAGGCGGCGCGGTGTGCGGCATTGGAGGGGGCGGAGTAAAAATCGCAGTAATGGCATTTCCGCAGACAAAAGGGCACGTGGATATACAGCCCCAACGCTTTTTTTGCCGTATCAGTCATCGTCATCCAGCTTGAGCACCGCCATAAAGGCCTCGGGAGAAACCTGCACCGAGCCAAGCTGGCGCATTTTCTTTTTACCCTCCTTCTGCTTTTCCAGCAGCTTCTTTTTACGGGTAATATCGCCGCCGTAGCACTTGGCCAGCACGTCCTTACGCATGGCCTTGACGGTCTCGCGGGCAATGATCTTGGAGCCGATGGCGGCCTGAATGGGCACCTCAAAGAGCTGGCGCGGGATATTGTCCTTCAGCTTCTCCGCAATTTTACGGGCGCGTCCGTAGGCCTTTTCCTCATGCACGATGAAGGAAAGGGCGTCCACCTGCTCGCCGTTGAGAAGGAAATCCAGCTTCACCAGATTGCTCTCGCAGTAGCCCTCCAGCTCGTAGTCAAGGGAGGCATAACCACGGGAACGACTCTTCAGGGCGTCGAAAAAGTCGTAAATGATCTCGTTCAGCGGCAAACGGTAGTGTAATTCCACGCGCTGCTGATCGAGATACTTCATATCCACAAAGTCACCGCGGCGATCCTGGCAAAGATCCATCAGGCCGCCCACGTAATCGGTAGGCGTGATGATGGAGGCCTTGACAATGGGCTCCTTGGCGGATTCGATCTCGGCGGGATCGGGGTAGTTGGTAGGATTATCGATCCGAACCATCTCGCCGTCGCGCTTGACGATCTCGTAAATCACGCTGGGGGCGGTGGTGATGAGATCCAGATTGAACTCACGCTCCAGGCGCTCCTCAATGATCTCCATATGCAAAAGCCCAAGGAAGCCGCAGCGGTAGCCGAAGCCGAGGGCCACGGAGGTTTCGGGCTCAAAGGAAAGTGCAGCATCGTTAAGACGCAGCTTTTCGAGGGCGTCGCGCAGATCGCCGTAACGCGACCCGTCTGCGGGGTAAATGCCCGCATAGACCATAGGCTGTACTGCCTTGAAGCCGGGCAGCGCCTCAGTGGCAGGGTCATTTGCCAGGGTAATGGTATCGCCCACACGGGTATCGCCCACGCTCTTGATAGAAGCGGTGATGTAACCAACCTCACCAGCACGCAGCTCCGCCCTTTTGGAGAGACCGAAGGCATCCATCACGCCCACGTCCACCACCTCAAAGGTGCGGCCGGTGCTCATCAGCTGGATGGTATCGCCGCTTTTTACAGCGCCGTCCACCACGCGCACGTAGACCACCACGCCAAGGTAGCTGTCGTAGTAGGAATCGAAAATAAGTGCCTTAAGGGGTGCGTTTTCATCCCCCTCGGGGGCGGGAATGTCGGTGACGATGTGCTCCAGCACGTCGGGAATATTGAGTCCCACCTTGGCGGAGACAGCCGGGCAGTCCTCTGCGGGAATGCCGATCACGTCCTCGATCTCACGCCGCGTGCCCTCAATATCGGCAGAGGGCAGGTCGATCTTATTGACCACGGGCAGGATCTCCAGCCCGGCATCCACCGCGAGATAGGCGTTGGCCAGGGTCTGCGCCTCAATGCCCTGGGTGGCGTCCACCACCAGCAGCGCGCCCTCACAAGCGTTCAGTGAGCGGGAGACCTCATAGTTAAAGTCCACGTGGCCGGGGGTGTCAATGAGATTGAGCACGTACTCCTCTCCGCTCTCCGCGGTATAGGAAAGCCGCACAGCTCTTGCCTTGATGGTAATGCCGCGCTCCTTCTCCAGCTCCATATTATCCAGCACCTGCTCCTCCATATCCCGCTTGGCAACGGTCTGGGTCGCCTCCAGCAGACGGTCCGCCAGGGTGGACTTGCCGTGGTCAATGTGGGCAATGATGGAAAAATTGCGAATGTGCTTTTGTCTTTCCGAAATGGCCATAGATACCTCTGTGTGCAAAGTAAGATATAATTATTTATATTATAACATATTTTTGCCCCCGCGCACAACACTTTTGCGAAATTTTGTGTCAAGGAATTTCAAAAATTCTCTTTCACGCCCGAAACAAAGCAATTATTGTCTGATTTGCGCCCATTTATGACTTGAAACCGCACATTTCTTGTCTTATAATAAATTCAAGCAGACAATATTACTCTTTTTGCAGACTGAGCGGCATTGTAATATGAAGCAAAAAGACTTATGATGAAATCAACACTACCAAGTGAAAGGAAAAAGGCTATGAGCGAAAAGAAAAGATGCGTTGTCGTCGGCTACGGCGGCATGGGTGGCTGGCATACCCGCCACATTTTAGAGGCCGGCGCCGTAGAGCTGCTGGGCATTTACGACATCAAGAAGGAGCGTTGCCAGCTGGCGGAGGAGAACGGTATTCACGCCTACGCCTCCTTTGAGGAGGTTCTCTCCGATCCCCGCGTGGATTTCGTCACCATCGCCACCCCCAACGAGTGGCACAAGCCCTTGGCTATTGCCGCGCTGCGCGCCGGCAAGCACGTGATCGCGGAAAAGCCTGTGACCCTGACCGTGGCGGATCTGAAGGAGATCATCGCCGTTTCCAAGGAAACGGGCTACCTCTTTACCGCTCACCAGAACCGTCGCTGGGACTGCGATTACCGTATGATCCGCACAGCCTACCACAGCGGCAAGCTAGGCAAGATCACCTCTATTGAGTCCCGCGACCAGGGCTCCCGCGGTATCCCCGGTGACTGGCGCGGCAAAAAGGAGCACGGCGGCGGCATGATCTACGACTGGGGCGTGCACCTTATTGACCAGATGCTGGGCATCGTAGACGATAAAAGGATCGAGAAGGTCTACTGCCGCTGCGACCACATCACCAACGACGAGGTGGACGACGGCTTCAAGCTGGATCTGTATTTTGAGGATGGCATCACCGCCCGCATCGAGGTGGGCACCACCAACTTTATTGCCCTGCCTCGCTTCTATATCACCGGTGTAGACGGCTCCGGCGTGGTCAGCGACTGGCGCGACGAGTGCCGCCTGGTGCTGTGCCGCTCCTGGGAGGATAAGGACGTTGCCCCCGTGGTGACCGCCGCAGGCTTTACCAAGACCATGGCACCCCGCGATGAAAAGACCACCTATGAGGAGATCATTCCCCGCCCCGAGGTGGACGTGCACGACTTTTACCGCAACTTTGCCGCCGCCATTGACGGCAAGGAGACCCAGATCGTCACCCACGCGCAGCTCATCCGCTCCCTTTCCATTATGGAGGCTGCCTTCCGCTCTGACGAGTTGGGCGCACCCGTTTCCATTGAAGATGCACCCACGTGCGACCGCGTGATGTGATCCGCAGCAAAGAAAAACGCCCCGGCCTCCTTTCGGAGGTCGGGGGCGTTTTTCTCATACCGTTCCCGGGTCATTTGAAAACAGCACATGACCCACAAGCAAAAAGGAGGCCGAAGCCTCCTTTTTTTGCGCCGGTCAATTGCAGCAGCAGCAAAGAATGATGAGGGCGATGATAATGATCCAGCAGCAGTTATCACCAAACAGATGGCCAAAACAGTTGTTCATAAAAGATCCTCCTTACAAAGCCTTGACGGGGAGTGTTCTCTCCCTCGATATCATTCTATGAAAAAGATGTCGAATGGTGCAGAAAAAGAATTCTTTCTCCCCAACAATTTATTCAACCGTTTTGCCGATAGATGCAGCCGCGCCCCAGCATGGGATAGACGATGGGCACCGTGCCGTCGGGATCCTCGCTCCACAGCTCCACGGAAACCACGCTCCGACAATGGTAGGTGGTATAATAATAAATGCCCCTTTCGGCGTTGCAGCAAGAGGTATAGAGCGTGCGATAGGGCGCGTCCTCGCCGGTGCGGCAGCAGCCGGCCACCTGCTCCACCGCGCCGAGTATGTGGAACATCTGGTTGACGCTTTCCTCCCTTCCCTCTCCCGGCTGCGCGTATTGCCGCGTAAAGGCGGCACGCACGAAGCGAGAGCGGGAGGTGCCGTCACCGGGCAGCCCAATGGCACCTGCGCCCTTTTCAGGTGTGGGCAGCACGCCCCCCGGCACCAGATAACAAGGCGCCTCGCCTGCCGTCAAATGGCGATAGCGGGCAAAATGTCGCAGCATTTCGGGAAAGGGCGGCTCGTTGGCAAGGACACCTGCCGGATCGTCGTAAAGGCAAAGTCCCTCACGCACCGCCTCCACCACAAGGCACTCCCGCCCGTCAGCCAGCAAAAAATGCAAGGGCGCCGGAGGCAGCTCCCGCGAAAACGCCTCATCCGTCACGCTGATGCCCTGAAGCAGCGCCCGCGCCTCGGCCACCGTGGCGGCCTTTGAGAGCAAAAAGGGGATCAGCTCGAAGCTGGCCACCGTTTCCGCCCCTCTTTTGGGGCTATAGCAAGCGCTCTGGGCAAAGCGCAGCGCCGCCGCGCAAAGTCCCTTTTCGTTGACCGCGTCGTAATAAAGAGGCGCACCCTCCACCGGATGCGCCACGCCAATCATGGCGTAATGCTCCCTGAGTACCGTGCCATTGCGCCACCGGAAGGCGTATTTTCTCGGGGTGATCACCACCGCTTCCCCATAACCGCAGGCATAATCCAGCGTGCGTCCAAAATAGTGCTCACCTGAAAAAAAGCTCACCGCCGTACACATAAAATTCCTCCTTTATTTGCCAAAAATCCACACCGTTCCCCGCCCTATTGACAAAATTTATTTCTTATGCTATAATAGGGCAGTCCCTTACATACCCATCACACACCCACTATTATACGCTATAAGGAGATTCGTTATGCTTTGGGGTACCTTTGGAGCCGT
>JAFTQT010000159.1 GCA_017462615.1 Clostridia bacterium | reverse complement strand
GTGGAGGTAGCCGCATCGCCACATCAAACACCCCGATAAATCAAAATTTTCGCCCCGGTTTGGGGCTTTTTGCTTTGTTCACACCTTTTACCCTCTTTTTTGAAGGTTTTTGCGGAGGTGATGGTGAATTCTTTTGCCGCGAGCGGCAAAAAAGAGGGGACGTGCGCGAGCGCCCACTGTGTGGGATGCAGCGAGCGCTAAGGATGTGTCCTGTCCTCGGCTGCGCCGAGACTGCAAGTTTGCCTGTGGCGAACATTGCCGCGTCGCAGAACGCGAGCAAATCGCGATTTGCGATGCGTGATGCGAAAACGGCAACAGGGAGAGGAGGCGGCTTTTGTCAAAAAGAGCCTCCTCTCCCTTAAAAAGGGTGGTTTTTATAAAAAAAGCAAAATACCACTTGCAAGCGAGGCTTTTTTGTGATATGATAATATAATAATATTTATTCACGCCGGTGCGTCGGCACGCAAGCAAAAACGCAACCCTTTAGCGAGGTACGATATGGAATATCATTTTTCTGACAAATTGGCGGCCTTGAAGCCCTCTGCCATCCGCGAGATCTTCAAGAGCCTCACCGATCCCACCATCATTTCCTTTGCCGCCGGCAATCCCGCGGCAGAGTCTTTCCCCGTGGAGGCCCTTGCCCGCCTCTCGGCGGATATTTTCGCCACCGATGCCGTGGCGGCCCTGCAATACAGCATGACCGACGGCTATCCCCCCTTGCGGGAGGCCATCGCCAAGCGGCAAAAGGAGGTTTTCGGCATTGGCGGCCCCGACGACACCACCATCGTGGTTTCGGGCGGCCAGCAGGGCATTGAGCTGGCCTGCAAGGCCCTTTGCAACGAGGGCGACGTGGTGCTCTGCGAGAACCCCAGCTTTATCGGCGCATTGAACGCCTTCCGTTCCTGCGGGGCGAGAACCGTGGGCGTGGAACTGGAGGCGGACGGTATGGATCCCGTGGCGCTTGAGGCGGCCATCCAGGCCAATCCCAACGCCAAAATGCTCTATCTCATCCCCACCTTCCACAACCCCTCCGGCATTACCACAAGCCTTGAAAAGCGTCGCCGCATCTACGAGGTCGCCAAAAAATACAGTCTGCCCATTCTGGAGGATAACCCCTACGGTGAGCTGCGCTTCGCAGGCGAAGAGATCCCCACTCTCAAGAGCATGGATACCGAGGGGCTGGTCATTTACTGCTCCTCCTTCTCCAAGATCCTTTCCGCCGGCATGCGCGTGGGCTTTATCGTGGGTCCTGCCCCCATCGTTACCAAAATGGTGGTGGCAAAGCAGAGCGAGGACGTACATACCAACATCTTTTTCCAGATGCTGTGCTACCGCTTTATGACCGAGTGCGATCTGGACGGTCACATTGCGGGAATCCGTACCCTTTACCGGCATAAATGCGATCTGATGCTTTCGGAGCTGGAGAAAAATCTGCCCGCCGAGATCACCTTTACAAGACCCGAGGGCGGACTTTTCATCTGGTGCACCCTCCCCGAGGGCGCAGATATGAACGCCTTTGTCAAGAGCGCGCTGCAGAAAAAGGTGGCGGTGGTACCGGGCACCACCTTTAACTGTGATACCGACGCTCCCTCCCGCTCCTTCCGCCTCAACTATTCCACCCCCTCCGACGAGCAGATCGTGGAGGGCGTCCGCCGTCTCGGCGAGGCCGCCCGCGAGTTCATTCATTGAAAGGATATACCATGTTAAACGATCAGAAAATTTGTTTTTCCGGCATTCAGCCCAGTGGCAATCTGACCATTGGCAACTATCTCGGCGCACTGCGCAATTTCTCCGCCTACAGCGAGGCCTATAAGTGCTTCTACTGCGTGGTGGACGAGCACGCCATCACCGTGCGCCAGGTGCCCGCCGAGCTCCGCCGCCGCACCTACGAGACCCTCGCTCTCTACATGGCCTGCGGCCTTGACCCCGAAAAGAACACCCTTTACGTGCAGTCCCACGTGCCCGCTCACGCGGAGCTGGCGTGGATCCTCAACTGCTACACCATGTTTGGCGAGCTTTCCCGCATGACCCAGTTCAAGGACAAGAGCGCCCGTCACGCCGATAACATCAACGCCGGTCTTTTCACCTATCCTGCGCTGATGGCGGCAGACATTCTGCTGTATCAGACCGACGTGGTGCCCGTGGGTGTTGACCAGAAGCAGCACGTGGAGCTGGCCCGCAACGTGGCCGAGCGCTTCAATCAGCTTTTCCCCGACACCTTCACCGTGCCGGAGCCCATTATCTCCAAGCAGGGCAAGAAGATCATGTCCCTTGCCGACCCCACCAAAAAAATGAGCAAATCCGACGAGAACCAGAACGCCGTGGTGTATATTCTCGATGATAAGGATACCATCATCCGCAAATTCCGCCGCGCGGTGACCGACTCCGATACCGTGGTACGCTACGCCGAGGGCAAGGACGGCATCAATAACCTGATGTCCATTTACTCCTGCTTTACGGACAAGACCATGGAGGAGATCGAGCGCGAGTTTGACGGTCGCGGCTACGGCGACTTCAAGCTGGCCGTGGGCGAGGTCTGCGCCGACGCGCTGGCACCCGTGCAGGCACGCTTCAAGGAGCTGCTGGCCGACAAGGCGGGACTGGAGGCGCAGATGAAGAAGGGCGCCGAGGAGGCCGCCTACTACGCCCGCAAGACCCTCTCCAAGGTGCAGAAGAAGCTTGGGTTCGTACAGGTAAGATGAAAATTTCCCCGCAAGCGTGCGCTTGCGGGGAAATTTTCGTAAGGCGTGCAATATTTTACAAAAACAGCAAAAAAACAGCAATATTATTATAGGAACCAGCGCGTTTTTTTGTTATAATACAAATACTGCACATCCGTTACAGCTCAAAAAAATTTGAAAGGAAGCATTGATAATGAATGCCAAAAGAACACTGTCCCTGATGCTGTGTGTCTGCCTGCTGCTTCTGATGCTGACGGCATTTTCTGCTTGCGGCGGAAAATCCAAGACGTTGGATCTCACGGACTATACTGTGGTGTATGACGCCGACTTTGAAGCCGGCTTCAAGTGGCAGGTGACGGCGCTGACCAAGCGGATCACCGCTCACACGGGACTGAAGCTCAGCTCCGTCTCCGCCAAGCGGGAGGAGGGTGAAAAGGAAATTCTGATCGGTGCCACCGGCCGCGCCGCCACCGAAAAGCTGCTTGCCGAAATCTCCGGACACGGCTACGCCTTTGCTGTGGTGGAGGATAAGCTGGTCATCGTTGGCACCACCAAGCTGCTTACCGTCAAGGCCATGCAGGTCTTCGCGGATGCCTGCCTCTTGGATGAGGGAGACAGCAGCGTCACGGTGCCGAAAACCGTGGTCTCCGACGTGGATATGCTGACCGTTTCGCCGGATTTCGCGGTGGTCTATTCTGCGCTTCTGAACGATCAGCCCGCCCCCGAGGGTGGCGCTGCCAACGACGGCCCCGATTATGCCTTCGAAATGGCAGAAAAGGTGCAGAAGGGCCTTCGGGAGACTCTTTCCGCCAAGAGCAAATTTGCGCTGGCAAAGGACAGCAAGACCGCCAACAAGGAGGTTCTGGTCGGCCTTGTGGAGCGGGATGCGGTGGGCACGTTCCTGCAGGATATGGACGTGAACGACTACGGCTTCGGCGTGGTGGAGGGACGGGTAGTGATCACCGGCCTCAACGGCGCGGGGCTTGGCTCTGCCGTTGATCTGTTTCTGGAGGCCGTGAAAGCCGATACCGCCGATGACGGTGGCACGAAAAGCCTGCAGATCCCAGCGGATTTCAAGTGGATCAGCACGAAAAGCAGCGGCGCTGTGACCGATTTTCCCCGTCCCACGGGAGCGGATATTGCGCTGACCGGATCGGTGGATGCGGGCGAGGGATCGATGCTTTATCATTATACGGGCAAGGGTGTCAATGCCGACGCTTATCGGGCTTATCTGACCTCGCTTGCCGGTGCGGGATACGCGTTAGTGCAGGAAAACGAGATCGAGGGCAGCCTCTTTGCCACCTATCAGAGCGCGGAGAAGAACCAGCTGCTTTACGTGAGCTATATGGCCTTTGCCCACGCAAAGAGCCAGAAGGTGGAGACCTACGATCCTGCCATTCGTATTGTGGCAGCCAAGGCCACCGGTAGTGGCAACGTATTTGACGATGGGCTGCTCACGCCTCATTACGACTACGTTAAGGTTACCGACACCCGCGTCACCTCCTTGCGGTTCAACTATGCCGCAGCCTCCGGTATGTGCTACGTGGTACAGCTTGAGGATGGCTCCTTCGTGGTGCTGGACGGCGGCTACAAGGCGGGGCAGGACTATACAAGGCTCTACAAGGTGCTGGAGGACCTGCACAAGCAGGCCTTTGGCCGGGCACCCTCGGCGGCAGAGCCCATCGTGATCACCGCCTGGTATCTGACCCACGGCCACGGCGACCATTATCAGAACTTTGTGGAGCTCTGCAAGGCTTATGGCAGCAAGATCGAGCTGAAGTATCTCATCGGCAACAACCTCTCCGACGAGCAGGCCTACAACAGCCACGACCCCAATCATACCATCCGCAACACCATGCACACCGTGTTCGGCTACACCAAGGGGGAGACCAAATATCTGAAGGTGCACGCAGGGCAGAAGCTGTATCTTTGCAATATGGAGCTGGAGGTGCTGTTTGCACCGGAGGATATTTATCCGCTTACCATTGACGTATTCAATACCGCCAGCGTAGTGACCCGCAGCACCTTTACTGCCACCGACGGCAGCGGCAATGCGGTGGGTGAGAGGACCACGCTGCTGTGGCTGGGCGACCAGATGACCCGGGGTAGCGAGTACTTGCGTGCGATGTACGGAGAGGGTCTGAAAAGCGACATCGTGCAGGCGGCCCACCACGGCCTTTCCGCTGTGGAGATCGCACTCTATATTCTGGTGGAGCCGGAGATCGTGCTGTGGCCCAACTCTCTCGCGCGCCTTACCGACGTGGTGAGCAACACCAACGCCAGCGGCTACAAGCGGGTATCCGCTATTCTGTATCAGAATCTCGATTCGGTGAAATATCATATTTTTGCCGATACCTACAATACCACCGTTACCATTACGGGGGATGGCCCCGATATGACGCTGGGCGGCGATACCGGCCTCTATAACGCCGGAGAAAGTGCCCCCATCGTGATCACCGAGGGCACCAAGGACATCTCTGCGGTGGTCAAAAAATAATAAAAAAACCCGGCCATTCGCAACGCGAATGGCCGGGTTTTTCATACCGTTTCGGCACTTATTTGTTGGAGGCGATGTATTTCCAGCCGCCCTTCAGATAGTCGATGCCCGACCAGAGGGTGAACACCAGCATCACCGCCACGGTGAGCCAGGAGAGGGGATAGAAGTGGGCGAAGAAATAATCGGGGGCGAGGTGGCAGAGGAGCAGATCGATAAAGGGCTCGATCAGCAGCGTGCAGATGCACACGATCTGGGAGACGGTCTTGATCTTGCCCAGCATCTTGGCGGCCACCACCATGCCGGAGCTGCTGACCAGCACCAGGCGCAGGGAGGTAATGGCAAGCTCGCGGAAGATGATACCCACCACGGCCACGAAAAAGACAACCGTGAAGGAGCTGTCGTAGGCAACGCCGTACAGATCGGGGCGCATCATGCGGAACAGCAGCGCCATCAGGGTGCCGATGACCATAAATTTATCCGCCACGGGATCCATAAACTTACCGAAGTCGGTAATCAGGTTGTACTTGCGGGCAATTTTGCCGTCCAGCATATCGGTGAGGGCGGTAAGGATAAACAGCACCGCGCCGGCAGCGTAAACGATGCGCCAGTCAAGCAGCGACTGGGGCAACAGCAGCAGCACCATTACCACGGGTACAAGGCAAAGGCGCAGCATGGTCAGCTTGTTGGGTAAATTCATTTTACTCATAATATCCTCCTTATTTGGGCATGATGGCGCGGCCGTAGAGGTCGTAATCCACCACGTCGCGGATCTTCACATCCACCATACTGCCGGGGGCAATGCGGCGGTCAGCCTTGAAATACACCTTGCCGTCAATATCGGGAGCATCGGCGGCAGAACGACCGAAATGCGCCTCGCTGACGGGGTCAAAATCCTCCACCAGCACACGCTGCACGGTGCCCAGCTTCTTTTCGTTGTTTTCGGCGTTGATGCGCATTTGCAGCTTCATTAGGATGTCCATGCGGTCCTGCTTTACCTGCTCGTCGATCTGATTTTCCATTTCGGCGGCGGGGGTGCCCTCCTCGGGGGAGAAGGTGAAGACGCCCATGCGGTCAAAGCGGGTCTCCTCCACAAAGCGGCAAAGGGTCTCAAAATCCTCCTCAGTTTCACCGGGGAAGCCCACGATGAAGGTGGTTCTGAGGGTGAGATCGGGGATCTCACGGCGGAGCTTTTCGATGACGCCGCGGATGTGGGCACTGTCGCCGTGGCGGTTCATTGCCCGCAAAACGGGGTCGGAAATGTGCTGCAGAGGCAGGTCAATATACTTGACGATACGGGGGTTGTCGCGGATCTCCGCGATCAGCTCGTCGGTGACCTTGTCAGGGTAGCAGTAAAGGAGGCGCAGCCACGGGATCTCGGTCTCCGCGGTGATGCGGTGCAGCAGCTCGTGCAGACGGTACTCGCCGTAGAGATCCTGCCCGTAACGGGTGATGTCCTGGGCGATGACGTTCAGTTCCTGCACGCCCAGCGCCTCCAGCTGCTTTGCCTCCGCGATCAGATCCTCCATGGGACGGGAGCGGAAGCGGCCGCGGATGGAGGGAATGGCGCAGTAGGCGCAACGGTTGTCGCAGCCCTCCGCGATCTTGATATAGGAGTAAAACTCCGGCGTGGTCAGGATGCGGTCGCCGCCAAGTCTGACGGTATTTTTGTCCTCAAAGGAGGCGTATTTGGGCAGTTTTTTGTTTTTGAGACGGGCGGAGATGCTTTCCACAGCCTCCACGATGTTGTGGATGCTGCCCACGCCAAGCAGGGCATCTACCTCGGGCATCTCGGTGAAGATCTCCTCCCGATACCGCTCCGCCAGGCATCCCGTGACTACGATGCCCTTGAGACCGTTGTGCTTTTTCAGCCACGCAATGTCCAAAATGTTATCAATGGCCTCTTTTTTGGCGCTTTCGATAAAGCCGCAGGTGTTGATGACCACGATATCCGCCTCGGTCTCCTCCGGGGTGATCTCATAGCCCGCACTCATCAGCTCGTGCAGCATAACCTCGGTGTCCATTTGGTTTTTGGAGCAGCCGAGGGATACAAAACCAATTTTCATAGACATAGCCTTTCTTGGTGCGTATTTCGCACCTTTAATGATAACACAAATAGCAGGGAATGTCAAGACGGAGGCGAAAAAAAGCCCGGCCTCCTATGATGTGCTTCATTCCTTTTTTGAAGGCTTTGGGCGGGAGGGAGTGTGGGGGCGGGAGCGCTTTTCGTGAAAAGCGCTCCTTTCTCCCTTTTTGTATAACAAATCCCACGCGATAGTCGCGTGATGAAAATTTCCCGTGATCCCGCCTTCGCTTGGCGAGACTCCGTTCGGATGACGAGTAGTCGCAGAGCGATTCTTCCGAATGGTACGAACGCATAGACCCCAACGGAAGCTTTCTGATACGGTCAAGGGTGGCGTGCTTGCATAACGCAGCTCCTCCGTTTTGCCAAGATACTATTTTCCCACTTTTGGAAAAAATAAACCTTGCCAAAGGCTGAGGCTTGTGTTATACTTGAAGCGTAGAATCGTTATATGCATACGAATCAAGGAGAAAGCATATGAAAAAATTACTATCTCTGTTGCTCTGTCTCGCGCTTGTGGCAGGCGCGCTGCTGTGCCTTACTGCTTGCCGGGGGGGCACCGATCCCATCGACCTCACCGATTACAAATTGATCTACAAGTCCAGCTATAAAAATATCTTTGCCACCTGGGCCAAGGGCTTTGCCACCACCCTCTCCGACTACACGGGCTTAAAAATATCCAGCGGCATCGACGCCTCCGGCGCCGTGGGCGAAAAGGAGATCCTGCTGGGTGCCACCAACCGTCCCGAGTCCACCGAGCTCCTCTCGAAGATCGAGGGCGAGGGCTACGCCTACGGCGTGGTGAACGGCAAGCTGGTGCTGGTGGGCACCACCGACCTCATGACTGTCATGGCCGTGGAGGCCTTTGCCGGCGCCTGCCTCACCGGCGAGGGCGGCGCCCTTGTTACCGTGGAGGAGACCGTAGTCTCCAACACCCCCATGGTGGAGATCACCGGCTCCTATTCCGTTATTTATAACCAGGATTGGGATGCCTCCGGCGACACCGGCAGCGGACGTCTCCCCAGCGACGCCTTTGAGGATGACGAGGAGAAATTCAGCAACCGCGATCACGGCGTGATCATGGCGGAGCAGGTGCGCAATCTGCTGAAGGGTGCCGTCACCATCACCTCCACCAGTCTTTCCTTCACCTCTGACAAAAAGGATCCCACCAAGCGCGAGGTGCTGGTGGGGCTGGTGAACCGCGATGCCACCAAGCAGTTTATCAAGACCATTGACGCAGATGGCTTCGGCGTGGCGCTTTACGGCCAGACCCTGGTGGTTTCCGGTCTCAACGACAACGGTCTGCGCCAGGCTGTGGATATGCTGGAGCAGCTGATAAAGCTGGGTGCCACCACCAACGAGAGCGGCAAGAAGATTTTGCTGCTGCCGGCCGGCTTCCGGATGGCCGCCACTAAGAATTTCGGCTGGGAGCTGGACGTGCCCCGTCCCGAGGGGGAGGGCATTGAGCTTGCCGGCTCCGTGGACGTGGGCGAGGGCTCCGTTGAGCTCTACTACACCGGCAAGGGCGTCAATGCCGAGGCCTTCAACCGCTACTGTGGCGGCATGGCCGATAAGGGCTACACGCTATTGCAGGAAAACACCCTGGAGGGCAGCATCTTCCGTCTTTACCGCAACGACTCCAAGGGGATCCTGCTATATACCGCCTACGCGGACTACAAGCACGCCTTCACCGAGGGCGTCACGATGTACGACAAGTGCATCCGCGTGGTCACCGCCGACGTCTCCAAGGAGGGCAACCAGTTCTCCGAGGATATTCTCACGCCGCAATACGACACCTACACCAAGGTGACCGATACCCGTCTCACCGCCGCGCGCCTGGATTATGAGGGCGCGACCCTCACGGTTTCCCGCGGCGGCAACCTCTACATCATGCAGCTGGAGGATGGCTCCTTCATCGTGCAGGACGGCGGCATTTCCGTAAGCGGCTCTGTGGCGCGGATCTATCAGGTGCTTGCCGACCTGTACCGCCAGGCCTTCGGCTTCAGCCCCAGCCAGACCAACCCCATTGTGATCTCCGCCTGGTATATGTCTCACGGCCATGGCGACCACACCGGCAATTTCCTGGCACTGTGCCGCGACTACGGCAAGACCATCAAGCTGGAGCGGCTCATTGCCAACAACCCCTCCGATCTTGAAAGCTACAACTGTCTGGATCCCAATTTGCACGTGCGCAACAATCTGGCCACCATTGCCAACTATACCCAGGGCAAGACCCAGTATCTGAAGGTGCACACCGGCATGAAGCTGTACCTTGCCAACGTGGAGATTGAGGTGCTTTACACTCATGAGGATATTTACCCCGTCACCTTCGAGCGCTTCAACAACTCCTCCACCGTGCTGCGCACCGTTATCCACAACACCGACGGCAGCGGCCACGTGCAGGGCAAGGATACCTCTGTCCTGTGGCTGGGCGACCTGCAGACCCGCGGCAGCGCCTGCCTGCGCGCTATGTTTGGCGATTATATGCAGTCGGATATGGTGCAGATCGCGCATCACGGCGGTGCCGGCTGTGAGCGCGAGCTCTACGAGCTGACCAAGGCAAGCATCCTTCTCTGGCCCTGCAGCGCCAAGCAAATGATGGAGCGTGCCAACGATTCCGGCGCCAGCCGCGGCACCTGGGCTTACGTGTCCTATCACACCTACCACATGGATAGCGTGCAGTACAATATCGCCTCCGATATTTACAACACCACCGTCACCGTTACGAAGGACGGCCCCAATATGACCCTGGGCGGAAAGGGCGGCCTTTACAACGCCGGCGAGAGTGCCTCCGTGGTCATCAGCGACAAGCCCGCCGTCGGCAATGCCATCGTAAAAATGAATTAACCCCTAAACGGTATGAAAAAGGCCGGGGCACGTTTTGTGCCCCGGCCTTTTCGGCATATCGGAGATTTGTAATTCTGATTTGTCGGGGAAAGTGGGAGCAGGAGGAGGGTGCTTTTGCAAAAGCACCCTCCTCCTGCTCTTTCTTTGCCTGCGGCAAAGAAATTCACAACCTCCTCCCCCAAAACCTTCAAAAATGGGCAAAGGGGCTCATAGCGAATAGCCGCATAATAAATTGGGGGGTCGTGCGAACATCCCGGTAAAATCTAATATGCGCATTTGCGCAAAACAAGGGGCCGGGTCACTTTTTCGTGACACGGCCCCTGTGCTATTTTTAATTTTTCTTTTCGATAACGGCGAAGACCGACTCCGGCGTTTCGCAGATGGTGAAGTCGTTGGCCACCTCGGGGGAGATGAAGCCCTTGAGGATATCGGCGCCGATGACGCCCAGCATGCCGTCCCAGAAGCCGTTGATGTTGTAAAGCACCACGGGCTTGTCGTGGCGGGAAAGGATCTTCAGCGTCATGATCTGGAAGAATTCGTCAAAGGTGCCGAGGCCGCCGGGGGTGATGATAAAGGCATCGGCCTTATCCTCCATAATGGTCTTGCGCTCGGCCATGGTCTCGGTGGCGATCAGCTCGGTGCACAGGGTGCTGACGGGCTCCAGCTTGTGCATGAAATGGGGCGTTACGCCGATGATCTGGCCACCCTCTGCAGCCATGCCTCTGGCGGCGGCGCCCATCAGACCCGTGGAGCCGGCGCCGAACACCATGGTGTGTCCGCGCTTGGCCATGGCGCGTCCCAGCGCCTCTACGCCGTCGATATAGGCGCGATCGATCTTATCGCTGGCAGAACCGTAAAGTGTAATGTTCATAAATTCTCCTTTCTGGGCGGAAAGCCGCCCGGGGGAATGGGTTTACTTTTTCATGTTTTTTTGCACGCGGGCAAGCTCCTCATCCTTGTTTTTGTTCCAGAAGTAGCTGAGGTGCAGCTCGGTGCCGTTTTTGATGCGCTTCAGATTGCCGATGTGCTTGCAGAAAACGAGAATACAGCCCAGGGCAATGATGCCGGCGCCCCACCAGCCGCCCTTGGCGTTCAGCAGAAAGCCGAAGCCGCCGTCACCAAGGATGCCGTAGAGGAAGGGGATGATGACCGAGGCCGTCAGGGGGCATACGCAGATATAATCAAAGAGCAGGATCAGCAGGATCTCAATGCCCAGCAGGATCAGCAGCAGGCGAAAATCCACGGCCAGCAGCACACCGCCCAGGCAAGCGAGGCCCTTGCCGCCGCGAAAGCGCATATAGATGGGAAACACGTGGCCGAAGATACAGGAAACGCCCGCGATCTCCGCGGCGAAGGGGGTGCCGCGCAAAAAGACGGGGGCGAGCCACACCACGGCGGCGGCCTTGAGAATATCAAACAGCGCGCTGCCAATGCCCACCAGCTTGCCCATCACGATCACGGCGTTGGAGGCGCCGGCGTTGCCGGAGCCGCGCTGCCGGATGTCAAAGCCCCGCAGGCGTCCCACGATATAAGAGGGATTGATGCCACCCACCAGATAACCGAAAACAATACAGAAAATAAGCTTTAATCCAATCATTGTTGCCTCTTGGAATGAGATGATAAAAAATACAGGGTACAAAATACTCTTTATTATAGTATAACATACTTCAAAATAAAATGCAAGTCCTTCGATATGGTCATTTTGGCAAATTTGCATATTTTTGACAAGGGGGGAAGATGTGCATTTTTTGCGCAAGAATTGCGGAAAAAAGCCCGCACGACGGTTGACAAAGGCGACAAAAGGGGGTATAATAAGGGTAGTTCATTGTAAGGAGGTTTATACTCATGGTCGTTACCAAGGAAAGCATCATCGGTGACGTGCTGGATGCAGCACCTGCCACCGCCCAGTTCTTCTTTGAGATCGGTATGCACTGCCTCGGCTGCCCCTCTGCCCGCGGCGAGTCCATCGCTGACGCCTGCATGGTGCACGGCACCGACGCTGACGCTCTGGTGAAGAAGCTGAACGATTTTTTGTCTAAGTAATACCGGCAAAAGCAAGAAAAGGCCCGGTCCGCAGTGCGGGCGCGGGCCTTTTGCTTCTCCGCCGTGGGACGGCGAGGCCGAAAGGAGTTTTTTATGACGGTAAAGGAATTATATAGCTATCTGGAGGCGCGCCTTCCCCGGTCGCTCTCGGCCGAGTGGGATAACGACGGCCTTTCCTGCTGCCCGGAGCCGAAAAGGCAGGTGCGGCGGGTGCTGGTGGCGCTGGATCTCACCGAGGCGGTGGCCGAAAGGGCTGCGGCGGAGGGCTTTGACGTGGTGCTGACTCACCATCCGCTGCTCTTTCGCGGCGTGAAGGCGCTGGTAACCGAGCACGCCGTGCCCCGCAAGCTGCTGACCCTGGCGCGCGCCGGCGTGGCGGCCATGGCCTTTCACACGCGCCTGGATGCCGCCGAGGGCGGCGTCAACGATGTGCTGGCGGCGCTTTTGGGACTCGCCAACGTGGCACCCTTCGGCCCCGCAGGCGAGGTGCCCTGCGGACGGGTGGGCGAGCTTCCCGAGGCGATGACGGCGGAGGAGCTTGCCGCCCTTGTGAAAGATAAATTACACGCCCCCGGCGTGCTGCTTTCCGGCACCGGCACGGTGCGCCGCGTGGCGGTGCTTGGCGGCGAGGGTGGCGATTACGTTGCGGCCGCTGCCGAGGCGGGCGCGGAGCTCTTTCTCTCCGGTCGCATCGGGTACCACCGGATGCTGGACGGCCCCGAGGAGGGGCTGGTGCTGCTGGAGGCGGGTCACTACGCCACAGAGGCGCCTGTTTGCGCTCATCTTGCGGACCTGGTACGGGCGGCGGATGCTGCCATCGAGGTGGAAATCGTGCACAGCTACACCCCTCGCTTGATTTGAAAGGAGTAAAATATGACCTACGTTGTGGCCAATCTGCACGGCGCGATGGAGAAATACACCGCGCTGCTTGAAAAGATCGGATTTTCCGACCGTGATATTCTGTATGTGCTGGGCGATACCGCCGATTACGGCGAGGAGGCGGTGGCGCTGCTCACCGAGCTCAGCATGTGCGAAAACGTATATTCCGTGGCGGGCGAGCACGATTACAAGGCGCTGCGGATGCTTGGTGGCTTTGACCGGATGCTGAAGGACGGCTCCGCGCCCACCCCCGAGTTTGCCGCAGAGATGATGGCCTGGGCGGCCGACGGCGGCCAGGCTACGCTGGAGGGCTTCAGGGCGCTGGATGCGGATATGCGGGAGGGGCTGCTGGATTACCTCTCCGAGGCTACCCTCTTTGAGGAGGTGGAGGCCGGTGGCAAGGAATTTGTGCTCTGCCACGGCGGCATTGCGGGCTTTGACCCGGAAACGCCCCTTGAGGACTATGAGCCCGAGGCCTTCTTTGCCGAGACCCCGACAGGGGCGGCGTTTTTCCCGGATCGCACCCTGGTGGTGGGGCATATGCCCACCGCAAGCGGTCGCATTGAGCGGGAGGCGGGCGTCATCCGCATCGACTGCGGCGTGAAGGACGGCGGCGTGCTTGGCTGTCTTTGCCTTGAAACGGGTGAGGAGTTTTATGTCTGATAAAGGAGCTTTTTCCACCCCGTTTGGGGGGATATTGCAAAAAGGACAGCGCATCTCGCTGGAGGTGCACGATCTCAATAATCTGGGATGCGGCGTTGGCCGCGCCCCGGATGGCCGCGCGGTGTTCGTTGCCGGCGCGGTGGCAGGTGATACGGTGGAGGCCGAGATCATCAAGGTGAATAAAAGCTACGCCGTGGCAAGGCTGCTGGCGGTGACCGTGCCCTCTCCCCACCGGGAGGAGGGCTTTTGCGCTATGCCACTTTCCTGCGGCGGATGCGTGTATCGGCATTTATCCTACGAAAAAGAGCTGGCGTTGAAGCGAGAGTACGTGATGCATTGCTTTCGCAAGGTGGGGCTTCTCGACGTGGAGGTGGAGCCCACCCGCACCACGGGCGAGGTGCGCGGTTATCGCAATAAGGCAGAATACCCCGTAACGGGGTCGGAAAAGGGCGTTTGGGGCGGATTTTACGCTCAAAAGACCCATCGGGTGGTGCGGGCGGACGGCTGCAGCCTGCAGCCCGCTGTATTTGGCGAGATCTTGCGCACCGTTTGCGGCTTTTTGCAGGAAAACAGCGTTTCTACATACGACGAGACCACGGGAAAGGGGCTTTTTCGCCACCTGTATCTGCGGGAGGGCAGGGGCAGCGGCGAGTTGATGGTCTGCCCGGTGCTGAACGGTGACGCGCTGCCCAACGAGGCGGCGTTCATCGCGCTGCTGCGAGAAAAATTCCCCCGTGTGACCTCTATTTTGCTGAACGTGAACAAAAAGGCCACCAACGTGGTGCTGGGGCGAGAATACCGCACCCTGTGGGGCAAGCCCTATCTGGAGGATATCCTCTGCGGCAAGCGTTTCCGCATTGCGCCGGGGGCGTTTTATCAGGTGAACCACGACGCGGCGGAGCTGTTGTACGGTCTTGCCGCCGAAAGAGCCCGAACGGGTGCGAAAAACGGCCTGCTGCTTGACCTCTACTGCGGTGCGGGCACCATTGGGCTTTCCATGGCGGAGCACTTTCAAGAGGTGATCGGCATTGAGATCGTCCCCGAGGCGGTGGAGTCCGCCCGCGTGAATATGGCCCTGAACGGTATCGAAAACGCCAGCTTTTACTGTGGCGACGCCGCCAACGCCGAGGGATTGCTTGCCCCCGCCGAGGCGGCGAGAGGGGCGCGCCTTCAGCCCGACGTGGTCATCCTTGATCCACCCCGCAAGGGCTGTGATCGGATGCTCCTGGAGTTTCTCGCCGCCCGCACCGTGCCCCGCATCGTCTACGTCTCCTGCGGCCCCGATACCCTCGCCCGCGACTGTGCCATCCTCCGCGACCTCGGCTATGAGATCGGCGCGGTGACGCCGGTTGACCTTTTTCCGCGCACGGGGCACGTCGAAACTATTGTTTGTCTTCGCAAACAATAGTTTCGACAACTAAGTTTGCCCCCAGGGGCAAGTGAAGTTGC